>DATJRT010000226.1:0-8410 GCA_035504495.1 Occallatibacter sp.
TACGCAGCCGGTCTCGATCACCGTCGAACCCGCTCTCGGCCGCTACGTGTACACGGCCAACCACCTCGGCAACTCCATCTCCGGCTTCCGTCTCAACCCCAGCACGGGCGTGCTCACGCAGACCCAGGCCACGCCTTACCCCACGGGAGAGAATCCCACGGCGGTCATTGCCGTGCCGCACGGCAACCACGCCATCCAGGCCGTCTTTCACTAGTCTTCGGTATAGCGGGAATCGAAGAGGAGCTCGGCCCTCGCGGCCGGGCTCTCTCCCTGCATCGAAACCGGCTGGCTCACTTCCACACGCTCAGCCACTTGCGCAACTGCCGCTGCGCCGGCTTCTCCACAAAGTGCAGCGCCAGCAGGGCCATGGCAATCAGCAGGGCGTAGCTGATCCAGGGATCGAACCGGCTCAGATTCAGCCGATCCAGAATGTGCGAATTGTGGATCAGGTTCCACAGGTTGAAGTGGAGCAGGTAAAGGCAGTAACTGGCCTCGCCGATGAACACCAGCGGACGGCAGCCAAAGATCCAGGCGAGCCAGTTGTTGCCCGCTAGGCCGAGGATCATGCATCCGAAAAATGGCATGAGAAAGCCGTCGTGAAGAAGCGCGTAGGGAATATGGTTGGCGAGCGAAAGAATCGTAAACGTGGAGAGAAACCCGAAACCGCCGAGGAGTAGCCGCAGCCGGCTGCCACGCGCGATGAGCTCATCCAAACTTGCCAGCAGCACGCCGAAGATGAAACTGCACAGATGCGGCAAGGGCGTGTACTTGAGCGCCTGCAGCCAGGGGCCCCAGCTCCAGCGGTCGGGATGCGCGATTCCATCGGGACTGAAGATCGCATACAGCGTTCCCGGCACCAGGCCCAGCATCCATACGCCGAACATCCTGGCCAGATGCGGCCTGATGCGCTCGGGGCGCTTCCAGCGCGCCATCCAGGGAAAGAGAATGTAGTAGAACGACTCGGCCGACATCGTCCAGGCGGGCGTGTTCAGGAATGTGGCGATCGCCGGGATCCATCCCTGCAGCAGCAGCGGCGTCAGAACCATGCCCCACCAGAACATGCGGTGCGTGTGCACGCTGTACTCGATGGGCACAACCTGCCAGCTCAACAACAGGCTGAGCAGGTAAATGGGATACAGCCGCGTGAACCGCGCCTCCCAGAAGCGCACCTTGTCCAGCGCGCCCAGCCGCGCCTTTGCTGCGTAGTTGTAAGCGAGCACAAAGCCCGAGAGCAGGATGAAAAAGCTGACCGATGCGAAGCCCGCGTTGATGACGGGCGCCAGAATCCCGAACCACGCCGGGTTGGAGAAGTGGAACAGGACGATATTGATGGCGGCAAAGCAGCGCAAGCCCGTCAAAGCTTCCAACCGTGCTGGCTTGCGCATCTCCACAAACTTATTGGACGTCTCCGCGCACTGGCGCTCTCAAACCTGGGGCAAACAAATGTCAGTGGAACCGGCCACCCTAGGCCGCGCCTCACACTCAGATCCCGGACGGGGGGAAAAGGGGAAAACGTCTCAGGCCGTTACCAGCGTTCCGACCTTTTCTCCCAGCACCACGCTGCGTATATTCCCGGGCTGGTTCAAATTGAAGATGATCATGGGCAGGCTGTTGTCTTTACACAGGCTTACCGCGGTCAGGTCCATCACCTTCAGGCCCTGCCGAAGAATATCCATGTAAGTGATTTCGTCGTACTTTACGGCGTCCTTCACCAGCACCGGATCGGCGTTGAAGACGCCCTCCACCTTGGTTGCTTTCAGCAGTACGTCGGCCTTGATCTCCATGGCGCGCAGGCTGGCGGCCGTGTCAGTGGAAAAGAAAGGGTTGCCGATTCCGGCTGCGAAGATCACCACGCGGCCCTTTTCGAGATGCCGCACAGCGCGGCGGCGGATATACGGCTCAGCCACCTGGTTCATGAGCACCGCCGTCATTACCCGGCACTGCACGGCGCGTTTTTCCAGCGCGTCCTGCAGCGCCAGCGCATTGATCACAGTCGAAAGCATGCCCATGTTGTCGGCGCTGACGCGGTCCATCTCTCGAGCCTGTTCGGCCACGCCGCGAAAAAAATTGCCGCCGCCCACAACCACGCCCACTTCCACGCCCAGGGCGTGAATTTCGGCCAGTTCGCCGGTAATCTCCGCCACGCGGTCGGCGTCCAGGCCAAAACCGCGCGCGCCCGCCAGTGCCTCGCCCGATAACTTAAGGACAATCCGTTTGTACATGCCGTTTCGAGTATCGCATAAGGAGTGCGGTTGCGCCGGACGTGCGCGCTTCGCTCACCCATTCCGGCCTGCTCCCCGTGCTTGACTTTAGCCAGGCCAAGTGGAAAATCCGCTCTCCGTTCCCGAAGTGAATTCAATTCGCACGTTTATCGGTTTCAGGAACCTGCGGCTCCGGCAGCCCGCAGGTTTATCGCTCGTTTTCCACATTTCCTCCTTACACTTTCCCTGTCCGGGTCCATTTTCAACTACTTCGGGTTCGCGAAATTGTCTCTTCAGGCTCCTTGCGGATGTTCGACGCAGGCATGCGCCTATGCGCATTCCGGAGCTTCTCCGGGCCGGGCCATTGCGCTCCAATCTGCGCCATCCTTGGGGATCTCGGCCATGTTCAGCGCCCGGTCCTCCAGGGGTCTCCCCGCGCAATTCACCTCTGCCGGTCCGGGGGTTGCTTCGTTCTGCCTGGGGGAAACAAGGAAGAAAGGTACGTATGGTCGTTCGAACGCAATGCAAGGGACGTGAATACATCGGCGTCGAGGTGGGCGCCGGCAACGTCCGCCGGTATTTTCCCCGGCAAACGCACGTCATTGAGATCGAGCTCGATCACCTCCAGATTCAGTGCGGCCTTGAGCCCGGCTTCTGGAACGGGCAACCAAAGATCGCCGATCCACGATTGCGCGCGTGGCTGGAGTCAAAGAACTTTAACGGAAAGCCCGGGGAAGATCCCGTGCCTCTCGTGCTCATCCCTTTGGGCAAGAATTGCTTCCGCTTGCAGACAATCGAGGTATTCGCTCACACCTCGAAGGCCACCTCGATTGCTCAGCCGCTTGATCCATCGCAGTGCGACGCCTGAGCGGATGAACGCATTGAGGCCCTATAACACTTTAGGAAATGGCGTAGTCGAAGCCACTGTCTTCGAGTCGACGCGGCCAACCGGAGCGGCGACCTTGCGCGAACTCGGCCGGGGTCCGGTATTTCCTAAAACGCCATAGGCACGTGCCAGGGCGGCTGAGGTCACTTCGAGTTGATAGACTCGGAGTGAATGACCATCAGCCAGTTGCAAGAGGCAATCGAGCGGCACTTTGCCGCCGGCCCGTCCGCGCAGGCCGATCCCCAGGCCATGGAGGCCTTTCTCGTCCTGCGCGCCGCCTTGGAACACGGTGAAGTGCGCGCCGCCTCGCCGGACTCTGCGTCACCCACCGGCTGGCGCGTGAACGCCTGGGTCAAACGCGGCATTCTCCTTGGTTTCCGGCTCGGCGTTCTCGCGCAATGGGAAGTTCCAGGACTCTCCTTCGTCGACAAGCACACCTATCCCGTCCGTCAATTCGTCCCCGCGGACGGTGTGCGCATTGTCCCCGGCGGCTCCTCCATCCGCACCGGTGCATACGTGGCGCGCGGCGTAGCCTGCATTCCGCCCATGTTCATCAATGCCGGAGCGTATGTCGACGAAGACACCATGGTCGACTCGCACGCGCTGGTCGGCTCGTGTGCGCAGGTGGGCCGGCGCGTGCATCTGAGCGCGGCTGCGCAGATAGGCGGGGTGCTCGAGCCGGTGAATGCGAGCCCCGTTGTGATCGAGGACGATGTGCTCGTGGGCGGCAACTGCGGCGTGTATGAGGGCGCCATCGTGCGCAAAGGTGCGGTGCTTGCCGCCGGAACCATTCTTACTCGAGGCACGCCGGTCTTCGACGTTGTCAAAGGAGAAGTCCTGCGCGCCTCCGGCGAGATGCCGCTTATCATTCCCGAAGAAGCCGTCGTCGTCCCCGGCTCGCGCGCCGTGACCAAAGGCAAAGGCCAGGAGTGGGGACTGAGCCTCTACGCCGCCGTGATCGTGAAGTACCGCGACGACAAGACTGACCTGAGCACGGCCCTCGAGCAGATCGTCCGCGAGCGCTGAACGCGCGCTGAACCTGCCCGCTGAACCTGCCCGCCGAACCTGCGCGCTGAAATCGATCAGCGGTCGCGCTCCGCCAGCGGCAGCGTAACCGTAGCTCGCGCGCCTTGGGCGTCTTCGCGATTCACCAGCTGCACCTCTCCCCCATGTGCGCGCGCAACCTGCTGCGCCAGCGCCAGACCCACGCCGCTCCCCGCCGGCTTGGTGGTGTAGAAAGGCACAAACAAATTGTCGGCATTGGCAATGCCCATTCCGCGGTCCTCGATTGCGACCACGACGCTCGTATCCTGCACCCGCCAGGTTGCGCTTACCGGCTTGGCGCCATTGGCGAGCGAGGCGTCCACGGCATTTGCCAGCAGGTTGATGAACATCTGCTCCAATTGATCGGGATCGGCTGAGAGCATCGCCGGCGGTCCGGGATCGAGATGCACCGGAATGCGCTGCTCCAGCAAAACTACCCGCTCCAGCAGCGGCCCGATCGGCACCGGGCGGAGCTTCGGCGGAGGCAGCTGTGCCAGCATCCGGTACGATTGCACGAATCGGTGCAGCGATTCGGCGCGGCTCTCCACCACGCCCAGTCCGCGGCGAAAATCGCGCAGCGTGGCCTCGTCGCCCGTGACCGCATCCATGCGCTCCAGCAGGCTGCCGGCAATCGATTTGATGGGCGCCAGCGAATTCGAAAGCTCATGGCCAAGCACGCGGATCAGCCTCTTCCACGCGATCTGCTCTTCCTCCCTCAGCGGCTGGCTCACGTCGGCCAGCAGCAGCAGCGTATGCGGCACGCCCTCCTGGCGAAAGACCGTCTTGCGCAGCAGCCAGCGCATCGACGGTTTAGGGGGGAAAGAGTAAATCACCTGATCGGGTAGCGCAAGCAGCTCGTCGAGCCCCAGCTCGCGCGCGGAGCGGCCGAAGCAGCGCGCGTAGGGAAGGCCGAGAAGCTTGAGCCCGGCGTTGTTCACCAGCTGCAGCAGGTTTTCGCGGTCAAAGGCGAAAAGGGGCGCATGCATCACTTCAAGGATGCGTGCCAGAAGCGCCGTGGCTTCAAGCGAGCGCACCCGCTGCTTCTGCATCAGGTCGGCGAGCGCGTTGATCTCGGCGGCCAATTCGCCCAGCGCGTCGGAGGCGCCCGCGCTGCGCGCGCGGAAGGAGTAATCGCCCTCGCGCAGCGAGGAAACCACGTTGGAGAGCGTCTGCAGCGGACGAACCAAGCCTTCCACCAGCGCTGAGGCGGTGAGTGCAAGGTAAAGCAGAACGCACCCCGCCAGCGCCAGCGCGGTGGTCAGTGAGATCGATCGCTCGAAGAAAAATGCCGCCAGGCAGGCGAGCGCCGGCAGCGAGAGCAGCAGCGAAAACAACCACACCCGGCCGATGGCCGAGCGTTTCCGCCTGCGCGCGCTCCTTTCATAGGCCATATTTTTCGATGCGCCGGTACAGGGCCGCGCGGCTCAAACCCAGCGCCTCTGCCGCCTGCGAGATGTTTCCATCGCAACGGCGGAGCACCTTTCGGATCAGCAGCGCCTCCACTTCGTCGATACTCATATTCTCGAACGAAGGGGCCGATGCGCGCGCGGCGGCGATGGCCAGATTCGCCGGCTCCACTTCCTCGCCGCGGCACAGCAGCACCGCGCGCTCCACCGTGTGCTCCAATTCGCGCACGTTGCCTGGCCACGGGTATTGCATCATCTGCTGCAGGGCCGCGGGCGAGAATCCGTTCACCTGCTTGCGGTAGCGGCTGCGGTTACGGGCCAGAAAATGCTGCGCCAGCAGGGGGATGTCTTCGCGCCGGTCGCGCAGTGCGGGCAGGTGAATCTCCACCGTGTTGATGCGGAAGAGCAGGTCCTCGCGGAAATTGCCGGCCGCCGCTTCTTCGTGAAGAAGCGCATTGGTGGCGGAAAGAATACGCACATCCACGCGCCGGGTTTGCGAGGAACCCACGCGCTCGAGCTCACCGGTCTCCAGCACGCGCAGCAGCTTGGCCTGCTGTCGCAGGGGCACATTGGCAATCTCGTCCAGAAACAGCGTTCCCCCGTTGGCCAGCTCGAAGCGGCCCACGCGGTCGGTGCGCGCGTCGGTGAACGCGCCTTTCACGTGGCCGAAAATCTCGCTCTCGAAGGTTCCTTCGGGCAATCCTCCGGCGTTCACCGCCACCAGCGGCATGCGCGCGCGCGGCGAGGCGGCATGCAGCAGCCGCGCCACAATCTCCTTGCCCGTGCCGTGCTCGCCGGTGATGAGCACGTTGGCGTCCGAGGGCCCCACCTGCGCGATCAGCTCCAAGACCGGCTGCATAGAGGGCGCAGCAGCCACAAATTCCGGCATGCCTTCGGCGCGCAACAGGCGGTTTTCAAGCTCCAGCTGACGCGCCCGGCGCAGCGCCTGGCGTAGCTCCGCGTGCACGCGGATGAGCGAAAGCAGCCGCTCGTTTTCCCATGGTTTCTGCACAAAGTCGCGCGCGCCGCGCTTGATGCTTTCGACGGCCAGGCCGATGTTGCCCCAGGCCGTCATCACGATCACGGGCAGCCGCGGATCGTATTCCTGAATCCGCGCCAGCAGATCCAGGCCCTCCTGGCCAGAGGTGGTGTCGCGGGTGTAATTCAGGTCGATCAGCAGCACGTCGTAGTCGCTCTGGCCCAGGGCTTCCATTAGCAGCTGCGGCGAGCGCACGCAATCCACGCTGATTCCCTGCGGCGCGAGCAGAAGCTCGACCGCTTCCAGAATGGAGGGTTGGTCGTCGGCAACCAGAACCCGGATTCGTTCCTGTTTACTGGTTATGGCCCGCCTCCATCACGTCGATTCCGGCTTTCGCTCACTCTGCATCATATCCAATGCATTCCGGTCCAGTGCGGCTCCGCAGTTCGGAATCCTCCGCTTTGCCCCGGAGCCGGATGCTTCCTGTCTTCTACGGTCCATGCGTCACAACGCCCGCCTTGGCGTCGTCGATCGATACGCCTGTCTGTTCCAGCGTCTCCCCGATGGCGCGGTCGATATCCACCTTTCTCTTTTCCAAGGCTGTTTGTGCATCATCGAGAGTGGCTTCCGCCTGGGCGAGCGCGTTTTCCGCGTTCAGGGTATCGACGCTGGATTTCGCGCCGAGCTGTTGCTCCTGTTTGGTGATGTCGAAGGTCTTCTGGGCAAGGTCGCGCGCCTTCTGGGCTGCTTCCACGCGGGCCTGGGCTTGCTCCAGTGCGAACTTCGAGTTGCGCACGTCAAAGAGAATGGTTTTCTTCTGCTGCTCGCTGGAGATCTGGCTCTGACGGTACTGCAGCACGGCACGGAACTGATCGGCCTTGGCCTGCCGGTTGCGCAGATTGATGGAAAGCGTCACCCCGACCTGGTACTCCGGCGACGAGTAATTGAAGGTGTTCTCAAACATGCTGGGGAAACCCGTGGGCAGGTCCGTGGAGCACACCACGACCTGTGGGTCGCAGTTCGGGTTTTTCGGTCCGGCGGTGCCTGCGCCGGCGTAGTAGCCATAGGTGTTGAGCGTGGGCAGAAGCTCGCTGTTGATGTCCTTCAGCGCCTGCTTCTGCACTTCGGCCTGCATCTGGTAGATGGCCACCTCGGGCCGCTTCTTTTCGGCCTCGGCGATGAGGTCGTCGATGGACTTGTCGGCATTCGGGTCGGGCTCTCCGTGCAGGTCAAGGGGAATCACCGGCATCTCGTCGATCGTGGGATCGTCCACCTTGGTGAGCGCATTCTTCATCAGCAGTTCGTTCAGGCGGAGGCTGGCGCGCGCCACCGTCAGGTTGCCTTCGGCGGTGGCCACCGCGGACTGATCCGTCATCACCTGCAATGCGGGGATGGCTTGGAGTTCGAGCTGCTTCTGATCGTCGGAGAGTGTCTGGTTGGCGAAGCCCAGGGAGCGCTCATTGATTTGCTCGTCCTCGTACGCGTCGACCAGGTCCCAGTAGATATTCTCGATTTGGGTTACGGTGGCGATGACCTGCGCCTTGAAAGCGAGGTCGGTGATCTGGGCGTTGCGCTTGGCAATGCGGATGTAACGCTCATTGGTGGAGAGCCCGAAGCCGTACAGAAAGGGCTGGGTGATGGTCACCGCAAACCTGCCATAGAGCTCAGGATTGATGGCATTGTAGGGTGAATTATTGGCGTCCCGCTGGCCGATGTAGTTGACCGAGACGTTGGTGCCGATAGGGAACGACTGGGAGAAGTTCGACAGAACCTCAATCGTGTTGGTTTTCAGAATCGGCGTGCCGACCAGGGAGGTGTTGGCCTCCTGGGTGACGGTGTGATCGACGTAGCCCTGGAAGGTGAGGAAGGGATCGAAGGAGGGAACGCTGGTTCC
>DATJRT010000227.1:0-22543 GCA_035504495.1 Occallatibacter sp.
CCTGAATGCCGGTCTTGAAGGCATGATTACGCCAGACCTTGGTCACCGCATCGACACCTTCGAGGCTCCAGACATACTGCAGCGTGGGCGAGTAGTTGCCTACGCCGAGCGTTCTGAGCCCGGCAATGACAATGATGGGCAAGCCCCCGTTGCCGGACACCTGAGGAACGCCCTGGATGCCGTACTCGAGGGGGATATTGCACGTACCCGGACCCGGTTTTACGGTTCCCGAACAGGCGCCGCTTCCGAAGTCATCGCCCCAGACGGATACCTGCAGCTTGTCGCTATGGACCATGCCTACATGCATTTCGTTGGTGAGTGTGGGGGTGAGGATGCGGGTGTAGCCGACCGCCCAGGCCCAGGCCGGAAGCTGGTCAACGCGTCCGCCGCTATTGCCCGAGCCAACCCCGGGAAAGTAGGAAGGCACGTCGGCGGTGAGGTAGCTGCGGTCATAGACGCCGAAGAGGATGTCCTTGGGGCTGATGTCGGCGTCGATGCGAACGTCGTAGGTGTTGGTGTTTTTGTCTTCGATGGGAACGTAGCCCTGGAAATCATTGGTGAGGCCGGAGGCTGTCGCCGCCGGATACAGGCCCAGCAATTTGACGGCGTTGGGATCCTGCCGGCTCGTGGGGATGACGTTGAGGGTAGAGAGGGCAACGCCGCCGCTGTCCTGGGTAAAGTCGGTTCTGCTCAGCCCGACGAAGCTGGTGCAGGGGGTGCCTGCGGCGCTGCCCGCCGCGCAGTTATAGAAAGGATCGCGCACATAGGCGCCCGGCGTGCCGGTCAGTCCGGTAACTGCGTCGAAGCCCGTTGTAGGGTCAAGCTGGCGGGTTGAGGCCGGATCCAGGATGGTGCCGTTGGAGAAGACGCGGCCCAGGGCGTCCTTCGGGCAGCCGGTGGTAACCGCGCCGCTGCAAGTGCCGGTGGTGTTGTAGGTGATGTTGTCCTCGAGGTTGGTGAAATTGCTGTTGACCATGCCCGTGCTGGGCACGGTTAAATTCCCGTCCGGCTCCGGCAGGACGTAGCGGCCGCCCTGGTAGTCCGCGAACCAGAAGAGCTTGTCCTTCCCGTGGACCAGGTGCGGAATCACCACGGGGCCACCAGCGGTGAAGCCGAAGAGGTTCTGGTGATAGGAGGGAATGGGATTGGCTTTGCACACCCCGCCGCTGCACGCCCTGTTAAAGAAATAATTCGCGTTCAGATCGTTGTTGCGCACGTATTCCCACAGGTCGCCATGGACGCTGTTGGTGCCCGATTTCAGGGAAGCGTTGATGATGCCGCCGGTGGAGTGGCCGAATTCGGCGTTGAAGTCGCCGCTCTGCAGCGTGAATTCCTGGATGGCATCGGGCGGCGGGACGATGGCTGCATTGGTTCCGGTATAGTTGCCGCCATAGAACTCAATATTGTCGTTAATGCCGTTCAGGCGGAAATCGTTTTGCCATTCGTCGACGCCGTCAACCCTGAAATAAGCCGACTCAGAGCTGCCTGCGTCGGCGGTGCCGTTCCCCCCAGAGCCGGTTCCCGTCGCATCCGTATTGACGCCGGCGGAAAGCTGCGCCAGCGACCCCCAGTCGCGCGTCGCCAGCGGCATATCGTTCACGGTCTGGTTGGTGACGGATTGGCCGACCTGAGCATTCTCCGCTTCCAGCAGCGGCGCCGCCGCCGTTACCGTCACCGACTGTTGCACGTTTCCTGTGGTCAGATGAATATCCACGCTCTGGACCTGCTGCACCTGCACAATGAGTCCGTGCACAACGTACTTTTCGAAGCCCGCCGACTGCGCCTCCAGGGTGTAGGTGCCGGCAATCAGGTCGTCGAAGACATAGGTGCCGGTATTGGTCGAGCGCGTGGCAATCTTCGCGCCCGTCGCCTCGTTGGTGGTAACGATTTGCGCATTGGCGACCACTGCGCCGCTGGGATCCTCGACCGTCCCCGTGATTTCGCCTCGATCCAGCTGCGCCGCCAGCCTGGCGGGAATGCAGATGACCATGAGCAGGCCCACGATAACCAACCATGGGCGCGCGCCTCCAAGCCTCTTTGAAGTGTTCATTGCTGTCCTGCTTCCTCCGATATCTTTTCGGAATTCAGCCTTGAGAATTTAGCTGCGAGTCGCCGGTAACACATCTCCGGGCAGCGACACAGTAGAGGTTTTCCATGGGGCTTGGGAGTGTTTACCCTAAGGGGAGGACCGTGTATACACTTGTACATAGGAGGTATAAAATCCTGAAAGCAAATGGTATTCGTTTCCCTTGAATTGCTCATGAACTGTGGAAATGAACCGCGCTGACCCTATTACGCGGGCGTTACAGGCACGTGAACCGCTGCGGTATTTCGCTCTGATTCCATTGGATTAGAATCGGGATGCGAGTTTTTCCCCGCGAAGGGCGTTTGCCCGAGGAACCAGACTGTATCGCCAGGGCCTGCACTGCTGACCTTGGCTGTCGCGACCGGTACTTTGCCCGGTTTGTTGCCACCAGGATAGATCTGGAGAGGATCGTCATGGACCGCCTCACCGCCGTCCAGCAAAAGCCCAAAGCGCCGCTCATCGAGGAGTTCCGCTCGTCCGCTCTCCCTCCCACCCTTGACGCCAATCCCCAGTGGGAGCTTGCCCAGCGCGTGGTGGCCGGCCCGCACTTTGCCCGCTCACCCCTGCTCTCGAAATTCCTTCTTTTCGTGGTTGCGGAAACTCTCGAGGGCCATGCCGAGGAGATCACCGAGCATCAGATCGGCGTGCAAGTCTTCGACCGACCTCCCGACTACCGCACACTCGAGGACAACATTGTCCGCAACTACGCCCGCCAGTTGCGCAAGCGCCTGGCCGAGCACTTTGCCGAGCAAGGCTCCCTCGAGCCGGTCCGCATCGATATCCCCGTCGGCGGCTATGTTCCCGTCTTTATTCCGGCTTCCGGAGCGCATCCGCCCGAGCCGATAAACGCCCCGATCAACGGACCGGGCCAAGCATCGCCGATGCACGCCGCGCCCGGTTCCCTCGCGTCGCCGGCCCAACCCGCCGATGGCGCCCTGCCCGCCGCGGGCCTTGCTGCCGAGCCTGCTTCGCGCTGGAAGCGAAACCTCGCATTGCTCTTGCTGGGCGCCGCATACAGCGCCGCGCTGGTCGCCGTCACCTGGTTCGGGGCCGCACACTTCATCCCCAGGACCTCCCGCGCAGTTGACCAATCCGTGCCCGAGCCCGCCCAGGCTCTCTGGACGGCGCTTTTTTCCGGACCCGCGAACAGCTACATTGTTCCCTCCGACGCCGGATTCAACCTTCTTGAAGACCTTGCCCGGCGCCCAGTGCCGCTGGCCGAATACATTGAAGGCAGCTACCAGGGGCTGCCCCTGGCCGGCGTCGATGCCCACAGCGCTTCCGATCTGCGCTCGCAGGAACTGGTTCCCTTTGTCGACCTGCAGATTGCCACCGCGCTCGCCCACCTGAGGGAAAACAACCCCGAGCGCGTGCTGATCCGTTTTCCCCGCGACCTCCGCCTCGACGATCTCAAGAGCGCCAATGCCGTGATCATCGGCTCGGTGGGCAGCAATCCCTGGGCCGCGATCGCCGAAGCCAACGCCAACTTCCGCATCGTGGACCGTCCCGGCATGGAGGGCGCGGAGATCATCAACCGCAACCCGCAGCCCGGCGAAGCCGCCTCCTACCTGAGCCACTGGAATGAGCCGGCGCACGAGACCTTCGCTCTCATCGCCTTTCTTCCCAACTTGAGCGGCAACGGCCATCTGCTGGTTCTCGAAGGACTGGACGTGGCCGGAACCCAGGCCGCCGCGGAGATGCTGCTTCACCCCTCGGCCATCGACCCCATCCTCCGCCGCGCCACCCGCCCTGACGGCTCGCTGCGCCACTTCGAGGTTCTGCTCCGGTCTACTTCCATTGAGTCCAACGCCACCGGAACCCAGGTCATCGCCAGCCGCTTTTATTGAGGCCGGCCGCGTTGCTTGTTGAGAAGGCAGAGACCTTCAGGTCTCTGACGCGAACGCCGATCTTATGCCCGGCTTTGGCCCCGGGGCAGCCCCACCCCGGGCGATAAGCTATATTGGCCATTGGAGCAAACGCGCCGGCAGCGTCTTCGGTTCCTTTTGGGACGCGCCTCGCGGAGAGGAAGCACTGCGTGAAACGAACAGCCCGGTACGCTGGAGTATTCTTAGGCTTTGCAATGGCGCTTTCTGCCGTTGCGCAAGGAGAAGTGAAGATGGCGATTTGGGGGCATACGGCGGATGGAACCGCCGTCCCGATTTACACCCTCACCAGCGGGCAGGTAGAAGTGCGGGTGATGGCCTGGGGAGCCAAGCTGGTCAGCGTCCGCACCCCGGACCGTACCGGCAAAGTGGCCGACATCGTGCTCGGCTACAACTCGCTCCAGGATTATCTCAACGACACCAAGACCTACTTCGGCTCCGTTGTCGGCCGCTACGGCAACCGCATCGCCCACGGCAAGTTCTCTCTCGACGGCAAGACCTACCAGATCCCCCTCAACAATGGCGCCAACGCGTTGCATGGCGGGCCCAAGGGCTTCGATCAATACGTCTGGCAGTCAAAAGAAGTGCCCGGCGGCGTCGAATTCACCCACGTCAGCCCCGACGGCGATATGGGATTTCCCGGCACGCTGACCGCGCACGTCAAATACACCCTCACCGGCAACACTCTGCGCATCGACTACTCCGCCACCACGGATAAGGACACGGTGCTCAACCTCACCAACCACGCCTACTACAACCTGAACGGCGACGACCAGGGCACCGTCCTCAATCTCAAGCTGCAACTCGATGCCGACAAGTTCACCCCCATCGATTCAGGCCTTATCCCCACGGGCGAGCTGGCGCCGGTAGCCGGCACGCCGCTCGATTTCCGCAAGCCGGAGACCATCGGCGCGCGCATCGACGACGCCAATGAGCAGATGAAGCTGGCGGGCGGCTACGATTTCAACTATGTGGTCAATGGCGCGCCCGGGACGCTGCGCCCCGCAGCCACCGTCGTCGATCCTGAGAACGGCCGCAAGATGACGGTTGAAACCACCCAGCCCGGCATCCAGTTCTACTCCGGCAATTTTCTTGACGGCACGTTTACCGGCCGCTACGGCATCAAGTACACAAAGCACAAGGGCTTTTGCCTGGAGACGCAGGTCTTCCCGGATTCGCCCAACCATCCGAACTTTCCCTCGGCCGAACTCAAGCCCGGACAGACCTTCCACTCCACCACCACCATCACCTTCAGCGTGGTGAAGTAGCCGTCACCTGCGCGGCGCGCAGGCAAGTCTTGTGGCTGCGGATACTTGCGACGTTTTTGGCCGGCGACGCTGTTGCTCGCAGGGATGGGCGAGCCGGCCCCGGGCAGCCCATGCGGCCCTTTCCGAGCATGGCGGCGTTCTGGGACCCCCTCCCCCCCGGTTTTCAGGCAAATTCCTCTGTGCAAAGGAGTTGGCCGCAAATTCCTCTGCGTATTGAAGTTAGGTGCAACCAGGGTTCGGACTGCGGTATTTCTCCTTCAAAGGCAGGCACCTCAGAGGGCGCGCAAGGTTGCGATCTCTCGAGAAAATCGCAACTTGAGGGCCGAGACCGCAGGGCACATCTGAAGGAGAACTGCTTTCGCTGCCATCCCATGCCGGTATTGGGGAGCAATCAAGTTCGGGATGAGATGAGGGTAGCGGAATTGGGGGAATTAATGCGCAAAGGCCTCCGAGGCGGAGAAGAACGGTCCTCGCCATGGCGCGGCTATGGTGCCGGAGTTGCGTGCCACTTCCTGAGCCATTCCAACCCTTCCGAAGTTCCCGCGCGCGGCTTGTACTCGCAGCCCACCCAGCCGGCGTAGCCCAACTCGTCCATCAGCGCGAAGAGGGACTCGTAGTTCACCTCGCCCTCGTCCGGCTCGTGGCGTTCGGGCACGCTCGCGATCTGGAAATGGCCAACGCGTGTCGCCTTCCCATCGCCGAGATATTTCCGCATCTTCATCGTCAAATCACCCTCGGCCACCTGGCAGTGAAACAGGTCCATCAGGATTTTGAGATTGGGCGCTCCGATCTCCTCCGCCAGCGCGTGCGCCTCGGCCTGAAACTCGAGAAAGTAGCCGGGAACATTGCGCCCGGCGATGGGCTCGATGAGCACCTCTACGCGGTCGCGCGCCGCTTTCTCCGCGGCCCACTTGAGGTTCGCCACGTAGGTTGCCCGCATCCGCGCGCGGTCGGCTCCGGATGGCGCCACTCCTGCCATGCAGTGAATGCGCGGGCAGGCGAGCGTCTGCGCATAGGCGAGCGCGCGCTCGAACCCCGCGCGAAACTCCGCCTCGCGCCCGGGCAGCGCCGTGATACCCCGCTCCCCGGCCTGCCAGTCTCCCGGCGGGGCGTTGAAAAGCGCCTGGCGCAGGCCATTTTCCAGGAGCCGCACCGCAATGGTTTCCGCCGGATGCTCATAGGGAAAAAGAAACTCGACCGCGCGAAAGCCGTCGCGGGCCGCTGCCGCAAACCGCTCGAGGAAGCCGTGCTCGTTGTACATCATGGTCAGGTTGGCGGCGAATTGGGGCAAGAGAGTCTCTCCCGACAAAAATTCCGGTGCGAACGGCGGTGCGGACTTCGGAAATCATTTCGCGTGCGCGCTCAGTTCATCGAGCACGCGTTTGAGGTCGTCGAGCTTTTGCCCGGCCTCACCCAGCTTGCCTTCAGAGGTGAGCCGCTGGTAATCGTCAAAGTCGCGCGAGGCCTGCGTGACCAGCGAGTTCACGTCCGCGGACGCGCCCGCACCCTGCACCGGCGCCGCGCCTGGCGCTTGCGCCGCGGGCGCCTGAACCTGCGCCGTCTCCGTCGCCGTCAGCGACGAATTCGCCGACCCGAACAGCGCCGCCATGGCGGTTTCGAAGTTCGGCCCGTAGGCCAGCCGGTCCTGGAGCGCCAGCACCACCAGCCGCAGCTCCGGCATGGGGCTGCGCTCCGCCTGGAGGTAAATGGGCTCGGCATAGAGCAGCGCCTTGCCGCAGGGAATTACGAGCAGGCTTCCGCGGCGCACGTGCGAGCCCTGCTGGTTCCAGAGCGTCAGTTGCCCGCTCAGTTGCGCGTTCTGGTCGATGCGCGCCTCGATCTGCTGCGGGCCATCCACGAGCCGCGTTTTGGGAAAGTCGAAGACCACCGCGGTGCCGTAGTGCGCGCCGTCGCTGCGCGCCGCAATCCAGCCGATCAGGTTGTTGCGGCTGATGGGCGTGAAGGGCAGAATCTCCACGAACTCGAGTCCGCCGCCCTCGCCGGGAATTTTCATGAGCACAAAGTTCGGCACCATCTCCTGGGCAGCCTGGTCACCGCCGCTGGAAAGCCCCGTCTGCGTGGCCACGGTCCACTGGTCTTCGCGGTTGTAAAACACCTCCGGATCGGTCATGTGATAAAGCCCGTACACATCGGCTTGCAGGCTCAGCAGCAGCTCAGGATAGCGCACATGCTTGCGCAACCATGCGGGCATCTCCGCGTCGTCCTTGAACAGGCTGGGATAAATTCCGCGCCACGCGGCCACAATCGGGTCTTCATGATCGAAGATATAAAACGTCGTGGTGCCATCGTAAGCGTCGATGACCGCCTTGACGCTGTTGCGCATGTAATTCAGCGGTTCGCCGTCCAGGCTCGACTGGGTCGAATACGGATAGGTGTCCGACGACGTGAACCCATCGAGAATCCAGTAGAGCCTTCCGTCCCCGCCCACCACGATGTACGGATCCTGGTCGAAGGTGAGGAAAGGCGCCAGCGCGGCCACGCGGTCGCGCACGTTGCGCCGCATCAGCAGCCGGCTTTCGGCGGTGATGTCGTCGCTGAAGGGTACTTTGGTGATGTCGCCGCGGTCAAAGGCAATGAGCGCGCGGCGCAGGAATCCGCCCAGCACAATGCCGCCGGTGCCCTCATAGGTGGCGAGGTTGTTCGATTGCCCCTCCGGATAATTGAATTCCTTTTGGCCCGTCTTCACGTAGACATCGGTATTCGTCATCTCGCCGAAGTAAATCTCCGGCCGGGTTACCTGGAGCTCCGGCACGGTGCTCTGCACCGGCATATTGCTCAAATAGAGCGTGGGCAGCCCTTCCGGCGTGAATCCGTTCACCGGATTCATGGTGATGCCGTATCCGTGCGTGTAAATCAGCTTGTCGTTGATCCAGTTGCGGCTGCTGTCAGGCAGCTTGTCCACGTTCAGCTCGCGCACAGCCAGCATCACTTCGCGCAGATCGCCGCCGATCTCGTACCGGTCGATATCGATGTCGGGAAAATCGTAGTAGGTGCGGATCTCCTGCACCTGCCTGAGCGTATCCTGGAGCGCCTGCACGTCCCACAGGCGGATGTTGTCGAGCGTGGCCTGGTTGTTGGCGGGGTCAGCCGCGCCGGGGTCGGTCTCCGCGGGAAACTCGCGCTGGGTAAACCGGTCCAGCCCGTAGGCCTGCCGCGTGAGGGCAATGTTGTAACTGATGTAAGGCCGCTCCCGGTCAAGCTGGTTGGGCTTGACCACAAACGTGGTCACGTACCAACCCAGCAGCGCGAACACCACGTAGCAGAGCGCTGCCGGCGCGATGGCCGCGGCCAGCCAGCGGCCGCCGGGCTTGAGCAACCCTCCGGCAACGGCAATCACCGCGCCGGCGAGCAGCGCCACGGCGATCGAAAGCATTCCCGTGAGGGTCACGTGCGCGTCGGTGTAGGTCACGCCGTCGAAGATTGTGTGGTGTTCCATCAGCAGCTCGTAGCGGCCGATGTATTCGTGCATCGCCAGCGTCAACAGCAGCACGCCGCCGGCGAGCAGGACGCCGCGCCACGGCAGCGCCTGCGGCAGCCCGTGCCGGTCCAGGGCGCGCGCGCCGCCGGCAAGCAGCAGAAACAGCGCCGCCGCCACGCAAATCAGGATGGCCAGGGTCAGCAGCCAGCCCGCGATCAGTTGCCAGGCGGGCAGCGTGAACAGGTAGAAGCCGAGCGGCTTTGAAAAGATCGGGTCGGTCAAGTTGCCTGATGTGCTCGGCGCATACCAGTAGAGCGCCAGAGTGGGCCACTCGGTCTCGATGGCCGCGCCGGTTACCAGCGCGACCAGCACCGCCACGCCCAGCGCCGCCAGGTGCAGCGCGCGGCCCACGGGCAAGGTGAACGGGCGCCCGGCCAGGTAAACCGTGTGGTCCTCCGGCAGATCTTCAGCGTGGGTGTGCTTGAGCGCCAGCAGCGCGCCATAGAGAATGAGAAACGTCAACACCGCAAACGCGGCAAACGTGCCCCACTCCAGGCCCCACGTCTTCCAGAAGACTTCTTGATACCCCAGCGACCGGAACCAGAGCAGGTCGACCCAATAGGAAACCGCCGACTGGCTGGCAAAGAGGACAAGGACAAGAAGAAGGATGAGCACGACGAACACGCGGCGACCCGCGCGCGGTTTGCCGCGCATCGGCCAATCGATGGTTTCGGGCATTGACCACCCCGCTCAAGCGAAAGATCGCGCTGAGCTACGCAAGTATTCTACTGCGCGCTGAAGGGCCGGCCTGCGCAGGATTGGAACGGGCACAATGACGGAGAGGGAGCAGGGGCCCTCAGGCCCTTGAAATGCAATCAATCTGTCTTCCAAATTGTGAGCTTTCACTGCGCTAGAGCAGCTCACTCCGCCCGCTGAGCCCGAGCTCTTTCACAATCTTGCCCACGTCCTGCGAGTGGTCGCGGTGCGCAATCAGCAGCGCATCTTCGGTGTCGACCACCACCAGGTTCTCCACGCCTACCAGCGCCACGAACTTCCGCGGGCTGAAGATGTAGTTGTCGCTGGCTTCAATGGCCATGTGCCCGCCGGTATCGGCCACGTTGCCTTCCGGATCGCCGCGCAGCCGCGTCTCCAGTTGATACTCGTAGAGCGAGGCCCACGAGCCCAGGTCGTTCCAGCTGAACTCCGCGGGCAGGCAATAAAGATTGGAAAGGTGCTCGCCTTTGGCCGAGCGCGGCTCCAGCACCGCGTAATCCACGCTGATGTTCTCGCACTTGGGGTAAAGCATGCGGAACGCCTCTTCGAACTGCGGCGTGCCCCACGCGGCGGCAATCCCCTCGAGCAGCGGCGCCGTCTCCGGCAGGTGCTCGCGCACTGCGTTGGCGAGCGTGCGCGCGCTCCACAGAAACATGCCCGAGTTCCAGTAGTAGGAACCCGCGGCCACAAACTCCTCAGCGCGATTCTGGTTGGGCTTCTCCGTAAACCGCCGCACATGCAGCGCCCCGTCGTCCTTGGCCGGGTCGCCGGTCTCGATATATCCGTAGCCCGTCTCCGCGCGCACCGGCTCAATGCCCAGCACCACAATGTTTTCGCCCTCGGCGGCCAGCTTGATCCCTTTTTGCAGCGCCTTCAGAAAGCGCGGCTCGTCGGCGATCACGTGGTCGCTCGGGAACACGCCCAGCACCGCCTCCGGATTCTGTTTTTCGATAAGAAACGCGGCCAGCCCGCAGGCAGGAGCCGTGTTGCGCGCCACCGGCTCCTCGACAATCTGCGTACGCGGCAGCCCGGGCAACTGCTCTGCGATCTCCTGCGCCAGATACTCGTTGGTAACGATCCAGGTCTTGTCCAGGCCGGCCAGCGGCTTGAGACGCTCCACGGTCTGCTGAATCATGCTCCGCTCGCCGTCCAGCGCCAGAACCTGCTTGGCGCGGGCGCGGCGCGAGCGCGGCCAGAAGCGGGTCCCGCTGCCCCCGGCAAGGATCACGGGACGAAAATCCACGGACTTCAACATTGAAGAATCATCCTACCCGACCAGCGCAGGGTTTGCACAGGGATGTACCCGCTATTCTGCCAGAATTCGCCCCCGCCTGCTGCGCCGCCATCTTCACCGCGGTTCTCCGGTTGCCGTCAGGCGAAGCTTCAGCTGCCAAGTGGCTTTTTCCTCAAGAAAAAGACACCTTGCACAGTACCGGAAGGGCCACAGACTAAACCGAGGACCACTCTGAATGCGGTAAGCTATTCAAAATGCCGTCTCTCCGCCAGAGCTCTCTCCATCTGTTCCGCTTTGCCGGAATCGATGTCTTCCTGCACTGGTCCTGGTTTCTCGTCGCCATCTTCGAAATCGAGGCCTGGCGGGGCCGCTACTCCTCCATCTCCTGGAACATCCTCGAATACCTCACCCTCTTCGTCATCGTGCTTCTGCACGAGTTCGGCCACGCGCTGGCTTGCCGCTCAGTGGGCGGCAAAGCCGAGCGCATCATGCTCTGGCCGCTGGGCGGCGTCGCCTACGTCAATCCGCCACAGCGCCCCGGGGCGCAGCTCTGGAGCCTTGCCGCCGGACCGCTGGTCAACGTGGCCTTCGTCCCGCTTACCTTCATCGCCGCCGGCCTGGCCGCCAACGCGGGCTGGGCGCAATCGCACCCTGACCTCTATCAGTACGTGCTCGCCGTCCGGTGGATCAACGGAATCCTGCTCGCCTTCAATCTTCTGCCCGTCTATCCCCTCGATGGCGGCCAGATTCTCCGCTCCCTCCTGTGGTTCTTGCTCGGCCGCGGCCGCAGTTTGGCGGTGGCAACCGTTGTCGGCTTCATCGGCCTCATCGGCTACGGTGTCCTCGTCCTGCTGGAGCGCAACACGTGGGACATCACCTGGGGCATTGTGATGGGCGGTTACCTGCTCATGAACTGCTGGGGAGGGCTCAAGGCTGCGCGCGTCCTCCTCCGGCAGGAGAAACTGCCGCGCCGCCCGGGCTTCGCCTGTCCCGCGTGCCGCGAAGCGCCGCCGCTGGCCCCGCTCTGGCGCTGCTCCAACTGCCACCAGAACTTCGATACGTTCGCAACCGGCGGCGTCTGCCCTCACTGCGGAGCCCGCTTCGACGCCACCACGTGCATCTATTGCTTCGAGCGCCGTCCCCTGCGCGAGTGGTACCTGGGCGCCGCTCCCGCCACGCCTCCCGTCCCCACCCCGGCTGCCTCCGAACACGCTTCCTGAGCACAAAAAACGCCGGAGCTTTGGCCCCGGCGCCTTTCGAACCGCCCAAAAACTACTCCAGAGCCAGCAAAAACTCCTTCATCCGCCGCGTGCCCTCGTCGATGTTTTCCCTGGTCACCGGGTAGGACAGGCGCACATGCTCGCGGGTGCCGAAGGCCTCGCCGGGCACGGTCACCACGTGCGCCTCATGCAGCAGCCGCGTGGCCAGCTCCGTAGCCGTGCGCACGCCGCCCTTGCCCAGATAGGCGCCAATATTCGGGTACACGTAGAACGCGCCCTCGGGCCTGGTGCAGGTTACGCCGGGAATCTCCGCAAGCCGCGCAAGCGTGTGGTCGCGCAGCTCGATGAACTCCGCGCGAAACTCGCTCACGCACTGCTGCGGCCCCGCCACGGCCGCAATGGCCGCCTTCTGCACAATGCTGCTGGCGTTCGAGGTCGATTGCGACTGCAGCTTGCTCAGGTTCGCCACCACCGCCTTCGACGCCAGCGCATACCCCGCGCGCCAGCCGGTCATCGCATAGGTCTTCGAGAGCGAGCCCAGGATGACCAGGTGCTCCTTGGCCCAGGTGAACGAGCCGCCGCTGACGGGCTTGCCGGCATAATTGAGGTACACGTAACACTCGTCCAAAAGCAGAAAGATTCCGCGCTCATGCGCGAGCTGCACAATCCGCTCCAGGTCCGCGGCCGAAACCACGGAGCCCGCCGGGTTCGACGGCGAATTCAGGATGATCGCCTTGGTCCGCGGCGTGATTGCTTTCTCGATCGCCTCCGCCGTGATGCGGAAGTTCTCTCGCTCGCTGGTCTCGAGATACACCACCTTGCCGCCCGCGTACTGGATGATGTCCTTGAAGCTCACCCAGTAGGGAACGGGGAGAATCACCTCGTCGCCGTGGTCGACAAGGATCTGGATCGCGTTGAACAGCGCCTGTTTGCCGCCGGTGGTGAAGATGGCCTCGTCTACCCCGTAGTCCGAGCCGAAATCGCACGCGTGCCGCTCCACGATGGCCTTGCGCAGGTCGGGCACGCCGGGCACCACGGTATAGCGGGTGAAGTTGGCTTCAATCGCGGCGATGGCCGCGTCCTTGATGTGCCGCGGCGTGGCGAAGTGCGGCTCGCCGGCGCCGAAATCCACCAGGCTGGCGCCCTGCGCGCGCAGCTTGGCCGCCTCGGCGGCCACGGCCATGGTTGCGGAAACTTCGATCCGGCCGATGCGGTCGGCAAACACCTGCGAAGGCGTGGAGACTGTCATGATGCTTCTATCTTGACAGATTTCCCGGTGAACCTCAAAAGCGCCGAGGCTCAGCCCGGCTGGTCTCGGCACTCAAAGGGTCCGGCCGGGTTCGCCGCAATTTCGACGTTGTGTGCCGCCTGCTAACTGGCTACCAACTATAGGTGTAGCCGATGCTGGTGGTCGTATACCAGGGCACCGTAACCACCTTGCTGTAGCTCTCCTGAATCCAGATCGAGCTATGGAAGCTGAGATGGACGATCGCGCCCAGGGACAATCCCGTGTCCAGCCGGTTGAGCACGTGGCTTTGGCCCGTGTAGCTGGTGATTCCCGTTTGAACCCACGTGTATCCGCTCAGGGCTTGCGTCTTCGGCAGCGCGAAATTCTTCATCACCCCGAGCTGCTCGGTGTGCTCTCCGTAGCTGGTGTGGAGAAACCCGTGCGTGCCGGCATTCTCGTAGGTGTATCCGAAGGTAAGCTCGTCTCCGATCGGATCCTGTTTGA
Source organism: Occallatibacter sp. (assembly GCA_035504495.1). Classification (GTDB taxonomy): domain Bacteria; phylum Acidobacteriota; class Terriglobia; order Terriglobales; family Acidobacteriaceae; genus Telmatobacter. Next base: position 13,637 of record DATJRT010000227.1, read on the forward strand.
GAAATGCATAGGTATGCCCGATGCCGATGTTGTAATTTGCCCTGGGCACAAGTCCGGGCCGGTCGAAGTCGGACCCGCCCATGACAAAGAGATCGGTGCTTGTGCTTGGGGCTGACTCGGGAGGGCTGTTCGGGGCGGGGGACTGGGAAGGTTCGGCGGGTGTTTGGCTTCGTGCGCTGTGTGCCTTGAGCGTAAAGAACGCCAAGGCCAGCAGCGGCAAGATGGTCACCTTCGCGGTGGTAGGCATGGGTTGAACCTCCAACCTGATTTGGGTGGGAGATTACAGGAAAATAAATGATGAAAGCGTAAATGCCGCGCCGGCTTGACCGTATCCTGACCCGCATGGCGATACGCAAGCCGAAAGCAGATCATGCTGCGCTCATGGGGATATTTCATTTTCCTGGCACTTTTCCCGCTCCGCTCGCGTACCATGGCAAAACAAATCTTTTCTCCGCGCGCACCACGCCGCGCAGCGCAAAGGCATTTCAGATCGCAACCGCACTGCACTCCCATCCTGGAGGATGAACTGGCAATGGAGCTTCGTATCGAAGGCCTCAACAAGGTCTACAAAGGGGGCGTGCGCGCCCTCGACAATGTCACCCTCACCATTCCCTGCGGCCTTTATGGCCTGCTCGGCCCCAACGGCGCCGGCAAGTCCACGCTCATGCGCACCATTGCCACGCTGCAGGAGCCGGACTCGGGTTCCATCCATCTCGATGCGCTCGACGTGCTCCGCTCCAAGGACGAGGTGCGCCGCATCCTCGGTTATCTGCCCCAGGACTTCGGCGTCTATCCGCGCGTCAACGCCGAAGAGATGCTCGACCAGGTGGCTCTGCTCAAGGGCATTGTCAACCGCAAGCAGCGCAAGGAGGCGGTGCAGGAGCTGCTGCACCGCGTGAACCTGTGGGAGCACCGCAAGAAGCGCCTCACCGGCTACTCCGGCGGCATGCGCCAGCGCTTCGGCATCGCCCAGGCCCTGGTCGGCAATCCGCAACTGCTTATCGTCGACGAGCCCACCGCCGGGCTCGATCCCGGCGAGCGCAACCGCTTCTACAACCTGCTCGCCGAAATCGGCGACAACGTCATCGTCATCCTCTCCACCCACATCGTGGAAGACGTGATGGAGCTGTGCAGCAACATGGCCATTATTCATCTGGGCAAAGTGCTCTTCTCCGGCGCGCCCGATCGCGCCGTGCTCGCGCTCGAAGGCAAGGTCTGGCGCAAACCCATTGAACGCGACCGCGTGAAGGACTACTCCAGCCGCATGCACGTCATCTCCAACAAGCTCGTCGCCGGCCGCCCGCAGATTCACGTCTACGCGGAGTCGCTGCCCGAGGAAGGCTTCGTCCCCGTCGCTCCCGATCTCGAAGATGTCTTTTTCGCCAGCATCGCGGGCTTGCATAACTAGGAGACTTCGGCATGTTGTATTTCTTCTTCTTTGAAATTCGCTACTGGCTGCGTTCCATCATGCTGTGGGTCTTCACCGGCATTGTCACCATCTTCGTGCTGCTGGCCATGAGCACGGACCAGTTCCAGGTGGGTGCTGCCATCGGCAACACCATGCGGAACGCCCCTTTCGTCGTGGAGCAGTACTACTCCCTTTTTTGGTTCATCACCCTGCTCATGACCACGGCCTTCGTCAACTCGGCCGCGGCGCGCGAGTTTGCGTACAACATGAACCAGGTGATCTTCACCAAGCCCATCCGCAAGCGCGACTTTCTTCTCGGCCGCTTCTTCGGCTCCGTTGTCGTGTCCACCATCCCCATGCTGGGAATCTCGCTGGGCGCGCTGCTGGCCAAAATCGCGCCCTGGAACGAGGCCGACCGCTTCGGTCCGGTCTTCTGGTCGGCTCACCTGCACGGCCTGCTCGACTTCGCGCTGCCCAACACATTTTTCATTGCGGCGATTCTCTTCACTATCGCCGCGCTCTCGCGCTCCACCATCGCCTCTTTTCTCGGCGCGCTCGGGCTTCTGGTGGCCGACGTGATCGCCAGCGTGCTTACCGGCAAGCTCGAAAACGAGAAGCTTGCCGCCATGGTCGATCCCTTCGGCAACAGCGCCTTCCGCCTGATGACCAAGTACTGGACGGTCGACGACAAGAACACCCACGTGCTCGGCCTCGCCGGCCTCCTGCTCTGGAATCGCCTCATCTGGATCGCCGTCGGCTTGCTCGTCCTCGCCTTCGTTTACTGGCGCTTCAGCTTCTCAGAACGCGTTGCCCGCGCCGGCCGGGTCGCGAAGCAGCCGCAGCCGGAGCCCGCCGCGGCCCAGGAACCCATCCCGGCGCTGCTCGCCAAGGCCACGCTCAGCTTTGGCGCCGGCGCCCGCCTGCACCAGTTCTTCGGCATCGTCCGCATCGAGTACCGCCGTCTCTTCAAATCCGTCGTCTTCATCGTCGTAACCTGCTTCGCCGTGCTCAACTGCGTCCTCACGCTCATCTTTACCGCGACCCAGGGATTCGGCCTCACCACGCGCCCGGTCACTTACATGATGGTGCAGCTCATCGCCGGCTCGTTTTACCTCTTTGTCATCGCGCTGATCACCTTCTTCGCCGGCCTTCTGGTGTGGGAGGAGCGCGATGCGCGCACCGACGAGGTGAATGACGCGCTGCCCGTGCCCGAGTGGCCCAGTTTCCTGGCCAAGTTCATCGCCCTCATGACCGCCATGGCTTCGCTGCAATTCCTGGTCATGCTCATCGCCATCGGCGTGCAACTCGCGCATCATTACACTCGCCTGCAATTGGGCGTTTATATTGAGACCCTTTTCGGCCAGGATCTGCTCGGCTTCGCTTTCCTCGCCATTCTCGCCTTTTTTGTCCACGTGGTCTCTCCCAACAAATACGTGGGCTACTTCGCCTACGTCGGCTTCATCATCGCCAACATCTTCATCTGGCGTCCGCTCCACGTGGCCACGTACATGGTCCAGTTCGGCGGCCAGCCCACCATGACCTACTCCGACTTCTTCGGATACGAGCCGTGGATGAAGGCCTGGTGGTGGTTCTCCGCTTACTGGACTCTCTTCTGTATCCTGCTCGCGATTGCCAGCATCCTGCTCTGGCCGCGCGGCAGGGACCTCGGCTGGAAGACGCGCCTCGCCAACGCCGCGCTGCGCTTCCGCGGACCCATCCGCATCTTCGCCGGCGCCGCCGCAGTTGGCTTCGTCCTTGTCGGCGGCTGGGTTTACTACAACACGGAAGTGCTGAACCACGTCTACAGCCAGTACGACAACCAGAAGATCCAGGCCGACTACGAGAAGAATTACAAGCGCTACCAGAACCTTCCCCAGCCGCGCATTATCGACGTCCATTACGATCTTGCCATTTACCCTGCAACGCGCGAGATGGTCCTCCACTGCATTCAGCAGGTCAAGAATGAAACCGCCCACCCCATCGACACGCTCTACATCACCACCGACCGCAACTTTACCGAGAGCGTTTCGCTGCCCGGCGCGCAGTTGACCAAAGACGACAAGCGCCTGGGCTTTCAAATCTATAAGATTTCGCCTGCGCTCGCGCCCGGGGAAGTCCGCCCCATGAGCATCGATGTCGAGTCCCACCCCAAAGGATTTGAAAACCAGCTCACCATGACCGGCATCGTCCAGAACGGCAGTTTCTTCGACTCCGGCACCATGCCCCAGATCGGCTACCAGGACGGGAACGAGCTCACCGATCCCAACGATCGCAAGCGTTTCGGCCTCAAGGAAAAAGACCTCATGCCCGCGCTCGAGGCCAACTGCACGGCCGACTGCATGAACAACTACATCTCCAACAACTCCGACTGGGTCAATGTCGACACCGTCATCTCGACCAGCGCCGACCAGATGGCCGTCGCGCCGGGATCGCTCATTCGCTCATGGCGGCAGGACGGGCGCAATTACTACGAGTACAAACTGGACCACTTCGCGCTCAATTTTTACTCCTTCATCTCCGCGCGCTATACCGTCGAACGCCGCACCTGGAATGGCATCGACATTGAGGTCTATTACCTCCCCGTGCATCCCTGGAACGTTCCCCGCATGATCAACTCGGTGGAGAAATCCTTCGCTTACTACACCGCCAACTACGGCCCCTACTTCAATAAGCAGGCGCGCATTGTCGAGTTTCCCCGCGTCGCCAGCTTCGCGCAGGCCTTCCCCGGCACCATGCCCTATTCCGAATCCATCGGCTTCATTGCCGACATCGAGAAGCCCGACGACATCGACATGGTCTACTATGTCGTCGCCCATGAGATGGGCCATCAGTGGTGGGCGCACCAGGTGGTCGGCGCCAACATGGAGGGCGCAACCTCGCTCTCCGAGACCCTTGCGCAATACTCCGCGCTCATGGTGATGGAAAAGGAATACGGCGCCGACACCATGCGCAAGTTCATGAAGTACGAGATGGACGCTTATCTGCGCGCGCGCGGCACCGAGCGGCTCAAGGAGCGCCCGCTCATGCGCGTCGAAGCCAGCCAGGGCTACATCCATTACCGCAAGGGCAGCGTGGTGATGTTCTATCTGAGCCAGATGATCGGCCAGGACGCGATCAATTCCGCTCTGCGCCAGATCCTCGCCCAGTATCGCTACGCGCCGCCGCCTTATCCCACCTCGTGGGCGCTGGTCAACGCGCTGCGCAGCCAGACGCCGCCGCAGTATCAATACCTGCTCAAGGATCTTTTTGAAGACATCACGCTTTTTTCCAACCGCTGCCTCACCGCCACGGCCAAGAAGCGCCCCGACGGCAAGTATGACGTGACCGTCGTTGTGGAGACGCACAAGTACAAGGCCGACGCGAAGGGTGCGGAGACGGAGGTTCCCGTCAACGACTGGATCGAGGTGGGCGCGCTGGCCGCGCCGGCGAAGGGCAACCGCTACGGCAAGGTCCTTGCGCGCCAGCTCATCCACATGACCGGCAAGCAGGGCACCTACACCTTCACCACCGATGAAAAACCCGACAAGGCCGGCATCGATCCGCTGCTTCTGCTTATCGACCGCATTCCCGACGATAACCTGAAAAAAGTCGACATCGTAAACTGACGTAGCTCACTTCGCAGGCTCTGCCGGCCCTTTGCCGCTCAATTCGATGAGCCTCTGCATCAGCCGGATCGCGGAGGCAAGCACCGCTCCGCCCATCGGATCCTTGCTCAGAATATCCATCGGTCCTTCTCCAAAATGAAGCCCGCTGGGCGTGAGCAGGTTGATCCGGGCCTGCCCTTCGACCGGCGCCGGAGGCCGGACGCCCTGCCACGGCCCGATCATGCGCACCACGGCGGACCCCCTGGCGAGCACTTCATCGATGGACTCGTCCAACGTGTCGTTCGGCCGCTCCCACACAATCCCTGCCCCGCTGAAGTTGCAATACCGGGCGTGGTAATCCGCATACGCCGCCAGCAGGTCGAGACCTTTCGGCATCCCCACCTCGACCACCACTCCCAGCAATTGCTTTGCGATTGGCTCAGGCGGCGTCTCGCCCAATCTGCGGAGCGTTTGCCAGGCTTGCAGAATCAATCTGGATTCGAGCTGTGGTGTCTCGAGAATGCGTCGCAGAGTCTCAATGGCGGCCTTCGCATCGCCGGAATCGACCGAGATTTTCGCCCGCTGGAATGTCTTCCATGGCTCCACGGACAGGGCTTCGGGCCTGATCATGCCCAGCAGACGCGGGAGCGGAATGTCTCCGAAAAGTGCATCTCGCGCGCCGGTGCGCTGCGGCGGAGGCGGAGACGCGGGCTTCAGTGATCCGAACAAATCGCCTCCTTGGGTGCGCGGCGATTATCCCTTGTGCATCCGCCCGCGCAGCCGCTTCAGCACGTTCGGCGGCACCAGCCCGCTCACGTCGCCGTTCAGGCTGAACACTTCCTTCACCATGCGCGAGCTCACAAACGAGTACCGTCCCGCCGGCTGCAGAAACACGGTCTCGATCTCCGGCGCCAGCCGCCGATTCATCAGCGCCATCTGAAACTCGTACTCGTAATCACTGATGGCGCGGATGCCGCGCAAGACGGCCGTCGCGCCCTGGTGCCGCGCAAACTCAACCATCAGCCCATTGAACGTGGCCACGCTCACATTCCCCAGCGAGCGCGTTGCTTCCTTGAGCATCTCCGCGCGCTCCTCCACCGTGAACAGCGGATTCTTCACCGGGTTGATGAGGATGGCGACCGTGAGCTGGTCGAAAATCCGTGCGCCTCGCTGGATCAGGTCTACGTGGCCGTTGGTCGGCGGATCGAAGGTGCCGGGATAGAGGGCTTTTACGGGCATGCGGGCGCTCTAAACGGATTCTAAGGCATTTCTCCTTCAAGCGTAGCCATCTCAGGGAGCATGCAAGGTCGCGATTTCTTGAGAAAATCGCACCTTCAGGATCAAGGCTCAAGGACACATCTAAAGGAGAAATGCTTCAGCGGCGACGATCCATGGCCGGGTGCATCGTGGGTCCGGGCAGATCAGAGCTTCAGTGCCACGCCTTGCCTGGTTAAAGCCACGAGCCGGCTTCGCGCTGGCCCTTGCCCCGATCCTTGCCCTGACCCCCGCCCTGTCCCGGCAATTTCCACGCGGACGGTCTCCGGGAGCGGCATCAATCCGGCTGGATCGGGTGCGAGCGCGAGCGTTCGGGCCTGATGGTTCCACGTGCATTCGATGCGGAAAAACGCTCCGCGCTCATGCCGGTAACTGATTCCATCGTCGTCATACCAGGAAAAGCGCCCATCGGCGCCGGCCCCGCCGGAGCCGGCATAGACGCGCAGCGTGACCGGTTCCGACGACGGTTCATCGGCATATTGTTTGATCGGCCCCATGGGCACAATCGCCCCGGCGCGAACGTAGAGCGGCATGGTTTCGAGATCGACGGCGCGCGTAATCCATCGACCGCCTTCGACGACATCGCCATTCCACCAGTCGTGCCACAAGCCCGCAGGCAAATAAAGGCGGCGCGTCGCAGCATCCTTTTCATAGACCGGCGCCACCAGGAAGTGGTCGCCCCAGAGATACACATCGTCGGCAGCCACGGCCTGGGGATCGCCGGGCCAGCCCAGCGCAAGCGCGCGGATGAGCGGCAGTCCGGTCCTGTGGCCCTGGGCGACATACGAATACAGATAAGGCAATAACTGATAGCGCAGGTTGAGATATTTTCGGCAGATCTCCTCCACGTCCGCGCGGTGCAGATCGGCGGCTGGCGGCCACGCCGCCACCCAGTCGCCCTCTACTTCCTTCGGTCCCGCATCGCCGGTGTTCCATCCCCAGGGCAGGCGAAGGTGCCAGGCGCGCCCGTGGCCGCGAAACAGCGGGCAGAACGCCGACCATTGGAACCAGCGCAGGTAAAGCTCCGGCGTGAGTTCCACCGTCGGTTCAAAGCCGCCGATATCGGTGCCCCAGTACGTGAGTCCGCTCAGTGCGGCGCCGATGCCCACCATGATCTGAGCGTGCAGGGTCTCCCAGGTGCAGGAAGTATCGCCCGACCAGAGCCAGCCGAAGCGCTGCAGCCCCGCGTAGCCGTTGCGGTGCAGCGCGAACGGCCGGCGATTGGGGATGGTTTTGCGCGATCCCTCGAAGTACATGCGGTTGCGATCGAAGCGCGCGGCCACTGACAATTTGTCGCCTTCGTCCGGCCACCAACCGTCCACGCCGATTTTTTCGAGCGCCGCATGCTTCTGCCAGTACGCGGCTGCGTCCCCCGGCTGCTCGGCCGCCGCACCGGTGTCGGCGACGGTCCCATGAAAATTGCCGGGCGGTACAACGTGAAGTGCCACGCGCAAATGCTTGTCGTGAATCGCGCGCAGCATCGCGGGCGGATCGGGGAATATCTCTTCGTTGAACGTGAAGGAGCCGTGACCCGTGTTCCATCCCGACGGGCAAAAGCCCGTGCCGAGATAGATCACCGCGTCGCAGGGCAGCTTCTTTTCGCGAAACGTCCTGGTGACGCTCAGGACTTCGTCGCGGCTGGCCAGGGTGCGGTGCGATTGCATGTAGCCAAGGGCCCAGCGCGGCGGCATGTGTGGAAAGCCGCTGAGCCGCGCGTATTCCTCCAGCACCTCCGCAGGTCCGTGGCCAAGAAGCAGAAACACGTTGCGGGTGGAGTAAGCCTCGACCGGGCGGAAGACGCATTCTGTCTGCGTGAATTCGAATGCGCCCAGCGGTTGTCCGATGAAGACGCCCCACCCGGCCGGACTGATCACCCAGGGAATCTGCACGTGCGCGCCGAAGATGCGAAGATCCGATCCGGCCTGGCCGTTGATCGCGGCTTCTCTGCTTCCGCGCCGATCGAGAGGATGCGCGCCTTCGCCGAGCCCGAAAACAGGGCCGTCGACGATAAAGTGAATGTTGGTCGAGTCTGTGTCAACACCGATCTGCTGGCGTGTTCGCTCGCCCTCAAAAACGGTGATGCGCAGCGGATCAAGCTCGACGGCGATCCTGTATTTCCCCCAGGGGAGGGAGTGGGCGCGCGCAGGAGCGGGAGCCTCGAGCGGCGCCGGCCACGAATCCTGAGCGATGCCGATCTCGGAATCCGGCGCTTCGCCGGTGACCGACGCGATCCCGATGCGCAAAGTGTTCGCGGTCATCGCCGTCAACGTCAGATCGAGCGCTCCCGGAGCGGCTGCGAGAGATCCTCGATTGGCAGCCGCCAATGCAGTTGCTGCGCGGAGCCGCGCCTGGAAGAGCAGTTGGGCCGAGACCGCAACCACGCCCGAAATGACCGATCTTCGTGAAAGGCCGGGATCCACTGCGCGCCTCCGTTCGCTGCCGTGCGTCCAACTGTGTGAAGAGCTGTAAATTACGGAAGTGCGCGCGGGCTAGGCCTTGCGCCGCTGCCGCCCGCTGAGCAGATACACGGCGGCGCGCAGTTCCAGCAGCGGATCGGCGGAAGGCTCAATGCCGTCCACGCGCGGAATGGGATCGAAGATGATCTGCTTCTGCTGCGCCGGCGAGTCGGGCATCACCGCG
>DATJRT010000228.1:0-19313 GCA_035504495.1 Occallatibacter sp.
TAGCGCTCGACGAACATGAGCTTGTCCACCTTCACGCTGCCGAAGCGGCTTACGCGGCCCACATCGTTGCGGCCCAGGTCGACAAGCATCACGTGCTCGGCGCGCTCCTTTTCGTCCTGCATCATCTCGGCTGCAAACGCCTCGTCTTCCTTCTCACTCGCGCCGCGCGGGCGCGTGCCGGCGATGGGCCGGTACTCCACTTTGCCCTGGTGCACGCGGACGAGCAGCTCCGGCGAGGAGCCTGCCAGTTCAATCGATTGCGGGGATTTCTTCGCGGAGTTTCGAGATTTTCCCGTGCCTGCGGCGGCCAGCGGCCCCTCGGGCGCAAAGCGGAGAAAAAACATGTAAGGGCTGGGATTGACCATGCGCAGCGCGCGGTAGACCTGAAAGCTGTCGACGCCGGGTTCGACGTCAAAGCGTTGCGAGAGGACGGCCTGGAAGACATCGCCCGCGCGGATGTACTCTTTGGTGCGCTCGACCGCGCGCAGATAATCCTTCTTCGCGGTGCGGTGCTTCACCTTGAGCTTGCGCGGCGCGCCGGCCTTGCCGGCGGCCAGCGTCGGCAGCGGCCGGGCGAGGCGCTTTTCCAGGCGGTTGAGGCGCGCGACCACGCGATCGTAGGCCGCGCCGGCGTTGCCGCCGCTGACGTCAGCCGTAACTACGAGCCAGATCTCCTTGCGCACGTGGTCGAAGGCCAGCACCTCGTCGAAGAAAAGCAGGCAGGCGTCAGGAATACGCAGCTCGTCTTTGGCGGTGGAGGGCAGGCGCTCGATGAGGCGCACCGCGTCATAGGCAAAGTAGCCCACGGCGCCGGCGGTGAACGGAGGCAGGCCGGAAAGGCGCGCCGGCTTGTGGCCGGCGAGAGCCTGGCGCAGCACGTCGAAGATGTCGCCTTCAAACCGGCTGACCCTGGCGCGCGCGGCCTTGCCGCGTTCCGTGATCTCGATCCGGCGGCCGCGCGCAACGATGCGTTTGAAGGGCGCAAGGCCGATGAAGGTGTACCGGCCAACCTGTTCGCCGCCTTCGACGGACTCGAGCAAAAAGCACTCGCGCTCTTGCCAGGCAGCGCGCAGGAAGGCCGAAACGGGTGTCTCCAGATCGGCCGCGAGCGTGCGGCAGACAGGCACGAGGGTGTGCTCGCGCGCCAGCGCGAGAAATTCCCGGCGCGCAGGGAGGACGGGGTGGACTTCGGGCTTCACCAAGCTCAGTGTAAATGGGGCTCAGTGTAAATGGGGTTCAGTGTAAGCGGGGGTACGGCGTTAACGGACAGGCGGGAGCAGCCCGCGGTGCGTCCTCTATTCGCGGGCGTTTCGCGCCCTAGGCCTGCGCAGTGCGCGCGTGATGGCTTTTGAGCCACTCGTTGACCGCGGCCAGCGGCAGCGCGCGGCTGAAGAGAAATCCCTGGGCGCGATCGCAGCCCCTGCGGCGCAAAAATTCAAGCTGCGCTGCCGTCTCTACGCCTTCGGCAGTCACGGTCATGCCCAATTCGTGGCCGATCTCGATGGTCTTCTCCACCAGCACGCGGTCGCTCGAGTTGGCGTGCATATTCTGGACGAACACCTTGTCGATCTTGAGCTCATTGGCCGGAATGTTGACGAGCTGCTGCATCATGGCGTAGCCAGTACCGAAGTCGTCGATGGAGAGCTGTATGTTCTTCATGCGCAGGCGTGTGAGCACGTCGAGCGCCGAAGAGGGATCCTGCATGAGGCTGCTCTCGGTAATCTCGACGGTGATGCTCTCGGCGGGGACCGAATGCTTACCAGCGAGGCTGACGAAGGTGTCAGGAAAGCGCAGATCTTTGAGCGACTGCGCGGAGACATTGAGGGCGATGCGCGGCGCGGGCCGGCCATTGGAGGCGAAACGGCGCGCCTCCTCCAGCCCCTGGTCGGCCATGAGCCAGCCGAAGCTGTCGATCGCGCCCAGCGCCTCGAGCCGGGCAATGAAACAGTCCGGCGGCAACAGGCCGAGCCGCGGGTGCTGCCAGCGCGCCAGCGCCTCCAGACCTTCTACCGCGCCGCTGGCGATATCGATCTGCGGCTGGTAAAAAAGAACGAATTCGCGGTTGCGCAGGGCGCTGCGCAGGTCTTCATCGGTGACTTCCGCCTGCGGGCAGGGAACGGCCGCGGGGGTCCTGGCCTGGGGAACGTGGCCGCGCAGCAGGTCTTCGAGTTCAGCCAGGCGAAAAGGTTTGGTGAGGTGGCCGGCAATGGTCAGGTCGAGGGTCCGCGCCAGCTTTTCGGCGGTTTCCATCACCCGCTTGCTGATGCCGCTCATGAGCACGATGCTGGCGGCGGAGCCGAGCTGGCCCAGCATGCGCAGCACCTCGATGCCATCCATCCGGGGCATCATCAGATCGAGCAGGATAAGGCTCACCTCGGGCGTGAGCAGGCGAGGCAACTCGGCCGCGTCGGCGATGGCCGTGCAGCGCATGCCCATGGCTTCAGCGGTAGCGACGATCAACTCACCAATGTCGCGATCGTCGTCGATCACCAAGATACGTGTAGCGATGTGGGCTGCGGTGGTCATCGAGTCCCATCTTCGGCCGGAGACATTGGAATTTTCTAATGCTTACCCGGACTGGCGATCGGATTGGCGGTCGAATTGGCTGTCATCGACTTCCTCACCATATCGGCAAACTCGGCGCGCAGATAAGGTTTGTGCAGCAACGGTCCACCTTCCAGCTTGCCGCTGCGTTCGGCGAGGGCCTCGGCGGGAAAGCCGGAGGTGAAGATGATCCTGATCTCCGGGCGCATCTTGCGCACCTTTTCCGCCAGTTCAAACCCGTTCAACTCGCCGGGCATGATGATGTCGGTCAGCAGCAGGTCGATCTCCGGGGTGCGCTCGAGCACGGCCAGCGCGGTGGCGGCGTCTTCGGCGCGGATGACAGTGTAGCCGAGCTCGGCAAGGTACGCGTCGGCGATATCGAGCAGATCGGCTTCGTCGTCCACCACCAGGGCGGTTCCACCCAGCCGCTCGCCGGACAGCACCGGCGGCAATTGCAATGGGTTTGCCTCGCCGCCTGCCGGCTGCGCGGCCAGCGGCAGGTAGATGGAAACGGTGGTGCCGTAGCCCACCTCGCTATAAAGGCGGATGGCGCCGCCGGATTGCTTGATGAAGCCATAGACCATGGCCAGACCCAGGCCGGTGCCTTTGTCGCGCGGCTTGGTGGTGAAGAAGGGCTCAAAGGCGCGGTCGAGGGTTTCGCGGGACATGCCGCTGCCGGAGTCGCTGACGGCGATGCGTGCATATTTGCCGGGCGCGAGCTCGGCGGCCTGCACCAGCGCGTTGCCGCCGGAGAGATCGGCCAGGTGGGCGCTGAAAACGAGCGAGCCGCCCTTGGGCATGGCGTCGCGCGCGTTCAGCGCCAGGTTGAGCAGCGCCGTCTCCAGGCCCGCCGCGTCTACAAACACCGGCGGCATCTCCTCATCGCAGCGCGTGGCGATGCGGATCTCCGGACCCATGGTGCGCTTGGCCAGCTCCACCAAGTCGTGGATGACTGCTTCAATCGCGACCGGGGCGGGATTTAACTGTTCGCGGCGAGAAAATGCAAGCAAACGGCGGGTAAGCTCGGCGCCGCGGCCGGCCGCGCGCAACGCCGCCTGCACGCGCTTGACCGCGACCTCGTTCCAGGCAACCTGGCGCTCGAGCAGATCGAGATTGCCCACCACGACACCCAGCAGGTTGTTGAAGTCGTGGGCGATGCCCCCGGTCAACTGGCCCACGGCCTCCATCTTCTGGCTCTGCGCCAGCTGGCGCTCCAGGTTGCGGGTTTCGGACATGTCGAACATCGTGGTCAGGATGCAATCCACGCCGTCCAGCACGATGGCCTCCATGCTCAGGCTGACGATTCGTTCTGCGCCGGACTTGACCTTGAGCGGAACCTGCAACGAGCGTACGTTTCCGTTTTGCTTCAACTTTTCCAGCACCTCCGCACGCTGCTCCCGGTCCGCCCAGAGGTCCAGCTCTGTAACCGAGTGGCCAACGACCTCATTCTCTTCGTAGCCAAGCATCTTGAGGAGCGCCTCGTTTGCGTCCACGTACCGGCCATCTCCCCGGGTGGTGATGGCGATGGCGATGGGGCTCGACTTGAACGCCTTTGCAAATTTCTCCTCCGACTGGCGCGCGTGTTCCTCGGCGCGCTTGCGCTCGGTTACGTCGCGGAGGATGACCGTAAAGAGCTTGCGCCCTTGCCACTCGACCTGGGAGATGGAGGCCTCGATCTGGAACTCTTCGCCGTCGGAACGCAGCGCCCAGAGCGAGCCCAGCTCGCCCATGGCGCGGCTGGTCATGCCGGTATCTGCGAAGTTGCGGATGTGCCGGGAGTGAAGGGCGCGGAAGCGCTCGGGAATGAATTGGTCGATGGGTTTGCCCAGCGCACCCGCTTGCGAACAGAGAAACATGCGTTCGGCCGCGGCGTTGAAGAGCACCACGCGCTGCTGCTCGTCGACGGTGATGATGGCGTCCATGGCCGAGTCAATGATGCCGGTGAGGCGCTGCTGGCTCTCGCGCAACGCCTCGGAGGTGCGCCGGGATTGGGTGATGTCGCGCGCGATCTTCGAGGCGCCCACGATTTCTCCGCGGCTGTTGCGGATGGGCGAGATGGTAACCGAAACCTCGATGACCTCGCCGCTCTTCTTTCTCCGCTTGCGCTCGGAGTGCTGGATGGTTTCGCCCTGACTGATGCGGCGCAGGATCTCGTCCTCCTCGGCCTCGTCGCCGGGAAGCAGGAGCTTGCGGATGGACTGGCCGATGATTTCGCCGGCGGCATAACCGAAGAGCTTTTCCGCGCCCTTGTTCCACGCCGTCACCGTGCCGGTGAGGTCTTTGCCAATGATGGCGTCCTCAGACGACTCGACAATGGCGGCCAGGCGTGCACGCGCCTCGTCCAGCCGCCGCTGCTGTGAGATCTCGCGGTAGCTTACAAGAATGTGCGAGGTTTCGCCGTCCGCATCCGGGATGGGCGCCGTACTGATCTCAACGAAGGCCGCCTCGGCCGCACCCTGGGACCAGAGCGCCGCTTCGTAGTTGCGCACAAACCGCCCAAGCACAGCAAGACGGCTAGGGCGCTCTTCCGGCGGAATCTTTTCGCCAAAGGGTGCAAACGCATCGGCCAACTCCTCGAATCGGCCCTGCGCCTGCTCTCGGTGGGGAAGGCCCAGGAGGCGCGCGGCAGTCCGATTCAGCGAAACCAGAGTTCCTTCGCGGTCGAGGACCGCAATTCCTTGGCCCAGGTTGTCAAAGTATATGTAGAGACTTTCGAGTGTCTCAACGAGTGTCTTAGGCGGATTCATCATTGCACCAGCAAGCCGCAAAAGGAACTGTGAAAATCCCGTCTTTTTTTTGCGCCCGCCTCGCGGGCCGGGAACAATCGGACCCGGCCGCAGCCGCCGTATGGCGGTTCGCGCCGGCCTATCTACAGCAATCCGCGCCAGCCATTCCCAGTCTTTCTCGATTCACGGGCGCGGTCGGAGCCGGGGCCGAGGTGGCGCAGACGCCACCGGTCAATCCGGGCTTCGTAGAGGGGAGGGCCGGCCTCTCGACCATACCAATCTCCGGGCCGCGCGGTGCCAGGGAAGGAAACGGAAAGCGAGGAGCCAATTCAAAATGGCGGCATCAAACCAAATCGGGAAGACGGCTCTGCCGCCCCGGCATCTTGACGGAAACCCCCGCTGCGCCTAGACTCACAGGGGTTTGGACGCGTGCGTGCTTCGATCCGCCGTCAAAGCCTCGCGAGGACGCGGCGGTGAGGGAGGAACAGAGCGGCCGGGGTGTCCCGGGCCTCTGCTGCGTCTGGGATTTGCGTGGAAGTATGGAAGGATCCGCACCCTTTGCGCAGAGGGCGGAAAGAATTGAGGCCATGGAGAAGGTTATGCCAACCGGAAATACCACAATCAGCCTGGACCAGGAGATCAATCCCTGGGAGGCGCAAAGCGCGCGTTTCGACTTCGCGGCGCGCAAACTGAATCTGGATGAGGGACTTTGGAAGGTGCTGCGCTCGCCCTCGCGCGAGGTTATCGTTCACTTTCCCGTCAACCTGGACAACGGACAGATCGAGATGTTCACCGGCTTCCGGGTGCAGCATTCGATGGCGCGCGGGCCATGCAAGGGCGGCATTCGTTATGCGCCGGACGTAACTCTGGAGGAGGTGCGCGCGCTGGCCAGCTGGATGACCTGGAAGTGCGCGGTGGTGAATATTCCCTTCGGGGGCGCCAAGGGGGGCGTGATCTGCGACCCCAAGAACATGAGCCGCGGCGAGCTGGAGCGCATGACCCGCCGCTATACCTCGGAGATCATTGAATTCATTGGCCCGGAAAAAGACGTACCCGCTCCCGACGTGAACACCAACGAGCAGACCATGGCATGGATCATGGACACCTATTCCATGCATATGCGCCAGACGGTGACCAGCGTGGTGACGGGCAAGCCGCTCGATATCGGGGGCTCGCGCGGACGCCTCGAAGCCACCGGCCGGGGGGTGATGGTGGTGTGCGACGAAAGCCTGCGCTACCTGAACATGCCCGTGGACGGCTGCCGCGTGATCATCCAGGGATTCGGCAACGTGGGCTCGAACGCAGCGCGGTTGATGCAGGAGCACGGGTACAAGATCATCGGCGTGGCGGAGAAGGACGGCGGCCTTTACAACTCTTCCGGCATTGACGTGCATCAGTTGATCGAATACAAGTACCGCAACGAGTCGGTCCTCAGCTTTCCCGGCGCGGAGGCCATGCCGGCCGACGAGCTGCTGGTGAGCGACTGCGAGATTCTGATTCCGGCAGCAACGGAGAACGTGATCACCAGCCGCAACGCCGGCAAGGTGAAGGCGCGCATCGTGGTGGAAGGAGCCAACGGCCCCACGACCGCGGTGGCCGATGAGATTCTGGCCGACAAGCGTGTCTTTATCGTGCCCGACATTCTGGCCAACGCGGGCGGCGTGACCGCCAGCTATTTTGAGTGGGTGCAGGACCGGCAGGGCTACTTCTGGAAAGAAGCCATCGTGAACGAGCAGCTCGAAACCATTCTTCGCGACAGCTTTGACGACGTGGTGCGCTACGCCGAGGCGCACAATGTGAACAACCGCATCGCGGCTTACATGCTGGCGATCGACCGCGTGGCCTTCACCATCAGGCAGCGCGGCATCTACGCCTGACGGCGGCTCAACCAAAATCTGCGCGCTAAGAGCGGGATGGTACCTCATCCCGCTTTTCTTTGGCCCCGCCGAAACTATTCTGCGGGGTCCACGTCTTTCCCTATAGAGAGTGAATAAGGAGCCTCGAATGAGCGGGTTAAGAATGACGAGCCTGGTGCTCGCATGCGCGCTTTTTGCGCCTGCCGTGGCGAGCGCCAAGTCGAAACCCCTTGATCCGGCCACCGCGCACGCGCGCATTGCCAAGCGCGGCGTGGGCAGCTGGATCTGCATTGAAGAAATTAACGGAATTGCCTTGGTGGGCCGGGTCGTCTCCATCAATGACGATTCGGTGGGTCTGCAACTGGAAAACTATCCTGACATAACGCCGGTGCTCTACACCGACATTGCCTCCCTGCGTTTTGGGATCTCCAGGAAGACCTTCTGGACTGTCACAGCCGTCGGGTTCGCCGCGGTTGCGGCCATGGCGGCTGTGGGCATTCATGAGATCAATGCCAACAAGCCGCCGCCGTTCCCCACGCCGGCGGTGCGCTAGTAAGCACAGCGAAAACAACAATCGAATCTCCGAAACGAGCGGGAGGGGCGCATAGCTCCTTCCGCTTTTTCATTGCAATTCCATGAATCGCGTTCGCCGCGCGCCGGCAATGCCCGGGGAGTCTCCCCCAAACGTAGCAGGGGCGGGTGTGCCTGCGCGCCGTTGCCGGTGCAATAATGGAGCCAAACGCGGCGCCCCCGCGACCCGCCGCCAGCCTCGCGATGAACCTGCCCAACTCCATCACGATGAGCCGGATCGCCATGATCCCGCTGTTCCTGTGGATTCTTTCGCCGCATTTTCCCTGGACTGCCGGCGGCGCGCAGGAGATTTCGGCCAGCGTGCTGTTTATTCTGGCGTCCATGACGGATGGGCTGGACGGCTACCTGGCGCGCCGGCGCGGCCAGATCACCACCATGGGCATGCTGCTCGATCCGCTGGCGGACAAGATCATGGTGACGGCGGCGCTGATCCAGCTTGTCGCCTACAACCCCGAGGTGGTGAAGGTTTGGATTGCGGTGGTCATCATCGCGCGGGAGTTCCTCATCTCCGGTCTGCGGTCGATCGCTTCATCGGAGGGGTTCACAATTACCGCGAGCGAACTGGGCAAATTGAAAACGGTGATCCAGATCGTTTCGGTGATTTCGGCCATCCTGGCGCACCGCTGGGATCAATGGCAGATCGGCGTGCTGGTGATTCCGGTGAAGTGGTATGCCATTGCCGCGATTTATTTCACGGTGGTGGTCTCGACCATCTCCGCGGTCGATTACTTTGTCGGCTTCTGGAAGCAGATCGACCACGCATCGAAAGACAGACGCAATGCGGACCGGCGCAAGGCCGCGGTGCTCTCGAGGGGCAAGAGCGCCAGCATCACGTAGACAGGGATCAGGTTTCAGGGATCGGTTTTTCCCCGCCAGCGGGCGTGCGTTGCTGTGCGCAACGACCGTCGGCTCGCAGAGTTGTTCTCTGCTTCCTCGTTCTCCTGATTCTGATCCCTGAAGCCTGGTCCCCGCCTTTCTCACTGCCCCAGCTGATACTGCACTTCGGCCAGGGCGGTCTGGTAGGCGTAGCGCGCATTGGTCGAGTCGATCTCTGCCTGCGTCTGGGCAAGCTGCGCCTGGGTGAGCTCGACGATGCTGCTGAGTCCGATCTTGTAACGCGCCTGGGCGAGATCGAGCGCGAAGTTCGCCTGATTGAGCTCGCCCTGCGTCACCCCGATGCGCTGAAAGGCCGTCTGGGCATTGAGCACGGCCGTGCGCACGTCGCGGGCAATGGTGTCGCGCAGGTCGCGCACGTTCTCCTGCGCCGCCTGGGCGCGCAGCCTGGCCTCCCTGGCGTCGGCGCTGAAGAGAAATCCATTGAAGACGGGTATGCTGACGTTGGCGCCGGCCACGCCGTACCAGGAGGACTCGATCTGGTCGGCGCGCACGGGCGTGCCCCCGGCGGCGGCGAGCGCGGAGACGGTGGGCATCCACAGATCGCGCTCGGCGGTCGAGTATTGCCTGGCCGAGATGGACTGGTCGTTGAGCGCGGCCAGGTCAGGGCGCTGGCCGAAGGCGGTTTGCAAGAGCGCGTCGGCATTTTCGGGCGCCGGCGGAGGGTTGCCGCCGGTTTCATCCACCAGCGTGTATTGCTGATCGGTTTCGGAGCCGAGCACATCGTTGAGCGCAGCCATGGCCACCTGCTCGTTGTTCTTGGCGTCAAGCAGAAGAAGATCAGCTTGCGCAATCTGGACGTTGGCGAAGCTGAGATCGAGATCGGACTTGATTTTTGACTTTGTCAGCGCGCCCACCTGGTCTCCGGTGGCCTGCCGTTGCGCAAGCGTCTCCTGGGCTACGCGCAGCACAGCCTCGGTGGTGAGCGCCTGATAAAACGCCTGATCGACGGTCAGCTTGATGTCGAGCTCAGTGGCGCGTTCGCTTTCAAGCTGCGCCTTCGCATTGGACTGGGCGCTGAGCACGAGATTGTGCGTGTGCCCGAAGTCCGTGATCAACTGGCTCACGGAGAGCCCCCCTGCGGCGCGGTTGTAAACCGAGGAGTTTGAAAGGTAGCCGGCGGTGATGCGGCTGTTCTGGTGCGCGTCGACGGCAGTCAGATCGCCGTTCGCCATGGGCATTTCCACGGAGCGGACTTCGCGCGTAACCTGTGCTGCGGCGAGCGTGAGCAGGCGCGCGATGCTGATGCGGGGGTTGTTCTTGATGGCCATCTGCTCAGCCTGCTCGAGCGTGAGCCTGGGGCCCATGTCGGGCGCTTGCACGCTGGCCGGCTGGTTCGGCATCGGGGACGCCACGCCGGAAACGGGCGAAGATTGCCCGTTCGGTGAAATCGGCGCGACTGGCGAGACCAGCAGCTGCGCAGCCGGAGCCGGCGGCAACGGCGCCTGCTGCGCCAATGCTGTGCCGCAGACGGCCAGGACGCAAAGTACGGCGTGTACGGCTCCCGCCGCACGGGATTTCTTCAGTCTACGCATGTCCTTCACCCTCCGCGGCAGCGCGCATTTTCTCGTGCCGGCCATGGATCAGAAGGTACACGGCTGGAACCAGAAAGACGGTCACAATGACGGAAAGCGTCAGTCCTCCGATGATGGCCCGCGCCAAGGGCGCATACTGTTCGCTGCCTGCTTCCAGACCCAGCGCCATGGGAATCATGCCCAGCAGCGTGGCCAGCGACGTCATCAGGATGGGCCGCAGGCGCACCCGGCACGATTCCACCGTGGCTTCGAGCAGCGGTTTACCCCGCTTGTGCAGAATGGTTGCGAACTCCACGATCAGAATGCTGTTGGACACCACGATACCGGCCATCATGATGACGCCCATCAGCGACATGATGTTGAGCGTGCTCCCGGTCATGACCAGGATGAGGGCAACGCCAACCAGACCGGGCGGAATGGCCATGAGAATGATGAAGGGATCGAGGAATGAGGCGAACTGAGCCATCAGAATCAGGTAAACCAGCGCAATGGCGATGATGAGCCCGATGCCGAAGTCGTGAAATGCCTCGTTCATGTTGACCACCGCGCCGCGCACGGTCAGCACCGTGTTGCGGTCATGCGGGGTTGAGGCGAGCAGGCGATCGATGCGCGCGCCCACAGCCTGCAACGCTTCAGTGCGTGTGGAGACGTAGATGTCGATCACGGGCCGGATCTGGTAATGATCCACTTCGGTGGGCGTGTTGATCTGCTGAATGTCGGCCACTTCGCCCAGAGGAACATACCCCGTCTTGTGGTCACCGTTGAAATCCGACGAAAGCGGCGGATCCGCCATTCTGCCTTCCTGCAAGGGGTCGTAGCCGGCAGGCCGCACACCGCGCAACGGGATGTTGCGGAAGTCTTCCATCGACATGTTATCGATCCAGCGGTTGGCGTACTGCACCGTCACCATGTAGTTGTTGCCGGTAGCGGGATCGATCCAGTAACTGGGAGCGATCATACCGTCGGACGTCATCGCGGTGATCACATTATCGACGACATCCTTGGCCGATAGTCCGATCAGGCTGGCGCGCTCGCGATCGATGTCGAGCCTGAGGCCGGGATAATCGACGTTTTGCGGAATGTAGGTGCTGGCCACGTTGGGAATCGCGCGAATCTTGGTGGCGAGCTGCTGCGCCAGGGCGTAAGCCCCGTCCATGTCGTTCGAGCCGATCTGGATGTCGATCGGCGCAGGCAGACCCTGGTTGATCACTCCGTCAATCAGACCGCCGGCCTGGAAATAAGTGGAAAGCTCAGGCATCTCGCGCGAAAGCTTGGCCTGGACACGGCGCATGTATTCATAGCTGCCGATGCTCTGGCCCTCTTTCAGGCTGGTCTGGACGAAGGCGGTGTCCATCGAAGCGTTGGTGGTGTAGATAGCGGAAAGGTCAGGGTAGACGCCGATATTGGAGACAATCATGCCCAGATCCTTCGGCTTGACCACGCTGCGAATGACCTGCTCCACTCTGGCGATGTAGTCGTTGCTTACTTCCAGGCGCGTACCGCTGGGCATGTGGACGTTAATGATGAACTGTCCTGGATCGGTCCGGGGAAAATAAGCGCGGCCCAAGAAAGGATACGTAGCCGCAAGCAGCAGGGCCATGCCGGCGAAGATGGCTGTGGTGGTGAGGCCTGGCCGCTGCATAAGGCGCAACGCAAGCCTTTCGTAAGCATTGAGAAGGCGGTGAAAGTGATTGTTGAAATAGATGAGAAACCGCTTGAAGAACGAAGGTTTATGTCCTTGGATTGCATCGATGTCGCCCTCGTGCTCGATGCCTTCCGAATCCAAGCGCACGAACAAGGAGCAGAATAGCGGCACCACCGTCATGGCAAGGAAGTAGGACGCGAAGATGGAAAAGGCTACACCCAGAGCGAGCGGGGTGAAGATGTACTTGCTTACGCCTGTGAACGAAGTGACGGGGAAGAAAACAATGGCGGTGGTGAAGGTGGCGGCCAGCACCGCCATCGAGACTTCGGTGCCGCCTTCATCCGCGGCAACTTGCGGCGTTTTGCCCATCTCCATGTGGCGGAAGATGTTCTCGAGCACGATGACGCCGTTATCGATCAGGCGCGAAAAGACCAGCGCCAGTCCGCCCAAAAGCATGGTGTTGATTGAGCCGCCCATGGCGTTGGTGAGAATCAGGCAGACCAGCGCCGAAAGGGGAACAGGCAAAAGCACCGCCAGGGTGGCTCGCGGGCTCCCCAGGAAGATGAGCACCATGATTGCGGCGAGCACCAGACCGATGAGAGCCTCCTTGCCGACATTCGCAATGGCCAGCTTGACGAAGACAGACTGGTCGAAGACCACTGCCGTCTTGAGTTGCGCCGGGATATCGACCAGTTTCTTGATGGCCGCCTTGATGCCGTCCACAATGGTGATGGTGTTGCTGTTGCCGCCCTGTTTGAAGATGGGCACATAAACCGAGCGCTGGCCGTCAATGCGGACGATGTTGTATTGCAACGCCCCCGCATCGACTGCCTTGCCCACGTCGCCCACCAGCACCGACGAATTGCCCACCGATTTGAGAGGCATATCGTTCATCGAGTTCGCGTCAGGGAACTGGCTGTTGGCGTAAATGTTGTAATCCTTGGAGCCGATACGCACATCGCCCGCGGGCAGAATCAGGTTGGAGTTGTCGACAGATTTGACTACGTCGTTCAGGCTCAGGTTGCGCGCCTCAAGCTTGAGCGGATCGACGTAAATCTGAATCTGCCTGTAGGTGCCGCCATAGGGCTGCGGGACAGAGGCGCCCTGCACGTTCGATATTTGATTGCGCACCTCGAATTGAGCCAGGTCCTTGAGCCGGGTCTCATTCAGGCCCTCGCCTTTCAGCGTGACCAGACAGACCGGTTGCGTGGAGGCAGTCATGCCCAGCACCACCGGCGGCAATGTGCCCGGCGGCAACCGGCGCAGGTCGGCCATGGCCAGGTTGGAGATGTTGCTCAGGGCCGCATTCGCGTCGGTGCCCGGCTTGAAGTAAATCTTGATAAGGCTCACGCCTGTCAGCGAGCGCGACTCGCTGTGGTCCACGTTAGCGGCCAGCGTGAAGAACCGCTCGAAGGTGTCGGTAATGTCCGCTTCGATCTGCTGCGGAGGCATTCCGCTGTAAAAGGTGGCCACCACCACGACCGGCATGTCAATTTCGGGGAACAGGTCGACGGGCATACTCACCATGGTGACCACGCCGATGAGGGTGACCACCAGGCAGATCATGAGAATGAAGAAGGGATAACGGAGCGCAAACCTGGGCATTATTGACCTCCTCCGTTGGCGCCGTCTCTCAGATCGATCATGCCTCCGGTCTGTTGCACGGTCTCGGAGGCGGGGGCCGAAATCAGCAGGGGGCTCACTTCCTCGTCCTCCTGGTACTTCTCCTGCCCGCCCACCAGCACGCGGTCTCCGGGATTGAGACCCGCCTTGATCTCCGCCAGTTTTGTGCCCTCCAGGCCCACGATAACGGGGCGAATGTGCACGCGGTTTCCCTCGTCGAGCACATAGACCGTCGGCTGCTCGCGCGCATTCAGCACCAGCGCCTCAACCGGGATGGTGACCACGTTCCGCGCGCTGGCGAGCTGCAGCATGGTGTTGGCATACATGCCCGGCGTGATCGATAGATTCTTGTTTTCGACGTCGACTTCGGTTTCCATGGTGCGGGTTTCAAAGTTGACGTTGCGCGTGAAGCGGACAATCTTTCCCACGAACGACCTGCCGATGGCGTCCACGCGGACATCGAGCGTGTCGCCGGCGTGCACGTACTGAACATCGTCCTCGGGAACGGGGACGCGCAGCCGGAGCAGTGCGCTCTGCGAAAGACGGACGATGGGCAGGGTGGAGTCATTGGAGTTAGTGCCGCCCTGGATGAGCGCGCCGGTATCGGCGTAGCGCCAGATGACCACGCCGGCGATGGGCGCAACCACGTTGGTGTAGTTTTCAAGCGCCTGCACGCGCTCGTTATCAGCGCGCGCGGCCTCAGCCTGCTGCTGCGCCGCCGCCATGGTAGCTTTGGCGGCATCGACCTGCGCCTGCGAGGAAAGATCCTTGGCCTGGGCGTCATCCAGCTCCTGCTGCGCAATCAGCCCGGGGCGCGTGGCCGCCGCCTGCTTGAGGCGCTCGGATTCGGCATGAAGCGCTGCGTGCAGGGCTTCGGCACTGTTGATTTCGTGCTGCGCGCGCGCGATCTCTTCCTGGCTCTGCTTCAACTCAAAGGAACTCTGCTCCAGCTGCGCCCTGAGCTCGGGCACTTCGAGGACAGCGAGCGTCTGGCCCTGCTGCACGATATCGCCGATATCCACGTTGATTTTCTTCATGTAGCCGCTCACCTTGGGGTGAACGTCGACCATTTGGTAGGGCTGAAACTGGCCTGCCAGCGTGAGCACGTGGGAGATGTCACCGCGCTGCGCGCCGGCGACGCGCGCAGTAGGAATCGCCTGCGCAGAGGCGTTGCCTGGGGAGCCGGAGCGGCACGCGGTGACGCCGAAAGCGGCGCAAGTGGCCAAGGCCGCGGAGAAAATCAGAAAAGCTTTATTCATGCCGACTGAACTCCTGCTTGATTGTGCCTGTTTGAAGACAAGGTGCATGGAGTAAGAGACTGCAGCCGCGAACGATGAAGCGCGGCGTGTTGTATCACGGCAGCCCGAGCGTGCCGCGCACGCTCCCGCCTCTGAGCCCGCAAGGGGAACCCGATCCGGATGGAAAGGCCGAATAACGCAGCCCGGCTCTTCCGGAATTCGCAGCACCCCGACGCAAAGGCCGGAGCAGGCTCGTCTAGAGTAGAGCCGCTACGCGGTTAGGATGCAACCGATGGAAGAGGAGATGAAGGGGGCGGACGGAAATAGAGCTGCGGAGAGAGACGGGCCGCGGGAAGGCCGCCGGCAGGGCTTACCTGGTCCGGCGAGGGGCGGATCTGTCCGGCAAAGGGGCCGGTTTTGAGCACGGCCAGCACGGCGAAAGAGAGCAGCGGAGGAACGGGGTTGGGAACCGGAACGCCATGATCGATCACCTGCGGCAGGTCCGCAGGCCGGGCCTTGGCCGCACGCACATCGAATTCCGGGCCCTTGGCCGGGCCGTACCACGCCGTCTTCGCTTCCACGGCAAAGACTAAGGCCAGCAGGCAGAGACCCAAGGCGAAGGTTATGCGCCGCGTGCTGCGGAAAGCGGCCGGATTAACGACCATGATGGCAGTCTATCATGCGGGATTTTGGCGGCTATTGCGCATCAGCGGAAGATGCGCGGCAAACGCCCCCAAAATTCAGAGACGCGCATCCCGGCAAAAAGTCAGCGTCGCGCGCCTTGAGCTGGACCACGCGCACAAATCCGGGATGCGGCTGTGCCGTCAGAAACAGCCGGGAAGGGAACACGAAATTTGGTTCCGGCGAAGCCTTGAGCTTTTGTCCGTGGCGCTCGACGCGAGCGCGGGCCGGGAAGGCTCAGTTGGCGCGGCCACGCCCGCCGCCGCTGCCCTTGCGCGCCGAATAGCAATCGCGGCAATATACCGGGCGATCACCGCGCGGCTCGAACGGCACCGTCGTCGGTTGCCCGCATGCCGAACAAATGACGGGAGTTCCCTGAGAAGGAGCGGAACGGTAACCCGACCCACCCTGATCATTCTTCTTGGCCTGTCGGCAAGGTTTGCAGCGTTTCGGCGTTGAGTAACCACGTTCCTGAAAGAATGCCTGATCGGCAGCGGTGAAGGTAAAGTCCTGCCCACAGTCGCTGCAGGTTAATTGCATGTCGCCGGCCATAAAGGGTCTCCGTTCTGTCTCCTTGTTGCGCAATTGTACTCGTCATTTCGTAAAATGCGACAAAAGATTTGCCGTTTTGGATTGATAAACTTAGGCAAGAGCCCGGGGCTCGCAGTTGAAGCCGGGCCGGCAGTCGCGGCTCAGGCAGCGGCCGCAGGGACGGCAGTCCCGGAAGCTGCGGTTGGGCAGGGCTTGCGTCCGCATGAAAAATGCCGCTAATCCCGAGGCTGAAGCGGAGTGGATCCGGCGCATTCTAGCGGGCGAAAAACACCTTTTCCATCAATTGATTCGCCCCTGCGAACGAGCGATTTACTTCCTCCTTCACTCCCTGCTGCACAACGAGGCCGAGGCCGAGGACGCGGCCCAGGAGACCGCCATCAAGGTCTACCGCAATCTGCATCTTTTTCGCGGCGACTCCCAATTCCGCACCTGGGTACTTTCGATTGCCCGCAACGAGGGGCTGGGACGGTTGCGCCGTACGGCAAACCGCCGCGAGGAGTCACTGGACGCGCTCACCGACGGGGACGCCGGCGACTTTACTCCCGCCATTTTGACCAGCTGGCGGGAGATTCCCGCCGAGGCCCTGGAGCGGCAGGAGCTTGCGCGGCTGCTGCGGCAGACAATCGACGGATTGCCGGAGATTTACCGTAACGTGGTGCTGCTTCGGGACATCGAAGAGATGGACGTGCGCGAAACCGCGGCCGCGCTGGGTGTAACCGAGGGCGCGGTGAAGGTGCGCCTGCATCGCGGGCGGGCGCTGCTGCAGCGTGCGCTGGCACCGAAACTGAAAATGTTTGCACCCAAAAGGCGCAAGCTGTTTGGGTGGGCGAGATGAGGATCGACTGCAAACACGTCTGGCAGCACATCTCTGCGTACATCGATGGCGAGGTGGATGCGGCTCTGCGCGCGGAGATCGATAAGCATCTCGAGACCTGCGAAATCTGCGCGGCGGTGCTCGACTCTACGCGCAACGTGGTGGTGCTCGTGGCCGACGATCGCGTCTTTGAGCTGCCTGCCGGCTTTGCCGACCGGCTGCACGCGCGGCTGGATGCAGAACTGGCGCTCGAAGATATGCGGTAGGGCTGCGATGGATCCCTTTTCTGTGCGCAAGTTTTTGCGCGACGGGATCTGCTTTCAGCTTACGCTGCGCGCCTGCGCCGCGGGTGCGCCGGGCGGGCGATGAAGGATCGCATGGGTCCAGATTTCCGCTCCTACCAGAATGAGCGTGAGCACCGCCAAGGCCACCTGCAGCCGCTCGGAACGGCGCTCCCTTTTCGTGATCTCGCGCTGCCGCCACTGCGCTTCGGGCCGCGCGCGCAGGCGGCGGATCCAGAACAATATGGCCAGGTTCACCAGCGCACCCGCAACGGCGAGCGCGAGCATGGGAATGCGGATGGAGTCGCGGTGAAAGGCGCGCACCGGAGCCCAGATGCTGCTGGCGGCGAGCGCCGCGAGGCCGATGCCCACGCGAATACCGTTGATGGTAAGCACCGCTGTACACAGGCTCTGCAGCAGCGCCATAAGCACGCTGGCGAAGGAAACCGCGCCCATCGTTTTCGTACTTTCCAAGGGACCTCCACGCGCAAAGTTTCCGGCTGCCAGAATCAGGTTAACGCAGAGAGCGTGGCGCGGCCAACGCTGTCTTAGCTCACCGGTTGCCACCGGAATGACGCGCGTTCACAACATTCCGGTAGCCAAACGGCCATTTTCCCTGTAACTTTTCTTCGGGCACGCCAGTCCCATGGGTGCGTGACTGAATTCGCGGAGGATCCGGTTGCAAGGCCGCTCCTTCAGGACCATAACCGGCGGAGGCTCTCCGCCCAACCCCAGGGAGGTCTCTCGATCATGAAGAACCAATTCAATGCACTGCTCCTCTCCGCAGCGCTTGCCGGCCTGGCCGGCGGCACCGCGGTCGCCGCTCACGCGTCAACCAGCGCGTCCGGCCAGAACGCGGCGAGCGCCAGCTCGGCGACGATGCTGAAGGCCGGCCTGCGCTACTCCAGCAGCGCCGACACTGCCAAGCACTCCTGTAAAGGCAAAAACGATTGCAAAGGGCAGGGCGGCTGCAAGTCCAGCGACAACGGCTGCAAGGGCAAGAACAGCTGCAAAGGCAAGGGCGGCTGCGCGACAGACGGCTCCAAGATGCCCCACGCCTTCTTTGCTTGAACCTCTCCGGGATCGGCTGCCGGGGCAATTGTTGCGGCCGCCGATCCCATTCGGATTTTTCGCGCTTCTGCATTTTTCTTTCTCTTTGCGCGGAACGCTGATGACTGATCACCGGCCCCAACTCGCTGACTACTGTCCGCTGATCCCTGAACCCTGATCCCTGTCCCTATGCCCGGCAATCGATTCAATGCGCACCAGGACCACGGCGTCGGCATCGGCCTGCGCATCCCGCACTATGAGCACATCTTTTCGCGCAAGCCGGTGGTCGACTGGTTCGAAATCATCTCAGAAAATTACATGATCGATGCCGGCCGGCCGCTGGCCACGCTCGATCGCATTCTGGAGCAGTACCGCGTGGTGCAGCACGGCGTGTCGATGTACTTCGGCTCTGTGACCGCGCCCGATCCGGAGCATCTGCGCCGCTTGAAGCAACTGGTGCGGCGCACCAAAACGCCGTGGCTCAGCGACCATCTCTGCTGGGGCAGCGTGGACGGCACCTACACCCACGATCTGCTGCCGCTGCCCTACACCTGGGAGGCGGTGGAGCGCACCGCAGAACGCGTGCGCAGGGTGCAGGATTTGCTTGAAATTCCGATAGCGGTTGAAAACGTGAGCTCCTACGCGGCCTTTACCGCTTCAGAGATGACGGAGTGGGAGTTCCTGACCGAGGTGGTGGAGCGCGCCGATTGCGGGATTCTGCTGGATGTGAACAACATCTACGTCTCCGCCATGAACCACGAGTTCAACCCCATGGAGTATGTGAACGCCGTGCCCGCGCACCGCGTGGCGCAGATTCACATCGCCGGCCACTCCAAGTACGAAAAGTACATTCTCGACACGCACGACCATCCGGTGATCGACCCGGTGTGGGATCTTTACGCACGCGCCATCGAGCGCTGCGGTCCCACGCCCACGCTGCTCGAGTGGGACGACCACATTCCCAGCTTCGACGAAGTGCACGCCGAAGCGCTCAAGGCCAACCGCTATCTGCACAGGCAGGCAGCGGAGCTCGCCGGAGCAACGCGATGAATCTTGAAGCGATCCAACGCGCCATGGCCGCCGCGGTGCTGCAGCCGCTCACGGCCGAAGAGACCATGCGGGAGAAGGCGGACGACGGCCGCGCGATGGCCGAGGTGGCGGCGTCGTTCATCGCGCCCAACAGCCGGCTCAATCCGTTCGAGCGCCTGGAGATTTACAACCGCCAGTACTGGCTGCGCGTGCTGGGCGCGCTGGCCGAGGATTTTCCCGCTCTGCGCGCGGTG
>DATJRT010000229.1:0-17459 GCA_035504495.1 Occallatibacter sp.
TCGGGCAGGGCCACAATAGCTTCGTGGGACGTGCAGGCGCTTGCCGCGCATCCCGGAGGAAAGCTCATGAGCGACCTTGCCACACTGGCTGAAGCCGTTGCCGTCGACCCGCTGGTCGGGCATCCCGCCGATTACCACGTCTTTCACCAGTTCCTCGAGCGCTGCAAGAACATGCCCGCGATTACCACTGCGGTGGTTTGGCCCATGACCGATGTGGCCCTGCGCGGCGCGGTGGAAGCGGCCGCGGCCGGGCTCATTGAGCCCACGCTCATTGGCCCGCAGCCGGCGATGAAGGCGCTGGCGCACAGGATCGGCGTGGCCATCGAAGGCTTTCCCGTTGTCGACGCGGATTCGGAAGAGAAAGCAGCCGAACTGGCCGTGGCCATCTGCCGCGCCGGCAACGCGCAGGCGCTCATGAAAGGCTCCCTGCACACGGACGAGCTGCTCAAGCCCGCCATGCAGCGCGATACCGGCCTGCGCACGGCGCGCCGCATTTCGCACGTCTTCATCATGGATACGCCCGCCTATGCGCGTACTCTGCTCATCACCGACGCGGCCATCAACATTACCCCCGAGCTCGAAGACAAGGTGCACATCGTGCAGAACGCCATCGATCTGGCGCACGCGCTGGGAATCGCCGAGCCGAAGGTCGCCCTGCTCTCGGCCATTGAGACCGTTAACCCCAAGATCAAATCCACGCTCGATGCCGCGGCGCTGTGCAAAATGGCCGACCGCGGGCAAATTACCGGCGGCGTCCTCGATGGCCCGCTTGCCTTCGATACCGCCGTCAGCCAGAAGGCGGCAGCCATCAAGAAGCTGGTTTCGCCGGTTACGGGGCAGGCCGATATCCTCGTGGTGCCCGATCTCGAGAGCGGCAATATGCTGGCCAAGCAGCTCGAGTACCTCGGCGGCGCGCAACTGGCCGGCATCGTGCTCGGCGCGCGCGTGCCCACGATTCTGACCAGCCGCGCCGATTCGGCAGAAACGCGGTTAACCAGCTGCGCCGTTGCCGTGCTTCTGCATTACGCCTCGCATCCGGGGCTGTAGCCGCCGATATTCAGAGAGCCTTCTCTTTGGGACCGGCATCTAACGGTTGCGCGGGGAAACCGCGCTCACTTACGCTTCGCCCAAGGAGACTCGAATGTCTACCCACACAAGTCAGGAATCGAAAGCGGCCAAGGTCAGCAACCCTGACGGTTTTTCTCCGGCTCAGGTCAAGGACCTTTCCAGCGTGCTCAATGCGCTCCTGGCCGACGTCTTCGCGCTCTATCTCAAAACCAAGAATTTCCACTGGCACATGAGCGGGCCGCACTTCCGCGATTATCATCTGCTGCTCGACGACCACGGCGACCAGATCTTCAAGATCACCGACGACATTGCCGAGCGCGTGCGCAAGATCGGCGGCACCACCGTTCGCTCCATCGGCCACATCGCGCGCCTGCAGCGCATCGCCGATAACGACCAGGAGTTTGTGCCCGCGCGCGACATGCTGCTTGAACTCCACGCCGACAACCGATCGCTCGTGGAGAGCCTGCGCGCGGCCCATGCCGTGGCCAGCCAGGCGAATGACTACGCCACTACCAGCTTGATCGAAGGTTGGATCGACGAGGCGGAACGCCGCGCCTGGTTCCTCTTTGAAGCCACCCGCTAACCGCGTTTCAACCTGATTCGCAACCCGGGCCTCGCGGCCGATTTTTCATGGTCGCGGGGTTTCCTGCCTTCGCACACCTCCTGTCCCTCCTGCGCTTCCTGTCCGCGGTCGCCCACATTTCCCTCCTGACGCTGCCCGGGCGTCCTTCCCGGGGGCATGCGCGCGTGTGTTTTCGAGATGGGTTCATATTTTCTGAAAAAGCGGGAAAAAATTTACAGCACCGCAACATGGCAACGCGCATTTAGCCGTAAGCCGATGGAAATAAAAGCGTGAAAATAATTT
The DNA here is from genome assembly GCA_035504495.1 of Occallatibacter sp. Taxonomy (GTDB): domain Bacteria; phylum Acidobacteriota; class Terriglobia; order Terriglobales; family Acidobacteriaceae; genus Telmatobacter. The sequence continues at coordinate 1,934 of DATJRT010000229.1, forward strand.
CTTGACAATCGTATTACGATTTGACTATTCTGATGACGGTAACTACCGACTCCAAGGAGGTAATTTATGCGTCATATCATCGCAAGCAGCATTCTGCTATCGTCCCTGTTCCTCCCCGCAGCGGCAAGCGCCAGCACTCCCGCGGACGACGCCACTGCCCCAACCCAGGCCCCTCGCATCAGCACCGGTGTCATCGCTCCCTCACTGATCCAGTCAACCGATCTCAACATTCCGGCGGACTATCCGCAGGAAGCCATTCCTGTCAACGCACAAATCGGCCTCACCCTCACCGTCGACGAGAAGGGCCGCCCGCAGAACATTCAAGTCGTCAAAGGGATCAACCCGTTCTGGGATGCCCGCATCGTTGAAGCCGTCAGCAAGTTCCACTATCGCCCTGGCACCATCGACGAGAAACCCATTCCCGTCGGCATGAATCTCACCGTCAACATCGCTCGCTAGCCCTCCCCGAATCGCAAAAAGCAATTTTCACGCAATTTCCGGAATCTCATCCTCGATGCGATCTTTACCCGACTTGTAATTTCTGCATCGAGGGTGAGAGCCGGACGGTAGGCCGGACCGGGATCCGGACGGCGCTATTTCTCAACGAAAGCTACGACCGAGGGTCCGATTTGAGGAGCACATTGGACCGGAGCCAGGTGCCCGCACCCGGGAACGATCTCCAACTCCGATTGCGGCGCCAGCCGGTGCATCGTCTTCGCCTGCGTGACCGGTAGGATCCGGTCCTTTTCTCCCCAGACAATCAAAAGTGGCATCTTGAATTGGGGTAACAGGCTGTCGGTCACATTCTGCCCGGCGAGCATCGACGCCATGGCCCTGTCCACCACCCATCCGGTGCGCGCGGAGATGCGTAGAATATCGGCTGCCACAAAGCCCGGAATCCGATGCGGATGCGGCGTCAGCAGCCGCTCGAGCTCGTCCAGTTGCGCCGCGGTTTTCGGATTGAACAGCCGCGTATCCCAGTCCGGAACCACGTGCAGGCCCGCCGAATCGAACAGCATCAGACGCGAAACGCGCTCGGGAGCCTCAGCGGCCACAAGCTGCACGATCCATCCGCCCATCGACCATCCGCCCAGGTCAACCTGTTTCAATCCGAGCGCATCGAGAAAGCCGATCACAATCCCCGCTTCGTCCTGTACAGAATAAGAAAAACCCGGCGGAGCCTCGCTGCGGCCATAGCCGAGCAGATCGGGCATGTACACGCAATAGCCCGCTCGGGCAAGATACGGCGCCAGATCCCGCCAATCCTCCGCACGGCCGCCCAAGCCATGAACCAGCACCACCGGCTTTCCGTCGGACGGACCTTCTTGCAGATAATGAATGCGAAACCCGTGCACCTGGACCGTGCGGCTGCTCACTCCGGTGAGAGCTTCGCGGAGATACATGGATCCGTCGAAATAGCTCACCGGCCGGAGTAAGAAGCCGATTCCCGCCGCTATCACCAGCGTGGCCAGCCCCCAAAGAATGATTTTCGATCTCTTCATTGGTCCTCCCTCACGCGGGAGCTGAGCGCCTGAGCGCGCCGCCAGCCGATCTCCATCACGCGCACGGTTACGGGGTCGAGCGCCAGCGCGCTGTGGCTGTTCCACTCCGCGTGCTCCACCCACCGCGCCTCATCCGCATCGGATCCTGCGCGCATCGCGCCGCCGATCACGCGGCACAGATAATCCGCGATGACATAGTGGTAGCGGATGCGGTCGCCCTCGCGGTGAATGCGGTCCACAAGCTCGACCAGTTCCACCGGCTCCACCGCGAGCCCGGTCTCTTCCAGCACTTCCCGCACCACCCCTTCCGTGACCGATTCTCCCAGTTCGAGCGCGCCTCCGGGCAGTGTCCAGTGGCCCTTCAGCGGCTCGCGCCCGCGCCGCACCAGCAGCACGCGGCCCTTGTCCACCACCACGGCGCCCACCCCCACGAGCGGCGCTGACGGGTACTCCCTTTGCATAATCCATACGATAATGCTTCTCCGCTGCCGGCAGCCCGCCGAAGCCGCGCGCCATCAAACTGCGGGTGCGCAACGGGCGTACTAAACTAGAACCAGAGCCTGCCGTGCGCATCCTCACCCGCTACATCCTCGGCGAAATCCTCTCCCACACCCTCATTGGATGCGCGCTCTTTACCTTCATTCTCTTCATGCCCCAGCTTCCCCAGATTCTGGAGGTCGTGGTCCGCAACAGCTCCACGCTCACCGATATGCTGGAAGTGTTTCTCTTCACCCTGCCCAATCTCTTCAAGGTGACCATTCCCATGGCGGTGCTGGTGGGCGTGCTTCTGGGCCTGAGCCGCCTGGCCGCGGACAGCGAGGTCATCGCCATGCGCGCCTCCGGCCTCGGCATCGGCTACTTCGTCCGCGTTTCCTCGATCGTGGCCATCGGCGGCACGCTGCTGGGCCTGGTCAATTCGCTCTATGTGGCGCCGCGCGCCAACCAGGCCATTCTGGAGATGGAGCAATCGCTCGAAACTTCGCAGGCTTCTTACCAGATTCAGCCGCGCGTCTTCTACGAGGACTTCAAGAATTTTGTGCTCTACGTGCAGGACGTGCGCGCCGGCACGGGCGCGGCCAACTGGCGCCAGGTCTTCATGGCCGACGTGAGCGACCGCTCCAATCCGATCATCACCACGGCAGCCTCGGCCACGGTGGTCAGCGACACCAGCCAGGAACTGCTCATGCGCCTGCGCGACGGTTCGCGTCATGAAACCGAGGCCGGCCAGCCGCAGCAATACACCATCTCCACTTTTGCCACCACGGATATGCCCCTGGCCCTGAACCAGCAAAGCGATGTGCACCTGGGGCGCCTGGAAACTTCGATCTACGCGCTGCCCATGAACCAGCTGCTCGAGCGTATCCACGATCCCAATGGGGGGCCGGATGCCAGGCGCTATCTCATCGAGCTCTACAATCGCTTTTCGTTTCCGGCTGCCTGCCTGGTCCTGATGCTCGTCGGCGTGCCGCTCGGAGTCTCCTCGCGCCGCGGCGGCAAAAGCTCCGGCTTCGTTTTTACCATTCTGCTTGTCTGCATCTACTACCTTCTTTCTTTCACAGGCACGGCTCTGGGCCGCCAGAGCAAGCTGCCGGTCTTTGTCGGCGTCTGGTCGGCGAATCTTCTCTTTGCCGCTGCGGGCATTTTTCTTCTCTGGCAAATGGCCACCGGCGGGCGTCTCCTCAGCGCCCTCTCCGGATGGGTTGCGCGTTCGCCCGGTGGCGCTCCAGTGGCCGAGGCGCAAGCCAACGGCTCCTCCATCACCGGCCTTCTGGGCAAGCTTCAGCCACGCGCCTTTGCCGCGGCCAAGGCGCGCTCCCGCAGCACGTTTCCCCGCATCCTCGACGAGTACGTGGTGCGTGAATTCCTCCTCATGTTTCTGCTGGTGCAGACTGGCTTCGTCCTGCTCCTGATCGTCTTTACCTTTTTCGACCTGATCGGCGACATTCTGCGCAACCACATCCCGCTCACCACCGTCGGCGATTACCTGGTGAATCTCACGCCCAGCATGATTTACCAGATCGCGCCGCTGGCGGTGCTGATTGCCGCCCTGGTTGTCTTTGGCGTGCTCAGCCGCAACAGCGAAATCATCGCCATGAAGGCCACCGGCATCAGTCTCTACCGCCTGGTCGTTCCCGTCGTCTCCATCGCCATCCTTTTGGCCCTGAGTCTGTTTCTCTTCGATCAGTACTATCTGCCGCAGGCCAACCGCAAGCAGGAGGCCCTGCGCAACACCATCAAGGGCAAGCCGCCGCAGACCTATCTGCATCCTGAGCAGAAATGGATCTTCGGCCAGCCGCGCGCAGGCGAACCGGGGCGCATTTTCTACTACGAATTCTTCGATCCCGATAAGAACGAGTTTGCCAATCTCTCCGTCTTCGAGTTCGATCCCTCCACCTTCGCGCTCACCCGGCGCATCTTTGCCGCGCGCGCCGCCTGGGATGCCGATGCGCAAACATGGAAGTTCGAGAACGGGTGGGTGCGCGACATTCAGGGCGCGAACGTGACCGCATACCGCGATTTCGCGGCGGACACGTTCCCTGAGATTCACGAGCCGCCCGATTACTTCACCAAGGAAGCCCTCGAAGCGCAGGAGATGAACTTCGGCCAGCTCCAGCACTATATCCGCGACCTGCGCCAGAGCGGCTTTGACACCATGCGCCTGCGCGTGGCGCTGTGGCACAAGCTTGCCTATCCGCTGGTCGCGGTGGTGATGGCCGTGCTCGCCATTCCCTTTGCGCTTTCCATGGGCCGCCGCGGCTCGCTGAGCGGCATCGCCGTCGCCATCGGGGTTGCGCTCGCGTACTTTGTGGTCGACGGCTTCTTCAGCGCTCTCGGCTACGTAAACTATCTGCCCGCCACCGTTGCTGCCTGCTCGGCAGACCTGCTGTTCACCCTGGTCGGGGGCTATCTGCTGCTGCGCACGCCCACCTAGTCCTGGGCTGCGCCGGCAGCCGGTCCCCGAGCGCGCCAGCCCTTACAATAAACCCATGCTTCGCGATCTGCGCCCACTTTACGGGTACATGCGCCGCTATCGCTGGGGATACGCGCGCGGGACGCTCGCCTGCATCGCCACCAACCTGATCGCGGTCCAGTTCCCCAGCGTTCTGGGCAAAGCCATTGACGGGCTCAAGAACGGAGCTACGCGCGCGGAAATTCTCTTTCTCGCCGGGCTTCTGGTGGCCATCTCTCTCAGCAAGGGCGTCTTTCTTTATGCCCAGCGCTGGGTGTTGATCGGGATTTCCCGCGACATCGAGTTCGACATCCGCAACGACCTCTTCCGCACCCTGGAGATCCAGGACACCGGTTTTTATCACCGCTACCGCACCGGCGATCTGATGGCGCGCATGACCAACGACCTTAACGCCGTGCGCATGCTGCTGGGACCGGCGCTGATGTACAGCGCGAACACGGTCTTTCTCACCGTCTTTGCGCTCGTCTTCATGCTGCATTACAGTCCTTACCTCACCCTTGTGGCGCTGGCGCCCATGCCCGTGGCCAGCATCCTGGTGCAGTATTTCGGCAGCCGCATCCACACGCGGTTTGAGCGCATCCAGGCCAGCTTTTCCGATATCTCCGCGCAGGCCCAGGAAAACTATTCCGGCGTCCGCCTCATCCGCGCCTTCGCGCGCGAGGAATCCGAGATCGGCCTCTTTGAGCGCCTCAACCGCGAATACATTACCCGCGCCTTGCGGCTGGTGCAGCTGATGGGCATGCTGTGGCCCACGCTCGAATTTGTGCTCGGCATCTCCATGGTGATCACGCTGCTGGCCGGCGGGCATCTGGTGCTCGCGCACCGCATTACGGTGGGCGATTTCGTGGCCTTCAATACCTACATGATCCTGCTCATCTGGCCCATCATTGCCGTGGGCTGGGTCATTAACATCTTTCAGCGCGGCACCGCTTCCGTGAAGCGCATCGAAGAGTTGTTGCGCGCCACGCCGGCCATCGACGACGGCTTCGCTGTTGCCGGTCTTGGACCGGATACGGCGCTCAAGGGGGAGATCGAATTCCGCAACCTGAGTTTCAGCTACGCCGGCATGCCGGTGCTCGAAAATGTTTCGCTGCACATTCCCGCGGGCACCAGCCTGGCCATCGTCGGCCCCACCGGCTCGGGCAAATCCACTCTCGTAAACCTGATTGCGCGCCTCTACGAAGCCCCCGAAGGAACGCTCCTGATCGACGGGCGGCCAGTGCGCGCGTATCCCCTCGCCGTGCTGCGCCGCAACATCGGCATGGTGCCGCAGGAGACATTTCTCTTCAGCGAGACCATTCGCGAGAATCTTGCCTTTGGCGCGCCCGAGGCGAGCGCGGCGGAGCTGCTGGAAGCGGCCGAGGCTGCGCACATTCGCCTGGAGTTCGAGGAGTTTCCGCAGGGATTTGAAACCATGGTCGGCGAGAGAGGCGTGACCCTTTCCGGCGGGCAGAAGCAGCGCTCGGCCATCGCCCGCGCGCTCGCGCGCCGTCCCGCGATTCTCATCCTCGACGATGCCCTGGCCAGCGTGGACACCTACACCGAAGAGCGGATTCTGGGTGGATTGCGCAACTATACCGCGAATTCGACCACAATTCTGATCTCCCACCGCGTCTCCACGGTGCGCCATGCCGATCGCATCGCCGTGCTGGACCGGGGCAGAATTGTCGAAGTGGGCCGTCACGAAGAGCTGCTCGCGCGCGATGGCTACTACGCCAGCCTCTACCAGAAGCAGCAGCTCGAGGAAGAGCTTACCGTCGCTGGCTGAAGTATTTATCCTTCTCTCCGCTTGCCGAAGCCAACCAACGCAGGCGTCGACTTCAACAAGAGATCGCCGCCCCGGAGAACGCCGGAATGGCTATATCGACTGGAGAAATGCTCTAAGCCGTCCAGCTCGAGACGGCTGCCTCTTCTTCGCGATGTGCGCCGGGAGAACGATCGCCCGGTTTCGACGCCGCAGCCTGCGCGGAGGACCGATTCGCGGCAGGGTCTTTGGCCACCTCGCGCCACGCTTCCCGCACCGTCTTCACGCAATCGATCGCGTGCTCGAATTTGCTGCGCGAAGCCGACTGCGATGCCTGCAGAATCTGCGCGAAAACGGAAGCGTAGAACTCGCTCAGCGCCTCAGCCGGACGCCCGCCCACGTCCATGCGCAGCCGCGCCTGCAGGTGGATGATGATGTCGAGCGCGCGCTTGACGGCCAATCTGCGCCCATCTTCGCTCTTGTGCTCCACAGCCGCGATGGCCGCGTACAGGAATCGGATGATTCCGTCATAGAGCGCCACCACGAGATCGACAGCCGAGGCGCCTTCGAGCGCATGTTCCCGGTAAGTTCCCATCCGATTGCGGCTCCTGAGAGAGAATTCTTTTTGGACGTTCCCCCTAGTTCATCGTGCGGAACGGCAATTCCTTGAGGGGTTTGCCGCTGAACTCCCCGGCGCCGGTCCGGAATGAGGAAAGCGAAGGCGGCAACGGTCCATGTCGTCGGTGCGCGTCAGCTGCCGGCGTCAAGGTCTCCGTCAACCGGCCGAGTTCTCGTTGTAGCCTGTGATCGCCGAATAAAGCTCGTTGACGCCATCCAGCTGGTTGGGCAGTTCCTGCAGAATCTCATTGGCCTGGGTCAGCTCCGCCGTCAGGCTCGATTGCTGCGCGGAGATGTAGCTCTGTTCCTTGGATATTTCCGCGTTCAAGGAGGACTCCGTGCTGCTGTTGGCGCTCGAAGCCAGCGCCAGAATACCTGTGGAAGAGCTGGTGCCGGCGTTGTCGAGCATGTTGGAGAAGCTCTGGCCCCAGCTGTTTGCGTTCTGGAAGAAGCCCACCACGCCGCTGTAATCGGAGTTGAGCACCGAATCGAGAGACGCGGCGTCGAAGGTGAGCGAACCGTCGTTGTTCACGCTGATGCCGAGGGCAGTGAGGCTATTGATATCCGAAGAGGAGTTGTAGCCGAGGGCCGCGCTGGTGGTGTCGGTGGTGTCGTAGAGGCTCGTATTCACCGTGAGCGCGCCGGCGGCGCCGTTCGTGCCCGAGGTGAGCGTAACCCCCGTGCCGTTCGTGTTTACCGCGGCAGTGACGCCGATTTGAGCGCTGTTGATGGCGTTCGCCAGGCCGGCAAGCGTGCCGTCCGAGGGGTCGAGCGCGATATTGTTGACCACGCCGTTCCCCACCTGGATGGTGAGCGAGCCGCTTAACGCATCTGCAGAGGCAGCCAGGGTTCCGATGGTGCCGCTGTCCGGCGTGCTGCTGGTGTATCCGGAATCCGTGAAGCCGAGCGCGCTGGGCGTTTGCGAATTCAACGCGGAGCTCACCGTCAACGCACCGCCATCCGCGCCGGCGGTTTGCGAGGTCAGCGTCAGGGTCGATTCGTTCTGGCTGGTCACCACGCCGGCATTCACGCCGATGTCGGCTGCATTGATCGCGCTGGCCAGGCCGGAGAGCGTGTTCACGCCGCTGCCGGTGTAAATGGTATTGGCCGCGGGCGTGGCCGGGGCAGCGCCGATGACGACATTTTCGGCGGTCTGGCCGCCCACTTGAATGGAAAGAGAACCCGAGATCGTGGCGCCGGGAACCGAGGCGACCGGGTCCAGATATCCGTTGGGGTTTTCCACGCTCAATCCGCTGAGAAGTTCCTCCTGCAGCAACGAAAGCGTAGGCGATCCGAAGAGCGGCTCCGGCGTGCCTGAGCTGGTGTTGCCCTCCTGCGTGTTCAGCGCGCTGATCAGCGCGTTGTAGTCGGAGACGAACTGGCCCACGGTGCTTTCAACGTCGCTGTTGTCGTTGCCGATGACCACCTGAACCGGCGAGGAGGAGGAGGAAAGCAGCTGAAAGGTTACGCCCGGGATCAGATCGGTGACCGTGTTCGACGCACTGGTCAGGTTCACGCCGTCCACGGTCAGGCTGGCATTGGCGCCGGTGACGGCATTGTTGAAGTTGAGCGCCGTCGCGCTGTCGGTCACGCTGGAGTTCACGGTCAATGTCCCGGCCGGCCCCGATGTCCCGGAGACGAGAGCGAGGCTCGATGTGCCATCGCTGTTGGTGACGATGGATGCCGTGACGCCTATGCCGTTGGTGCCGTTGATGGCGCTCGCCAGTCCCGCGAGAGTGGCGTTGGTGGGCACGGCAACCGACACCGCGGTTCCGTTGCCTACCTGGATTGAGATCGATCCCTGAAGCGTGTCGCTGAGGCTCGCCACCGGGGAGAGCGTGCCGGACGAAGTCGTGGTGCCGGTGCCGGCGGCGCCGGAATAGCTCAAAGTATTCGGCACTGCGTCGGTGAGTGAATTGCCGGTGGCGGTGATGTCGCCTGCCGCGCCGGACGTGGCAGAGACCAGGCTCAGCCGCGAGCCGGTAGCGTCGGTGAGCACGCTGGAGGTGATGCCCACCCCGGAAGCGTTGATGGCCGCGGACAAGGCGGCGAGCGTATCGTCGCCTGTCGCCGCGCCGGTGTAGATGGTGTTGGCGGCCGCGCCGCTGCTGGGCGCCGCGCCGATGGTGAAGGTCTCCGTGTCGCCCTCGCCCACCTGCAGGGTGATCGATCCGGTGAGCGCGTCCGATGCGTTGGCGATCTCCGCCAGATAACCGCTCGAAGTCTGCGCCAGGCTGTTGACCGTGACCGTGTGCGTGCCGGCGCTGGCCGATGAGGAAGCAGCGGTGAGCTCCAGCACGTTGGTATTCGAGCTGGATCCGGTCTTCTCCGAAAGGATGCCGTTGAAGTCGGTGAGCTGGCTCATATCGTTGGAGAGGTTGGAGAACAGCGTTCCCAGGTTCGAGATCACCGTGTCCTGGCTTTCCAAAGATGTCAGTTGCGTTTGCCACGGCGTCTCCACGCCCTGCAGATTGGCTACAATCTGCGACACCGTCGCGCTTACATCGAATCCCGCGCCGCTGGTTGGCGAACCGAAACTCAGCCCGACTGTGCCCATCCGTCTCCTCCGTTCGAAATTGAAGCAGCCGGCAAACCAAGACCCTGTTGGCCGGATTGGAATACGCTCACGCCGGAAAATTTCTCTGAGCGCAAGGAAGGGCGTCCCGGCGGACGCCCCTCCCGGCTTTTAACGGTTCTTTATTTATTGCAGCAGCTTGGTTACTTCCTGCTGCATGCTGTTGGCCTGCGCCAGGGCCGCGATGCCGGTCTGGCTCAGGATTTCGTACTTCGACATGTTGGAGGTTGCGGAAGCGTAATCGGTAGCCTGCACCGCGTTCTGTGCCGACTGCACGTTCTCTTCCTGGGTGCTGAGCACAGAGCTGACCGAGTTCAGCGTGTTGATCTGCGCGCCGATGTAGCCGTCCTGCGAAGCGACGTCTGCAATGGCCGCGTTCAAATCCGTCAACGCCGTCTGCGCGCTGGTGGAATTGCTCAGGTTGGTGGCGCTCAGGTCTTCGCCTGCAGCATCGGTGTAGCTGATGGTGGCCACGCCGCCGGTGCTGTCGTTGTCCAGGCCGGCGGCCGCCGTCTGACCCGAGCTGCTGTCATAGATTGCGGTCCCTCCCTGGGCGATTTCCTGGTCCTGGTTGCCAGCGGTCGGCGCTGTTCCCGACTCGATGTGCCCGCCGGAGATCTCGATGCCGGTGTCCGTCGAAGCGGCAGCAGCCGAATCGCCGGCCGCAGCCGCGGTGGTGAACGAGGCCGTCAGGCCAAGCCCGGAGCCGTTGATGGCTGCGATCAGGCCGTTCACGGTGTCCGTCGCCGGAGTGATCGTCACCGAACCGTCGTTGCCTGCCGCGTCTACGTAGCTGATGCTCAGCGTGCCGGCGGTGATGGTGTCGGTCGCTTGCGCGTTCGAGGTGCCGGTCAGGTCGATGAACTCGTTCTGGCCGGTGCTGTACGCCATCGTGCCGCCGGTGTCGCCCACGCTGGTTGAGGAAAGAGCTGCGATATTCAGGCTGTCGACAGACGCGCCGGAAGTGGTCGAGTCGCCGGTATAGATGTTCACGTCGCTGCCGGTGCCGAAGACTTTGTTCTGGTTGTAGGTGGTGGTGGAACCGATGTTGTCGATTTCCGACAGGATCGACTGATACTCCTGGTTGGCAGCCGCATCCTGTGAGCTGTTGAGGGTGCCGTTCGAGGCCTCGGTGGCCAGCGTCACGGCCCGGTTGAGCAGGCTTGTCACTTGCGAGAGGGCGCCATCGGCCACTTGCAGCAGGCCGGAACCTTCAGTTGCGTTGGTCTGCGACTGCGTAAGCGCCATCTGGTTGGCCTCAAGACCGTTCACCAGCGAAAGGCCGGCGGCGTCGTCCGCGCCGGAGTTGATCTTCGAACCCGAAGACAACTGCTGCAGCACGGTGTTGAGACTGTTATTGGTGTTGTTCAGATTATTTTCCGCATACACTGCGGACATATTGTTTAAAACACCCAGGGACATGGGAGTTCTCCTTAGAGGATGCGTGGATTTGCGGCACCTTGCCTATGAGCGCTCCCTAATTTAATAACCCCAGGCAGCTGCTCTTGGCGGGTGACCGCCGCATCTTGAGCCTTCTTCGGCCCCGGTTTGATGGACTTTATCTAACCTGCATTTCTGTCTCGCCCTGTACACGTCACATTACCTTCGAATTTTCTTAACCGTCTGCCCTCCATCGCCGATAACCAATGCGAAGGAGCTTCCCGGCCATGATCGAGCTGACGCGGCTGAACGGCAAAGCCATGGTGCTCAACAGCGATCTCATCAAGACCGCCGAAGCTTCGCCGGATACCATGCTCACGCTCATCAACGGAGAAAAGCTGATTGTGCGCGAAGGGCTGGCCGAGGTGGTCGAGCGCGTGCTCCGCTATCGCGCGCAACTGCTCGCGGCGGTGGCGCAGCGGCTTGAGGAGCACGGCGATCTCCGGCGCATGGCCGCTCTTTCCAGTCTCGGTCTTGCCGGCTCTGACCCTGAGCAGAGTCCCCAGGCGCACTGAAGGCGATTGCGCCGTTGGGTTCACGGAGCGGAAGAGGAGCGGGGACAGGTCATGGACAAGGCGAGCATCGGCGGGTTCTTCCTGGCCATCCTGGGCATCCTTGCCGGCCTGCTCATGGAAGGCGGCCATCTGGGCCAGGTCTTGCAGCCCACCGCGGCTCTCATCGTATTTGGAGGCACGCTCGGCGCCGTCCTGCTGCAATTTCCCCTCGCCACCGTGGGGGCGGCTTTCCGCAGCCTGGCGCGGGTGTTCGTGGCGCCGCACGGCGAAGACATGCAGTTGATCGCCCAGCTGGTCGCGTTCGCCAACAAGGCTCGCCGCGAGGGAGTGGTTTCACTGGACGCCGACCTCGAAAGCATTCAGGACCCGTTTCTCAAGCAGACGCTCATGCTGGCCGTCGACGGCACCGAGCCGGCCGAGCTGCGCAACATCATGCGCGTCAGCCTCGACTCCATCATTGAAAACGAGGAGCGGCTGCCCGCGGTCTTCGAGTCCGCCGGCGGCTTTTCGCCCACCATCGGCATTCTGGGCGCAGTGCTCGGGCTGATCCAGGTGATGCAGCACCTCGATGACATTCACCAGGTGGGCCGCGGCATCGCCGTGGCTTTCGTCGCCACCATTTACGGGGTGGGCGTCGCGAACCTGTTTTTCCTGCCCTTTGCGGGAAACTTGCGCCTGCGCATCCGCGACGGGCACCGGCGCCGGGAGATGCTGCTCGAAGGCGTGATCTCCATCCTCGAAGGCATCAACCCGCGCATGCTTGAGATCAAGCTGGCCGGGTTTCTCGACGACGCCAAGCGCGAGAAGAAGGAGCGCCCCGCATGAACCCGCGTGCATCCCGCGCCCGTGTTAGCCATGAGCGCTGGCTGGTTTCCTATGCCGACTTCATCACCTTGATGTTTGCCTTTTTTGTGGTTCTCTACGCCACCGCAACCGCCGACCAGAAGAAGCAGGCGCAGGTGTCGGAATCGATCAACAGCGCCTTCCACGCTCTCGGCATCTTTCCCAGCTCGGCGCGCAAGCCCGCGGACGCGCCGGGCGCAGACAAGCCGCCTCTGCCCATGAACAGCGTGCCGAGCGAAGCCGCGCCCGCCGAGGTCCGCGAAGATCTCAACCACGTCCGGAGCGAGCTGACCCAGGCCTTGTCGAGCCAGATCGCCAGTGGCGCGGTTTCCATCCAGATGGGCCGGGACGGGCTGGTCGTCAGCCTGCGCGAGGCGGGATTTTTCGCCTCCGGCTCGGCCACGCCCGAGCCTGGAACCCTCCCCGTCCTGCGCAAGGTTGCCGCTGCGCTCGCGCGCACTCCCTTCGATCTCCGCATCGAGGGCCACACCGACAATGTTCCCATCCACACCTCTCAATTCGGCTCCAACTGGGAGCTCTCCTCCGCGCGGGCTACCGGCGCGGCCCGTCTGCTTCTCGAAGAGAAGCTCCTGCCGTCAGAGCGTCTCTCTGTCGCCGGGTACGCGGAGTTTCATCCGGTGGCGAGCAATGACACTGCTTCAGGCCGCGCCCAAAACCGGCGCGTCGATCTGGTCGTCCTGCCGCGCATCTCGCTGGACCTTCCGGCAACTGCGCCGTCAAGGCCGGACGGTCCGTGGCGGAAGATCACGGATGGGGAATGAGCCCCGCTACTCAACTCCCAGCACTTTCACGATTACGCGCTTGCGCCGCTGTCCGTCGAACTCGGCATAAAAGACCCGCTGCCACGTGCCCAGGTCGAGCTTTCCGTTGGTCACCGGCAGCGTCGTTTCGTGGTGCAGCAGAAGCGACTTGAGATGCGCGTCCGCGTTGTCTTCTCCAGTCTGATGGTGCTTGTATTCGGGCCGCGCCGGCGCCAGCTCTTCAAGCCATTTGCCGATGTCCTCGATCAGTCCGCTCTCCAGATCGTTTACGTAAATCGCCGCCGTGATGTGCATGGGGGAAACAAAGCACAATCCGTCTTTGACGCCGCTGCGCCGCACAATCTCTTCCACCCGGTCGGTGATGTGCACCATCTCCCGGCGCCGCTTGGTCTCAAAAACCAGATACTCGGTATGACTCTTCATGATGGTTGAATTCCGCACTGCAAGGGAGCCATCTACTGCCTGGCCACATCGAGCTCGATATTGAGTTTGACTTCGTCGCCGAGCATGGTTGCTGGATACTTGCTTCCGATTCCAAAAGCAGTGCGATCGATGGTAGTGGTCGCGGAGTAGCCGGCGTGCTGCTTTTGATCCATTCCGGTGATCGGGCCGGTGGGGCCGTCGACCTCGAGCACCACGGGCTTGGTTACGCCGTGCAGCGTAAGGTTACCGGTGACCGTGAGCCCGGAGCTGCTCTTGCTGACGCTGGTGCTGACAAACCTGGCCGTGGGAAACCGGGCGACATCGAAAAAGTTCGCGCCCTTCAGATCGGCGTCGCGAGCGCTCTGGCCGGTATCGACCGTGGTTACGTCAATAGTCATGTTCACGCTCGACCTGGTCATGTCCGCTTCGTTCAGGACCAGAGAGCCGCCAACATCGCCAAAGCGTCCGTGTACCCTGGAAAGTCCCATGTGCAGGATGGAAAAGTCCACTTCGCAGTGCGCCTTATCCGGGATCCAGGTGGAAGTCTGCGCCTGGACAGTGGTGGCCGCGAGAACGAGAATGGCTGCAGAGAGTGCGAAACGCCGCATGCTACGATCCTTTCCGAGCGGTTGTCGAATTCAGTGTAATCGGTTCGCCGGCTCCGCCGGGCTGGTGTCGGAAGCGCTCATGGCGCGTATTCTGAGGGAATCGTGACCAGGAAAAAGCCTCTCGTTCCCGCTGCGCACCGCAAGAGCAACGCGAGCGGATGTGCGGGCCCAGCAAGGCCGGAAACCGCGAAGGCGCCGCCGCGCGATGCAGCAAAGCGCCTGCGGCGCATGCATGACCGGCTGCTTGCCGTTTACGGGCCGCAACACTGGTGGCCGGCCAACTCCGCGTTTGAAGTGATTCTCGGCGCGTATTTGACGCAAAACACCGCCTGGAAAGCGGTCGAGCGCTCGCTCGTCAATCTGCGCCAGGCGGGAGCGCTCACCGCCGAGGGCCTGCGCGCCCTCTCTCTCAATCAGCTTCGCCGGCTCATTCAACCCTCGGGATTTTTCACGCGCAAGGCGCCTGCGCTCAAGGCATTCGTGGCCATGCTCGACCAGGAATTCTCGGGCTCGCTCGAGGTTTTGCGCGCCGCGCCAACCGGCGTCATCCGCGAGCGGCTTCTGGCGCTGCCTGGCGTCGGCGAGGAGACCGCGGATGCAATCCTGCTCTACGCCCTCGGCCACGCAGTTCCTGTGGCCGACGAATACCTGCGCCGCATCGCCGCGCGCCATCACCTGCTTGCGCCTGCGCCCGGCCGCACCACCATCCCCTACGAGGCGCTTGCCGCGCTCACGCGCCGCGCCTTCGAGCGCGATCCCGCGGCCGGCCGCAGACATCTCTACAACGAATTCCATGCGCTTGCCGTTGCTGTGGGCAAGGCGCACTGCGGCCGCGCGCCACGCTGCGAGGGCTGTCCGCTCGCCTTCGATCTCCGCCGCTGATTGCGCTGCCCATTGCGGCACAGACAATTCCCGGCCCTCCCCGTCCGCAGGGCGTAATCTGGTTGCATCATGAGCCCCGTTCCGCCGCAACCGCAAGTGAATCTCACCCAGACCCCCGATTATCGCGAGTCCTATGCCAACAGCGTACAGGTGCGCGTCAGCGTCTGGGATTTTCAGCTCGTCTTCGGCCTCGCCTCCAGCGAGAGCCCCGAGCATGTGACCATCCGCAACCATCAGGCCATCTTCCTGAGCCCGCAGCAGGCCAAGGCTCTCTGGAACGTGCTGGGCCAGAACATCGCTCAGTACGAACAGGCATTCGGCAACCTGAATCTCGAGCCGCAGAACCAGGGCTTCCCGCGCGGGCCGGTCAATTAAAGGTCCGCAATTCCTGCGCGCCTTCGGAGAGCGCTCGTGCGTTTCAAGAAAATCCTCAATCCCCGGCCCGATGCGCCCTTGCCGCTGTGGATGGTTTATCCCGTGCTCTTCGCGGCGCTCTATGCCAGCCATTTTTCTCTGCTGCGCCTTCCCTATTACTGGGACGAAGCGGGCTATTACATCCCCGCCGCATGGGATTTTTTTCGCACCGGCTCACTCATTCCCCTGACCACGTTGAACAACGCCCA
>DATJRT010000230.1:0-8120 GCA_035504495.1 Occallatibacter sp.
GCAGGCGGGCGAAGCGCTTGCCGGCACGCTGAACACGATTCACAACCTCGCGTATTACCTGGGCATCATGGAGCGGGTGCGCGGCGAGCTGGCTGCGGCCGGTTGAACATCTTCCCGTCTCACGCCTCGATCGCCGCGCCCAGCAGTTGCTTCAATGCCTGCACGTATTCGGTGAGCGCGGTGCGTCCCTGCTCAGTCAGGCGGTAAAGGGTCTGCGGCTTGCGCTGCACAAATTTCTTTTCGACGGTGACGTAGCCGGCCTCTTCGAGCTTCATCAACTGCGCGCCCAGGTTGCCATCGGTCGAGCCGGTGCGCCCGCGCAGCCAGGTGAACTCGGCCTCCTCCACCGTGGCCAGCAGGGAGAGCAGCGCCAGGCGCAGCTTGCCGTGGATGATGGGATTGAGCTCGGGCAGTTCCAGATTCGGCTCAGGCATGGAGCGCCTCATGCTGCCTGCGGCGCCGTGCTTCAAGCGTCATGGCGTAGATGCCGAAGACGATTTGGCATAGGAAAATGGCGCCGAGGAACGCGTCGGTGGTCTGGCTCGCCGAGCCGAACGAGGCCGCCACGCAGGTGGACCACCAGACGATGGCGCAGAGAAACTGCGACATCCAGCGGAGCATGGCCGCGCAGGCGGCGTTGGCCGCGCCGAGCATGGCGCCCGCGATGGCGACGGAGAGGTGGTAGTCCGCGAGACGGCCACTGAAGGCGAGCGATAAATAGAGGATGAACATGGCCAAGCCGGTAGTCCACCAGACGGCGGCAATGGCGCGGCCCAGAGTGGTGTTGGGCCGACCCTTGCTGCCGTTGCGCCAAAAGCCCAGCATGGTGAGCAGGGACGCGGCGATCACCGTGACCGGCCAGGCGTATGCGAAGTGCCCCCAGTTGCCCCAGAAGAAGGCAACGTAGTAGGCGAGGCCCCAAAGAACGAAGGCCCATCCCCAGCTCTCGCTCTTGCGGCGGCCTTCGGCGATCATGTTCTCGATGAGATCGAGGCGGTCCCTTAAATCCCGTTCGGTGGTTTCGCTTTCCACGGTGTTCTCCTTTCGTGAATGCTGAGGTTGCGCCGGCTCGCCGCGCCGATTACTCTCCGCCGGGCCTCAGGGTTGAAGTTCGAACCGATCAGGCATGGAGCGCCTCATGCTGCTTGCGGCGGCGCGCATCCAGCGTCATGGCGTAAATGCCGAAGACGATCTGGCAAAAGAAAATTGCCGAAAGAGAGAGGACGGCGATCTGCGTATTTGTGGTGGTGAAGCAGGCGCCCACGGCCGTGGCCAGCCACACCAGCGCACAGGCAAACTGCATCTTCCAGCGCAGGATGATGCTGGAGATGCCGTTGGCCACGGCCAGCATGCCGCCGGCAATGGCGACGATCAGGTGCAGATCGGCGCGGCCGCTCAAGCCCACGGCCATGAGGACGAGGAAGAGAACCGTGCCCATTACGCTCCAGATTGCGGACATGGCCCGGCCCAGGTTGGTGGCCGGCTGGTTGCGCTTGACGCGGGAAGCCAGCACGCCCGTAAGGATGCCGGCGGCAATCATGGTGATCGGCCAGGCAATCCAGGACCAGGCAGCGCTGCCAAGGGCGGACCAGGCAATGGCGACGTAATAGGCGATGCCCCAGAGCAGGAAAGCCCACCCCCAGCTTTCGCATTTGCGGCGGCCCTCCGCGATCATGTTTTCGATGAGTTCGAGACGCTCTTTCAGATCCCGTTCGGTGGTTTCGTTTGGCATAAATGTCTCCTTCACTTTCGGTTCTTTGGTTCACCGTTGTGTAAAGCCGTCCTCAACACAGAGAACTCTATAAAATAGAGTAATATTTGTCAAGCATATTTTTGCGAAGATTTTCAGGAGAGCGCGGCGCGCGCGAGTATGTTGTTTATTTCATTCCGGTTAGCTCGCGGGCGACGCGGGCGATGAGCTCCTCCCAGTCGCCGGGCGCGCACTGGCGGAAGAGGCGGGCGGTGGGGTACCAGGGGGTGGTTTCGCGGTTCTGCATCCAGCGCCAGTCGGCAAGGTGGGGCAGGAGAATCCAGACGGGTTTGCCCAGGGCGCCGGCGAGGTGGGCGATGCAGGTGTCCGTGGTGATGACGAGATCGAGCGTGGCGAGAAGGGCCGCGGTTTCGGCCAGGTCGCGGTCGTGGCTGGAGCCGTCGAGAATGGAAACATCGGGCGGGAGGGCGGCGATCTGGGCCGCAATCTGGGTTTCGACGGGATCGGTTTCTTGACCGGCGATCCGGCTGGCGGTCAGTTTCCGGGCATCGCCTTTCTGCAGCGAGATCCAGTTGACGCCCGATTCCTGGCCGGCACGCAGCAGCGGGAGCAGGGCTTCGAGGCGGACGGAACGCTGGCGATCGGCTTTGTAGCGCGGATTGCCGGCCCAGGCAAGGCCGACACGGAGGCCGGGGCGCAGACTGGGAAAGGCGGCACACTTTTCTTCAACGGCCGCGGGCTCGGCGAATAGGTACGCACCCGGTGAGGGAACATTCTCGAGGGTGGTATGAAACGCGGCAGGCAGGCTCAGGAGCGGGTACTCGAAGTCAAATTGTTCCTGCCTTGGGTGGGCGCCCAGGATTCCGGTAATAGCGCGGCCGGAGCGGACGACTTCAAGCGAGCGCAGAAGACGCTCTACCGGCTCCTGCACTTCCAGGATGGGCACGCCGCCGCGCGCGGCGACGAGCGCCGCATAGCGGCAGAACTGGATGGTGTCGCCCAGGCCCTGCTCGGCATGGAGAAGGATGCGGCGGCCGGCAAGATGGGGGACAGCGTCGGGGTTCCAGCGCGGCTGCCTGAAGGTGCGCGGGACGCGGTGCACTTCGCGAAAGCGCCAGCGGGCTTCGTAGCCGGGCCAGCCGCGCTCCCAGTCGCCCAGGCGCAAGCGCGTGAGGGCGAGATTGTAGGCCGCGCCGGGATGCGTGGAGTCGCGTTCGACGGCGGTCTCGTGAGCGCGGAGGGCATCGTCCGCGCGGCCGAGATCGAGGAGCGAGTTGCCGCGGTTGGAGGCGGCGGCGCGGTTGCCGAGAGCCTCGGCGCGCTCGAAGCGGACGACGGCCTCGGCGAAGCGGCCTTCGCTGTGAAGGAGAATCCCTTCCATGTTGACGGCTTCGTTCTGCAAGGGATCGCGCAGGAGCGCCCAGCGGAGCCACGCGCGGGCGCCGGCGAGATCGCGCTCCGAGAGCCGGAACTGGCACCAGGCGATCAGGGTTTCCACCTGATCGGGATTGAGGGCGAAGGCGCGGCGGAGATTTTTTTCCGCCTCGACGGGACGGTCCCGCTCGCGCTCGAGGACGGCGAGGTTGATCCAGACGGAGACGAGATCGGGACGGAGCCGGGCGGCGCGGCGCAGCGCGGCTTCGGCGTAAACCTCGCGGCCCTGCTCGCGGAGCAGGCTGCCGAGATTGATCCACGCGGCGGCAAAGTCAGGGCGCGCGGCCAGGGCGCGGCGGTAGCGGGATTCGGCTTGGCGAGCCTTGCCGAGGCGTGCAAGGGCAAAGCCGGCGGCGAACTCAGCCTCCGGCAGGCGCGGGTGCAGAAGGAGGGTCTGCTCGTAATGGGCGAGGGCTTCTTCGAAACGGCCCATGAGCGCGAGCGCGTTGCCCAGGCCGAGCCTGGCGCCGGCGAGGGTGGGCTGGCGGCGCAGAGCCAGGGCGAACTCGCGCGCCGCGGCTTCAGGCTCCTCGCGGGCGAGATGGAGCTCGCCCAGGCCCAGGCGCGCGAGCGGGTTCGTGCCGTCGAGAAGGATGGCGCGCGCGTAGGCGCGCTGGGCCTTGTCGAACTGCGCGGAAGCTTTGGCTGCCTGGCCGAGGGCGATCCAGGCGGTGACCAGGCCGGGCGCGGCAGCGGCGCCGGCGGAGGCCATCTTCACGGCGAGCTCCGGCTGGCGGCTCGCGAGCGCGACCAGGCTCATACCGACGAGGGCCTGGGGATCTCCGGGATTGCGCGCGAGGATGCGCTGGTAATCGAGCGCAATTTGAGCCAGCCGGGCGTTCTGGCCCGGCGCAGAGCTCGATCCACAATCCGCCTCAGTCTTCAGTGGAATCGGCGCCTCACAATCGGGCAAGGCTCACCTCGCTTCAAGACAATCGCGGCCTGACACAAGACTCCTCAGTCGAGCAGTTTCTCCGCAACCGGTTACGCCTGGTCTTTCCGATTTCATGTTGCAACCGGCTGGCGCGCTTTTCCTGCGATGGATTGGTTGTTTCTAAGAATGCCGGCGAAGCTGAGCCGCAAGCCCGCATATCCGGCGAAAGGGTAGGCGGGCCGCGGGGCGCGCGGCCAACTCTATAATCGAACTGAGTTTTCACCCCATTCTTCGCCGGGTTCCGGAATGCGCCTTTTCCGCAAGAAGCTGAAGCAGGAGCACAAGATCATGTTGCAGGCAGAGCGCGCCCGGGGCGCACTGCTGCCGGAGTACCACCGCGCCACTCCCGAGTGTCCGCATCCCGGGCGCTGGCGCATGTACGACTCCATGACCGCGGAAGCGGAGGTACTGGAGTTTCTTCGCACCCTGGTCACCACGCTCAAGCCCAACCTGATTGTTGAAACCGGAGCGTTTCTCGGGGTGAGCACGGTGTGGATGGCGGAAGGGCTGCGCGAAAACGGGTTCGGCCGCATCATGAGCTGCGAATTCGATCCGCTCGTCTTCGCCAAAGCGCAGGAGAAGATTGCCGCCTCCGGCCTGGGCGAGTGGATCGACCTGCGCAACGCATCGAGCCTGGAGATGGAGACGCCGGGCGAGATCGATCTCTTCTTCAGCGACAGCGACCTCGACATCCGCGAGAAGGAGGTGCGGCGGTTCTTGCCGCGGATCAGCGCGAATGGCTTGATTCTGATGCACGACGCGAGCTCGCACCCGGGAACGGTGCGCGAGGCGGCGCTTCGCCTCGAAGCCGAGGGGCTGATCTCCGTGGTGCTGCTGCCCACGCCCCGCGGTCTGGCCATTGCACAAAAGCGCGAGGGACGGAAGTAGCCTGAGACGCCGCGGTTGCAAGGCCCTGGTTGGGGATGGGGCTTGGCGGCTGGGCGGGCGATCCGCATCTGGCCGATCCCGGGATGGCGCGGGATCAGATCAGCGCGTTGCTTCTTCCCGGGCTCCCGGTCTGGTTCTGCCGGTTCGAAAGCCGGCCGGTTGTGAAGAGGCCGCGAAGGTGGCTCACCGTCACCACCCAGGGCACGGCCAGCGAAAAGACGAACCGCGCCGCCACGGCTCCCAACCCGAATCGGCCCAGGTCTCTCCAGTCGAGGCGAAAGGCAACCCAAACCTCGAGCGCCAAAACGGCTATCAGCGGGATGGCGCTCCAGCGCAGGCACGCGAGCGCGGCCAGTTCCACCGCGCAGCGCTCGGCATTGCGGAACAGGCGCGCCCAGCGCACCCGCGCCTGGCCGTCGCAAAAGGCATAGCGGCCCATGTTGGAAACGGCCGATCGCAGCATGAACTGCGGCCCGTAGAGCGCCTTGGCGTCGGGGATGAAAACCGGCGTTGACCGTTTCCGCGCTTCCAGGTCAAAGAGAGTGTCCTCGCCCAGGAGCACATGCTCAGGGAAACCGCCGGCCTGCTCCCACAGCTTCCGGGTAAAGGCCATGGAGCGCGCCGTGCACGACTTGGTGGGCGCATCGGCGGCGAGGCGAATGCCAAAGAAAGGCGCGGCCGCCACATCCCACACGGTGCATCCCTCCGCGTCAAGGCTCGAACCGCCCAGAGCATACTCGGCCTCGCCATTCAGCAGCGGGGCGGTCAGGTGGTTGAGCCAGTCAGGGGCGTAGCGGCAGCCGGCGTCGGAACAGGCAATCACATGCGACTTTGCCGCCTTGATGGCCACGTTGCGGCCGCGCGCGACCGGCCCGGCGGAATACTTCAGGCTGCAGGTCTCGTCGCGGATGGCCAGCAGGCGCGGGTTGCGCGCGCTTTCCGCGGCGAGCCACTCCCAGGTGCCATCGGTCGAGCCGCCATCGACGACGATGATTTCGGCCGCCGGCGGCTCCTGCGCCAGCAGGCTCGTGACCAGCCGCTCAATGTCTCTTGCCTCGTTGAGGACGGTCGCCACGGCGCTCGCAGACTGCATAAGGGAAGTATAGCGGCGCGGCGGGTAAGACCGCCGATTGACCGTAACCGGCGATCGACGATAAAATTAGAAGGTTTGGCGAGGCACTCCGTCTAGAAGCAGAGGAGTGCGGGATTGTGGCGGGAGAATGAGCGGCCCGCGTTCCGATGCAGTTCGAGTCTGTATCCGCCCCACCGCAAAATTTTTTTCTGGTCTTGGATGCGTTTCGTTGATCGATCGAAGACGCTGGAGGGTTTGGTATGTATGCAGTGATTCGCACCGGGGGCAAGCAGTACCGCGTGGCGCCCGGCGACGTGGTGAAGATCGAGAAGGTGGGCGGCGGAGAGCAGACGGTGGAGTTCAGCGACGTGCTGGCGGTTTCCGGCGAGCCGGGAAGCGTGGCCAGGCCGTCGACGGCCAAGGTGACGGCCGAGGTGCTGGGCGAGGGCCGCGGCGACAAAATTCTGGTGTTCCACTTCAAGCGCAAGAAGCAGTACAAGAAACTGAGAGGGCACCGGCAGAGCTTTACCGAGGTACGCATCAAGGCAATCGAGGCGGACGGGGTGACGTATACATCCACGAACTAATTCGCGGATGTCAGCCCTTAGCTTCTAGCCTTTAGTTTCTAGCTTTTTTCTTGCGGAAGCTGGGGATCCGGGGTTAGCGAGGGAGAGCTAGAAGCTGATAGCTAGCAGCTAGAGGCTGTTTTTCGGAGAGGATAAGAAGATGGCACACAAAAAAGGCGGCGGCAGTTCAACCAACGGGCGGGATTCCAATGCGCAGCGGCTGGGCGTAAAGATATTTGCCGGCCAGTTTGTGACCGGAGGATCGATCATCGTGCGGCAGCGCGGGACGCGCATCAAGCCGGGTCCGAATGTGGGCATCGGCTCAGACGACACGCTCTTTGCCAAGGTGACGGGATGGGTGAAGTTCACTGACCGCGGCAGCCGGGGAAGGTTTGCCTCCGTCGAGCCCCTGGCGAGCGAATAAAGTCGAGCCTCTGCTGAGCGTAGAGTTCTCCGCGGGGATCGGGTGAAGGCCACGGCGAGCGCCGTGGCCTTTGTGCATTTGGGGCAAGGATTCGGGCGGAGGCGAATTCCGGGCGGTGACCGCCGTGAATCCCAGAGAGAAACGGCATCTAAGGGCTTGAGTGGCAGGGGGGCTTGAAAGACAGGGGCCCTGGAGACCGCACGCCGTTCAGCTCTTCCACGCATGAAATTCCCGATCGTTCTCTTCCGCTTTCTGTTTCATATCGGCTATCTCGGCCCGCTGCTGATGGGCGTGCTCGATTCCTCGTTCCTGGTGCTTCCCTTCGGCAACGATCTGCTGATTGTGGGCCTGGTGGCGCGGCATCACGAGGGAGTGGCGTGGTACGTTCTGGCGGCGGCGTGCGGGTCGACGGCGGGCGCTCTGTTGCTGGCGCAGACGTGCCGCAAGATTGGAGAAGAAAGGCTGCGCCGGATTGCCGGAGCGCGGCGGCACGCCAAGCTGCGGAGCTGGTTCGAGCGCCACGCCGGACTTGCGATTGCCGTGGCGGGCCTGGCTCCGCCGCCGTTCCCGTTCACCACCGTGATCGCGGCCGCGGGCGCGCTCGAGTATCCGCTGTGGCGGATCGGCGCGGTCAACTTCACGGCGCGCGCGCTGCGCTTCACGGTGCTGGCGCTTCTGGCGCTGCGCTACGGAAGACTGGTGCTGCACATCGCGCGCTCCGCGGCGTTTGAGTGGAGCGTGCTGGCGTTTGTGTTTCTGTGCCTGGTGGCGAGCGGGTTTTCGCTGCTGCGGTGGTTCAGGAGCCCGGGACGGGCAATCCGAAAATGAAAAGGCCGGAACCCGAGGGCTCCGGCCTTTGGCCCTGCACGCGCTGCGCGCGTTTACGATTCCGATTCGCGGTTCTTGAGGTTGCGGTTGAGCACCTTGTCCACCACCTTCTCCACATCGCTCAGGAAGAAGCTGGTGGCGGGCTGCTGCACGGCCACCTGTGTGCCGGTGTGGCCGAGCGCCGAGGCGATCTCGTTCCAGCGGTAGACGGTGGAGTTGGCCGGCATCACCAGCGGCTTGCGCACCGGCTCAGGCAGCAAGCA
>DATJRT010000231.1:0-5711 GCA_035504495.1 Occallatibacter sp.
GAAACCTCGGTGACGGGAGGCTTCAAGTACAGTTCCGCCACTTCGTCGCCGGCTCGATCGCCGGTGTTCTTCACCTCCGCCTGCACGGTGAGCGTGTCCCCCGCGTGCAGCTTGCGGCTTGAGAGCTGAAGACTCGAGTACGCAAACGTGGTGTAGCTCAGGCCGTCGCCAAAGGCAAACAGCGGCGCGCCCTTGAAATAGCGATACGTGCGGTTGGCCATGGAGTAATCGTCAAACGGCGGCAATTGGTCAATGCCCGTATAAAACGTAATCGGCAGGCGGCCGGCGGGATTGTTCTTTCCGCTCAGCGTCTGCGCGATCGCCTCTCCGCCGGACTGACCCGGATACCACGCTTCCAGAATTGCCTGGGCGTTCTGCCTGGACCAGTTCACGGCCAGCGCGCTGCCGTTAAGCAAAACCACGACCATCGGCTTGCCGGTTTGGGCGAGCGCCCGGAGCAGATCTTCCTGCACGTCCGGCAGCAGCAGAGTGGTGCGGTCGCCGCCGGAGAAGCCGGGGATGTTCACATTCATCTCCTCACCTTCAAGGTGCGAGGTGAGCCCGACGAAGGCGATCACGACATCGGCCTTCTTCGCCGTAGCGACCGCTTCTTCCTGCAGAAGCTCAGGCCGCGGCAGCCATTCGAGGGAGATGCCTCCGTCGGGGAACTTTCCGCTCTGCACATATTCGATCCGGATGGCATGCGGATTGGAGTCCGCGAAGGGAATGGAGAAGTGCTCCAGCCCGCCGAAGTTGCGCCCGCTGGGCGGCAGCTTCTGCTGTGCCTGTCCCGGCGGAGCCTGGGGCTGCAGCTCCTTGCCGTCAAGGTAGACGGCGATGCGCAGCTTGCCCCCGCACGGATAGCAGAGGGGCACGCGAAGCTGGAAGTTGTCTGTCTCCGCTACCGGCGCGGCGATGGCGCCTGTCCAGCGCACGGCAAAGCTCGAGGCCGCGGAATCGGCGGAAAGGCCTGGCACCGGATTGGCCGAGGACCAGTCGAAGTCGATCTCCTTGTCGACGCGCGTCATCTCCGGCGCGCTGTCAAAGCCGGGGCCGGCGAAATACTCGCCCGTGAGCCCTTCGACCCTTGAGGCGGCTGCCGTGCGCAGCATGGTGCGCGGCACGGCAATGGCGCCGCCCATGGTGTAGGGCGCGCCCTCCGCGTAGAGCACGTGACCGGCACCGAACTCGGAGACGATGCCATCGACGGGCAGGATGGGATGCAGGGGGATGGCGTTGTAATTGCCTTCGAGCGCGATGAGCGAGGCCGCCAGCGGGCCGATGACAGCGATGGTCTGGCTGCCGTCGTTTTTCAGAGGCAGGAGATGGTCCTGGTTCTTGAGCAGCACCATGGACTCGCGCGCGGCGCGCAACGCCAGGGCCGCGTGGTCAGGCGAATTGACTTCGCTGAAGGGAATGGAGGAATAGGGATCCCGCTCCGGCGGATCGAACATGCCCAGCTTCATGCGCGCGGTAAACAGCCGCTTCAGCGTCGCATCCAATTCGGATTCCGGCATGAGGTGGTTGCGAATGGCGTTGCCGAGCGCGAGATACGAGGCGCCGCAATCGAGGTCGGTACCCGCTTCGATGCCGTCCACCGAGCCGGTCTCGTGGTTGACGGCGTAGTGATGGCCGTGGGGCTGCGAGAAGTCGTCGATGGCGTCGCAATCGGAGGTTACGTAACCCTGAAAGCTCCAGTCGCCGCGCAGAATCTGCCGGAGCAGCATCGTGTTGGCGCAGGCGGGCTCTCGATCGACAGCGTTGTAGGAGCACATGATCGAGTCCGCCTTGCCCTGGGTGATGGCAGCGCGGAAGGCGGGCAGATAGGTGTCCCAGAGATCGTGCGGGCTCGGGTCCACGTCGGCCTCGTGCCGCGTGGACTCCGGCCCCGAGTGCACGGCATAGTGCTTGGGCGTGGCGATGGCGCGGTAGTAGTGCGGATCGTCGCCCTGGATGCCCTGGACAAAGGCGACGCCGAGCGTAGCGGTGAGGAACGGGTCTTCGCCGTAGGTTTCCTGGCCGCGACCCCAGCGGGGATCGCGAAAGATATTGATGTTCGGCGACCAGATGGTCAGCCCGTAGTAGCGATCGTGATTTCCATGCGCAAGGGCATCGTTGTACTTGGCCCGCGCTTCGGTGGAAACGACCTGGCCGATGGCGTGCACCAGCGGCGCATCCCAGGTGGCGGCGTTGCCGATGGCCTGGGGAAACATGGTGGCGAACCCCGAGCGCGCAATGCCGTGCAGCCCTTCGTTCCACCAGTTGTACGCGGGAATATCGAGGCGCGGGATGGGGCCGGCGCGGTCGATTACCTGCGAGACTTTTTCATCGAGGGTAAGGCGCGAAACCAGGTCGTCGACGCGCTGCTGGATGGGCAGATCGGGATTGCGAAACGGCATGGCCGCCGCTGCTCCGATCTGCTCCTGGGTGGGAGCAGGCGGATCGGATGGCGCGGGCGCCTGCGCCCGGGCAAAGGTTAAGAGCAAAAGCACAGCAACAATCGAGCAACAGCGCAGACGCATTCATCGTTCTCCCGACAACTTTCTCCGGCCTGCTTATCTTAAGGGCTGCGGAAGCTTTTAGACAAATCGATTTGTCAGGGGGGTTTGAGCGCATTCGCCGGGGAAAAGCGGACGCGCGGACAACGCCGCCGGAAGCGACTCCAGATGCCCGGGTTCGACTGGCGAATCCCGGGCATCCGTGGAGCAGCTGGGGGTGGGAGCTGAGAAGGATCGCCCTAAAACTGCAGCTTGGCGCCGAATTGAATTTGCCGCGAAGTGGTGGACGTAGCCGTGACGACGCCCGCAGTGGGGGAAACCGCGGAGGGCGTTTCGGTTTGCACGCCATCCGTGGTGGTAATGGCGGGCGCCGAGGAGTAAACCACTTCATTGGGGGTGAGGAAATTGGTGTGGTTGAGCAGGTTGAAGAACTCCGCGCGAAATTCGAGGTTGAGCCGCTCGGTAATTTTCGAGGTTTTAGCGGCGGAGAAATCGAGCTCGGCGAGATGCGGCCCCACGAGGGAGTCGCGCTTGACGTTTCCGTATGTCCCGTAGATGGTGTTGCCGCCCGAACTATTGGCAACGCTCACCGTGGGTTGGATGAATGCATCGGGATTGAACCATTCGCCGGCCGTGCGCGGATAGAGGTTGCCGGAGAAATTCGGATTCCAGTCCGGCCGGATGGGATTGCGCGAGTCCCCGTTGCCCGGCGGGTTATAGCCAAGCTGCGGAGAAAACGGGAAGCCGGTCTGCGCCGAGACGATGGCGCTCGTGGTCCAGCCGCCGGCAAGGAAGGCGACCGGCGCCGGCTCGGCGCTGAGGAAGTGCCGATCGGGACCGAATGGCAGCTCGTAGCTGGTGTTGAATGAAGCCGATTGGCGCACGTCGGTAGCCGCCGGGCCCCAATCGAGTTTGGGCTGGAGAGGAAACTCGACGTAGGCCGGGGTGTTGCCGCTGACGCTGGTGTTCCACGCCGAGCCATCGTCGAGATTCTTCGACCAGGTGTAATTGCCGCGCAACTGGAGGCCGTTCGCGTAGGTGCGGCGCAGGTCCAGCTCGAGCGCGTTATACAGACCCACGCCCTGAGAAACCCACGAAGTGGAGTTGGCGAGCGCAGGATTGGCGTAGACGGTGCTGGGGTAGTAGACCTGGCCGCTCGAAGTGAAGGCCGGCGTGGGCTCGTTCATGTCTTCGGAAAGGATCTGGTGGTAGCTGTGCCAGCCCACGTAGCCGGCGGTGAGCGTGGTGTGCGGGGCAATCTCCTGCTCCACGCGCAGGCTCCACGTGAGCACCGCGGGCGTGGCGATATTCGGCTGCACATTGCTGGGAGAAACCGTGGCCGAGGCCGGCGGCGGCACGCCCGGCGTGAAGTTGAGGCTCGACACGGCAATTTTTTTGATGGATTCGGCAGTGTTGAAGGGCGCGGTCTGGTCAGTGCGGTAGTCGAGCGTGTCCAGCAGTCCGTGATAGACGCCGAAGCCGCCGCGCACCGCGGTCTTGCCGTTGCCCCAAACGTCCCAGGCAAAGCCCACGCGCGGATTGGGAAGGAATTTGGCGCGATTGTCAAAGAGCGCCGAGCCGCCGACGATGGGTGCGGTCTGCAGGACGCCGTTGACGAGGGCGTAATTGGACGCGCGCCCCTGCGCTTCGTTCCAGCCGTTGGTGGCCTCGTAACGGAAGCCTGCGCGCAGTTCGAGGCGCGGCGTCACTTTGACGATGTCTTCAAGAAAGGCCGCGCCCTCAAGCGAGCGCCATCCCAGCTCAGTAGGCGCGGGAACCAACGTGAAGGTGGCCACAGTGCCCTGGAGGAACGTGGCTTCGGTGCTGAACGAGGCCTGCCCGTACTGGTCCTGCGCCAGCGAATCGTTGGCCTGCACGCGCTCCAGCCAGCCGCCCGCCTCGATCTGCTGCCGTCCGTGCGACCAGTAAACGTGATCGTCTTCGGTGAAGAGATTGCGCGCCGTGCGATTGTTGCTGCCGGTGTTGGCGCCGGCGCCGGTGATCGCCGAGGCGCCGTTCGACGCCGTGCTGCCGCTGATGACGATGGCGCCTACGGGGTCGCCCGCAACCCAGCCGGAAACGCCGCTCACGGGCACGTACCCGGTAAAGAAGTAGCTGGCGCGCGAGTAGCCGAAGCGCGCCGTGTTGAGCAGGGAGGGCGAGAAGACATGCTGCTCCTGCACGCTGGACACTTGCTCGCGCAGGCTCTCGTTGACCAGGCTCAGCGGATTGGCCGAGGGCGTGTTGGCTGCCGAATCGTCCACGGTGTAGACGGCGAAGAGCAGGTCCTTGCTGCCCAGGTTGTCGTCGAAGCGCGTGGTGCCGAAGTCTTCGCGTATGTGCTGCGGGGGATGGCTGAAGGCTTCTGCGATGCCGCTCGGGTTTCCATTCGACAGCAGCTCAGGGCCGTTCTGCGCCGGCCAAAGATTCAAGAGCGGCGCCACGGCTGCGTTCACGCCCACATACGTCTCCTCGCCCGAGGAGTTGGGCAGATAACCCTGGCGCGCTTCGTTGTCCGGAACCAGCGTGACCGCGCTGAGACCCCAGTTCTGGCGGAAGCCTTCGTAGTTGCCGAAGAGGAACAGCTTGTCTTTCTTGATGGGACCGCCGAGCGATCCGCCGAACTGGTTGCGCTGGAACTCGGGAATGGCCGCCTGGTCAAAGTAGTTGCGTGCGTCGAGCGCGCTGTTGCGGAGAAAGTCGAATGCCGTTCCATGGAGCTTGTTGGTTCCCGAGGTGGTGACGATGCTTACCTGGGCGCCGTCGCGCTTGCCGTAGCTGGCGCCGTAGGTGTCCGAGACCACGTTGAACTCGCGCACCGCGTCCACGCCCAGCAACTCGCCGCTCGTGCCTCCCGGGGTGACGTTGATGAGCGAGGCGCCCGTGTACTCGATTCCGTTCAGCAGGAAGAGATTGTCCTGCGGCCTGCGCCCGCTCACGCTGAACATGTTGCCCACCGAGGAGTTCGAGGTGCCGATGCCGCCCGAGCGCTCGCCGGTGTAATTCACCGTGGCCGGATTGAGCGTGAGCAGCTCGTCGTAGCTGCGCCCGTTCAGCGGCAGTTGCTTCACTGCGCGCTCATCGATCAGGCCCGAGGTCTGCTGCGAGGTGGTGTTCACGCCGGTCGACTCGGCCTGCACCACCACGTCGGTGTGCACGGAATCGACGGTGAGCACGAAATCCACGACAAGACTCTGCGCCACCACAAGAGAA
>DATJRT010000232.1:0-16609 GCA_035504495.1 Occallatibacter sp.
TCCATCGTGCAGATGCCCAAGGGCGTGCCCGTAGGCACGCTGGCCATCGGCAAGGCCGGCGCGGCCAATGCGGCGCTGCTCGCCGCGGAGATCCTCGCTGCAACTGACGCCGCGCTCTACGAACGCCTCGCCGCCTGGCGCTCCGCATGCACTGAGGAAGTGCTCCACCAGAAACTCGATCAGTCGCCAGAATAGCGAACGAAGCGCGTCCGGTCTTGAGCCCCGTAGGGGCGGCAGACGTTAGCCCCGGATGAAGTGAGCCCGCACCGGGGCGGGCGAACGCAATCCGGGGAAAGACGGCCGATCTTGAGAAAAGCCCCGCAGGGGCGGCAGAATCCCGCCACACCATGCGATCCGAACCATATTCTTAAACTTGAGGAATTGCGAAAAAGTGAGCCCTGTTTCTTCCATCAGGAAAGAAGCTCAGTTCCCCATCGTCCCTCCCGGCGGTCTGCTCGCCATCCTCGGCGGAGGCCAGTTGGGCCGCATGATGGCCATGGCCGCGCGCACCATGGGCTATCGCGTGCGCGTCATGGATCCCGAGCCCGCCTGTCCGGCCAGTTTTGTCGCTGACGAAACCATCGTGGGCCGATGGGGCGATGTAGACGCCGCGCGCCGCCTGGCCACCGGCGCAGACGCCGTGACTCTGGAAATCGAGCAGATCGGCGTGGACGCGCTCTCTGCCGTGGCGGCCATCGCTCCGCTGCGTCCCGGCGTCGAGCCGGTGCGCATCATTCAGGACAAGACGCTGCAAAAACCCTGGCTCGCGGAAAACGGATTTCCCGTGGGCCCGTTTTGCGTGGTGCGCAGCCAGGCGGAGCTGCGCGACGCCGTACATGCGCTGGGCGAGGACATTTTTTTGAAGATCGGCCGCGGCGGGTATGACGGCCGCGGGCAGGTGCGCATGAGTGCTGCGCACAGCACTGATCCTGGAGAAGCGCGGCGGCAACTCGGCGGCAATCCCTGCGTGGCCGAGCAGGCGCTCAAGCTCGAGTGCGAAATCAGCGTAACGGCCGCGCGCAATCCCTCGGGCGAGGTGCGCACCTATTCCGCCGCGCGCAATCACCATGAGAACCAGATTCTGGCGTGGAGCGTGCTACCCGCGGGCATCTCCACGGAGCTTGAATCGCGTGCGCAGGCCCTCGCCGCCGATATGATTGCCAGGCTCGGCATCGAAGGACTTCTCTGCATCGAATTCTTCGTTACGCGCCAAGGCGAGCTCTTCATCAACGAGCTGGCGCCGCGCCCGCACAACAGCTACCACCAGAGCGAGCGCGGCTGCACCACCAGCCAGTTCGAGCAGGCCGTGCGCGCCGTATGCAATCTGCCCCTCGGATCGACAGAGCTGCTCGCGCCCTGCGCCATCGTCAACCTGCTCGGCGATCTATGGCAGAGCGGCGAGCCAAATTTCTCCGCCGCGCTCGCAGTGCCCGGCGTGCGCCTGCACCTCTATGAAAAGCACACCCCGCGCGCCGGCCGCAAGATGGGTCATCTGTCGAGTGTGGGCGCGAAGGCGGAGGAAGCACGCGATCGCGTGCTCGAAGCAAAGGACAAACTCTAGCTGAACGCCTCGGCCTTCTCCCACCGCTTCGGTCTCCGGTTCGCCTGCAGAATCTTCTTCCGAAGGCGCAGCGACTTCGGCGTCACTTCCACAAACTCATCGTCGGCAATGAACTCGATGGCTTGCTCGAGATTGAGCGTGGTATACGGCACCAGCCGAATCGCCTCGTCCGCCGTCGACGCCCGCATGTTGGTCATCTTTTTTTCGCGCACCACGTTCACGTCCAGGTCGTTGTCGCGCGAGTGCTCGCCCACGATCATGCCCTCGTACACGTCCACGCCCGGACCCACGAAGAGAATCCCGCGTTCCTGCAGGCCATTGAGCGAATACGTCGTCGTCAGGCCCTGCCGGTCGGCCACCAGCGCGCCGGTGGGCCGCTGCGGAATCTCGCCCTGGTAGGGAATGTAGCCGTCGAAAAGCGAGTTCATCACGATCGTCCCGCGCGTCTCCGTCAGCATCTCGCTCCTCAGCCCGATGAGCCCGCGGCTGGGCACGCGAAATTCCAGGCGCACGCGCCCCGAGCCGTGATTGTGCATCTTCGTCATCTCGCCCTTGCGCGGCCCCAGCTTCTCGATCACCACGCCCGTGTACTGCTCCGGCACGTCGATCGTCAGATGCTCCACCGGCTCCATGCGCACGCCGTCCACTATGCGGGTCACAATCTCCGGCCGGCCCGCCATCAGCTCGTAGCCCTCGCGCCGCATCATCTCGATCAGAATCGCCAGCTGCAGCTCGCCCCTGCCCAGCACCTTGAAGCTGTCCGGCGAGCCGGTCTCCTCCACGCGAATGGAGACGTTGGTCAGCAGCTCCTTCTCCAGGCGCTCCCGCAGATTGCGGCTGGTCACGTATTGGCCCTCGCGGCCCGCGAACGGTGAGTTATTCACGCTGAACTGGATGGCGATGGTCGGCTCGTCGATGACGATAAGCGGCAGCGGCGAAGGATTATCGACACTCGTGATCGTCTCGCCGATGGTGATGCCTTCGACGCCGGCCACCGCCACAATGTCGCCCATTGTGGTCTCCGCGATCTCCGCGCGCTTGAGCCCGGAAAATGTGAACAGCTTGGTGATACGCGTCTTGGAAAGCGTCCCGTCGCGCCGGGAAATGTTCACCTCGTCGCCCGCATGCAGCGTTCCCTGAAACACGCGGCAGATGGCGATGCGTCCGAAATAATCGGAGTAATCGAGATTCGTCACCAGAATCTGCAGCGCCGCCTCGGGATCGCCGGTGGCTTCCGGAATCGTGTCGACAATGGCTTTGAACAGCGGCTGCAAATCGGTGCCGGGCTTGGCCGGATCGGTCGTTGCCGTGCCCGCCTTGGCTACCGCGTAAAGCACGGGAAACTCGAGCTGGTGCTCGTCGGCATCGAGGTCGATGAAAAGATCGTAAATTTCGTTCAGCACCTCCTGCGGCCGCGCGTCCGGACGGTCAATCTTGTTGATCACCACGATGGGGGGCAGCTTGGCTTCGAGCGCTTTGGCCAGCACATAGCGCGTCTGCGGCAGCGGGCCTTCGGCTGCGTCCACCAGCAGCATCACGCCATCCACCATCTTGAGCGCGCGCTCCACTTCGCCGCCAAAATCGGCGTGTCCGGGCGTGTCCACAATGTTGATCTTGCCGCCGCCGAAATTAATGGCGGTGTTTTTGGCCAGGATGGTGATGCCGCGCTCGCGCTCCAGCTCGTTTGAATCCATCACCCGCTCGGCCACCTGCTCGTTGGCGCGGAAGGTCCCTGCCTGGCGCAGCATCGCGTCCACCAGCGTAGTCTTGCCATGGTCCACGTGGGCGATGATGGCGATATTGCGTATCGTCTGGCTCACAAATGCGAATTCCTCTTCTCGGGGTGCGTCCGTGCGCGGCCGCGTAGGCAATTCAGGCTGGTAAGAAAACTGCAGTTGCCGAATCCATCGGCTGACTTCATTTTATCAGCGGCCGCTTCTTCGCGGCCCGCCACTGCGAGCCAAGCGCGCCTTTATTTCTTTGCATCGCTCGGCGGGCGCTTCGGCGGTACAAGCGCTTTGTGCCGTGCAGCCCGGTGCGAGCGCGCGCGGACCTTCTTCCCGCCGTCGAGGTTGAAGGCTGCGTTCACCAGCGCAATGTGCGAAAACGCTTGCGGAAAATTGCCCACCAGGCGCTTGCGGTCCACGTCGAACTCTTCCGAGAGCAGGCCGAGATCGTTGCGCAGCTTCAGCAGCTTGTCAAACAGCTTGCGCGCGTCGCCCGTGCGCCCCACCGCCTTGAGGCTGCTGACCATCCAGAAGCTGCACGCCAGAAACACGCCTTCGCCCGCCGGCAATCCGTCCTTCACCTTCTTTGTGTCGTAGCGGAGGACGAAGCCGTCGGGCATCAGCTCGCGCTCGATCGCCCGCACCGTGGCCTTCACGCGAGCGTCGGTGCCGGGGAGGAAGCCCACCACCGGCATCAGCAGCAGCGAGGCATCGAGCTGATCAGATCCGTACGCCTGCACAAAGCACTTCTTCTTCTTGCTGTAGGCCCTCGCGCAGATTTCCTTATGAATCACGTCGCGGATGGTCTTCCACCTTGCGATGGGCGCCTCATATTTGAACTGTTCGGCCAGCTTGACCGCGCGATCGAAGGCGACCCAGGCCATCATCTTCGAATAGGTGAATTGCTGCGGCGCGCCGCGTATCTCCCAGATGCCTTGATCCGGTTCTTTCCAGATCTGCTCCAGGTGGTCGAGCAGCAGCGCCAGCACGCGGAAATCGTTCTCGTGGTGCCGGCGCATGCTCATCTGCGCTTGAAAGAAAGAGTCCAGCATCTCGCCGTAGATGTCCAGTTGCATCTGCCGCGCCGCCGCATTGCCAATGCGCACCGGCCGCGAGTTCTCATATCCCGGCAGCCACTCGGCCTCCCACTCCTCGAGCTGCCGCTCCCCGCGCAGTCCATACATGATCTGCACCTGGTCGGGACTGCCGGCCAGCGCGCGCAGCAACCAGTCCTGCCACGCTTCCGCTTCGTCGAAGTAGCCGGCGTTGGCAAGTGCCAGCAGCGTGAACGTGGTGTCGCGCAGCCAGCAATAACGGTAGTCCCAGTTGCGTACGCCGCCGATCGCCTCCGGCAGCGAAGTGGTGACCGCGGCCACGATGCCGCCCGCGGGCCTGAAGGTGAGGGCCTTGAGCGTGATCAGCGACCGTTCCACGGCATCGCGATAGCGGCTCTTGAAGTGGAAGCGTGCGGTCCATCGCTTCCAGATGCGCTCGGTCTCGCGGAGCGCGCGCCGGAAGTCGATGGGAAGCGGATCGGGGCAGTACGACCTGCCCTGCGTCAGCGTGAACCATACCTGCTTGCCTCTGCGCATTTCGAATTCCGCAACCGTCTTGAGGTTTTCGCCGTGTACCGGAACGGACGCGTGCAGGATAGCAAGATTCGCGCCGGCCACGGCGCGCACCCCATCGCCGGTAGCCGTGACCCAGGGAACCGTGCGCCCGTAATCGAAGCGCAGCGCCAGTTCCATGCGCACTTTCATGGTTCCGCGGATGCCTTCCACGATGCGCACCACATTGGAGTGCACTCCGCGCGGAGGCATGAAATCGATCAGCCGAAAGGCGCCGCCGGCGTCTTCAAACGTGGTCTCCAGGACCAGCGTGTGTTCGCGGTAGCGCCGCGAAGAAGTCCATCTGCCTCCGCCAGGCGCAATTCTCCAGTAGCCGTTCTCTTCCGTTCCCAGCAGCGCGGCAAAACAGGCTTCCGACGAAAAGTCCGGCCAGCACAGCCAGTCGATCGAGCCGTTCCTGTCAACCAGCGCCGCGGTTTCCATGTCGCCGATCAGGGCGTAGTCTTCAATGCGCGCGGCCATAGATTCGCTATTGCTCTTTGTAGTTCCTCATCAATCCGCCGTCCACCACAAAGGTGGACCCGGTCACGTACGCGGCGTCGTCGGAGGCCAGGAAAGCAACCATTCCGGCCACATCTTCCGGCGTTCCCAGCCGGCCCAGGGGAATGTTGTTGAGCAGAGCCTGAAGCTGCGGCTTGTTTTCGAGCAGCGACTGATTGATCGGCGTGATGATCGCGCCCGGCGCCACATTGTTCACCGTGATGCCCAGAGGCCCCAGCTCCATGGCCAGGTCGCGCATCAACATGCGCATGCCGCCCTTGCTGCAGCAATAAGTGGAAAAGCCCGGAAAGACCATGTCCTCGTGCACCGAGCTGATGTTCACGATGCGTCCCGGCTTCTTCTCTTCGCGCAGGCGGCGTACAAACGCCTGGGTCAGGAAGAAAGCGCCGCGCAGGTTTACCGCCATGACGCGGTCGTAGTCCTCTTCCGTGGTATCCCAGAAATCGGAACGATGCTCAATGCCCGCGTTGTTGACGAGAATGTCCACCGAGCCGAACCGCTTCTCCGCTGCGTCCACCAGGTTGCGCATCTCCTCGCTGCTGGTCACATCGCCGCACACAATCTCCGCTTCGCCTCCGGCTTTTTCAATGGCGCTCTTCGTCTGCTGCGCTCCGTCAGGGTCGCCGACGTAATCGACAATCACTTTCGCCCCTTCGGCGCCCAGCCGCTTCGCAATCCCTTGTCCAATCCCTGTTCCCGCTCCGGTTACGATCGCAACTTTCCCTGCCAAACCCTTCATCCTTCTCTCCCGGCAGATTCTCCTCCGCCCGCGACTGTCCCTCCGTGTTCGCCCCGATCCTATCCTTCCGCCACGCCCTTCTGCTTGGATGCGCATCCGCTCCCGCGCGCAACCGGCCAGGCGCTTTTGAGACCATGGTCCGCTTGGGCCGATTGTATCGAGGGTAGCCCGGAAGATTCGGGAGAAGAATTGTCTCGCGGAGGCGCGCGACCGTGAGCGCAGGACGCGCCGGAATCTTACATGCGCCGGAGGTCGCCCTGCACGCGGCAGCCGCCATCGTTGGAGAATTCCAGCGCTCCGCCCAGCTGGCGGGCCAGGCTTGCCGCCAGCTTCAATCCCATGGAGGCACTGGCGGCGGGGTTGAAGTTCTCCGGCAGCCCGCGTCCATCGTCTCTGATGATTAGGCGCACGGCTCCCTCGATGCGGCGTACGGTGAGGGAGATATTGCCCTTGCGGCCGTCGGGAAAGGCATGCTTCAGGCTGTTCGAGAGCAGCTCGTTCATCAGCAGGCCGAAAGGGACGCCGAGCTCGAGCTCAAGGGGAATATCGTCGGCATGGAGCCGGAGATGAACCTGGCCCGGCTCGAGGGAGGTGGAGGCAAAGAGGTCGCGGAAAAGATCGCGAAGATAGTTGGAGAGCGAAATTCCCTCGATGTGGGGCATCTGGTAGAGCCGCTCGTGGAGCAGAGCCATCGCATTGACGCGCTCCACGGTGGTTTCAAAGGCCTCGCGCATCTCACCCTCCGGCAGCAGACGCGCGCGCATCTTCAGCAGGCTTTGCACCACCTGCAGATTGTTCTTCACGCGATGGTGAATCTCCCTCAGCAGTACTTCTTTTTCGCGCAGATTGCGTGATACAAGCTCGGCCTGCGCCTCCGTTTCTTCGCTCTTGCGGCGCAGCTCTTCCACGGTGGCCTGGAGCTGGCGCGTGCGCTCAGCCACGCTGTCTTCAAGCTCGGCCGCCACCTGCTCCCGCGCGTCGGCAAACATCTTTTCCTCGGTGCGGTCGCGCGCCACGCGCACAAATCCCATCAGCGCGCCGCATTCGTCCTTCACCGCCGAAAGTACGCCGCTGGTCCACAGCAGAGTGCCGTCGCGGCGCAGGCGCCAGCTGTCTGTGCAGCAACGGCCTGAGGCCGCGGCTTCGGCCAGCTCCCGCTCGGGCCCTCCGCTGCGCCGGTCTTCAAGCGTGGCAAAGATCGCGTAAGGCTGTCCCAGCGCCTCTTCGGCGGAGTAGCCGAGCATTTTCTGCGCGCCCGTTCCCCATCCGGTCACGCGCCCTTTGGCGTCCAGAGTGTAGATCGCGTGCTCGTCGATGTTTTCGAGGACCACGCGGTATTGCTCAAGCTCGAGATTGAGCTTGCGCAGGTTTTCAACTGAAAGCCTGTGCTCGGTCAGGTCGTGCACCACACGGGTAAAGCCGGTCAGGTGGCCGGCCCCGTCGCGAATGGCGGTGAGATCGGTTTCAACCCACGCTCTGCGGCCCTCCGCGCCTGATCGCCAGCCTTCCGTGCGATGCCTTCCCTCACGCGCCGCCTCTTCAAGCAGGCGTGCCGGCTCCCCGCGCTCCGCCTCCTCGGGCGAAAACAGGATGGATAAAGGCCTGCCCAGCGCTTCCGTGGCAGTCAACCCATGAAGACGCCGCGAGCCTTCGTTCCAGGTAAGGATTCTTCCCTTGCTGTCGAGCAGTTGAATGGCGTAGTCACGCACGCTTTCCACCAGCGCGCGGACGTGCATGTGGCTGCGCACCAGCATGGCATTCAGCCTTCGGCATACGGCCATCACGTACGCGTGCCCGTTGGCCGTGAACGGCCAGAGCATCACGTCGACGGAGAAGTGCTCGCCATGCGCGTCTCGGGCCTTCAAATCGATGCCCGAGCCCATGGCCCGCGCCGAAGGCGCCTGCTGATACCCGCGCACCTCGCGCTCGTGGCGTGCGCGCGCATCCTCCGGCAGGAGAAGGCTCACCGGCTGGCCGTCGAGATCCTGGCGCGAGTAACCGAATTCCTCGAGCAGGCGCGAGTTGCCGCCGACAATCCGGCCGTGATCGTCGGTGATCGCAACCATATCCGGATGGCCCTCGAAGAGCGCGCGCAGCAGGCCGGGCGCAATGGTCGAAGAATGCAGTTCCTCCGGAAGCCAACCGCTGCTTGGAGAAATCTCAGTTTGCCGTTCTTCCACCTGGGGCATGGCCTGCGCTCCGCAAGTGCATTCATGGGCTGCTGCGCTTGAGAACCGGGAACTCCCGGCCGCGGCAAAGCCCGCATGCTGCCACGACCATACGCCCCCGCCGGAAGGGCGGCAGCGGGAAGGCCGTACACACCCCTGCGCGGATTCCCGAAAGGGAAGGGAACCTGTCTCCTGTCCGAAACGGGCCGGCTCCCGCGCCGCCTGCGATAGCCAGCTCGCCCTCAGTTCATGACACGCTGACGCACCACCGTGGCCTCCGCGCCGCCATGCAGAAGCTTCTGCATCAGGTCGCGCGCGATGCGTGGATCGGGGTCCATGCTCAGGCCGGTGAGCGTGCGCCCCACCAGGCTCTCGGCCGGCACGCCGGTCTCCTCCAGCAGCGTGCGATTCACGCGCACAATGCAGCCGCTCGCGTCCAGTTGCATCATGGCGATGGGCGCGGTGTGAAAGGAGTGGCCCTCTTCGAGCGCCTCCTCGACGGCCTGCGTGCGCAAGCGCTCCGCCGCATCGCGCAAGCTGATCACCCAGCCCGTACGCTCGCCGGAGTGGCTGCTCAGCGGCGAGACCGACAGGTCCACCAGGATGCGATCCCCGCCGTTGCGCTCCAGGGCAAGACCGAACTCTTCCACCGCCGCATCGGTCCCATTCGCCTGTCCCAGGCACTGGCTGTTCTCGCCCAGGCGCAACACCTCTTCAACGGGCTTTTCCTTGGCCTCTTCGATGGGCCAGCCGGTCAGGTCTTCGGCCGCAGCATTCATGAAGCGCACCGTGCGCGCCGCAGAGACCAGCACCACGCCCTCGCGCATACCGCTTACCGTGGCCGTGATCGCTTCCTCCTCGGTTTTATGCTGCGCTTCGGTTTTGCCCCGGTGCAATCCCAGTTCGAGAGCGGCCTTCAGCTCGCGGCGCTGGAACGGCTTGGTCAAGTAACCGTAAGGCAGCTCGCGCGCCGCCCGCTTGATCGTCGGCTCGTCGCTGTAAGAGGTAAGGAAAATCACCGGGATCCCGTAGGCCTCGCGCAGCAGCCGCGCGGTCTGGATGCCGTCCATGCTGCCCACGATGCGCACGTCCATCAGCGCCAGATCGGGCCGGTTCTCCTCGGCGGCCATCAGCGCTTCGTCCGCGCTCTCCGCCTGGCCCACCACCGTCAAGCCGAGCTGCTCCACTTCCTGTTGCAGATCAAGAGCCACAATCGGCTCATCCTCGACAACCAGAATCTTCCCCCTCATGGAATCCCCTCCCGGCGCCCTTCTGCATCCCATTCCGCTCAGCTTGGGGAGCGAGGGCCGCGGCTTCCCTACGTGAGCACTCTATCGGACAAAACCCGCAATTCCTTCAATCGCGGCGCGCCGATTCCTGCTGCCGGGGTAGCTTACGAGGATTCTCATGAGGGACTCGCGATGTGCCGCGAATTGATACACAAACGGGCCGGCCTCCGGGCGCTGTGCGCGCGCCCGGAGCTCCACCCGCCATGATTCGAGCGGACGATCGCTTATGCGCCTCCGCTGCTTTCCGCGTTGCGCGCGGCAATCGCCAGGGTCATGCGGCTTCCCGCCGCCAGCTTCACGTCATCCTTGGTGGAAGAGACAAGCACGCCTGAATTTGCACCGGCAACCCGGCTGTGAAGATCGAGGTGCGGCTCAACTCCGATCTCATCGATCTGCAGCGATCCCCGAGTCCAGTTCGGCGGGCCGTCGCTGTTCTGAAGGTAGCCGAAGTTTTCCGACGGGCCGCTGATTCCGGCGATCATGGCGTGGATGGGAATCACCTTGCCATCCCGCAACTTGGCTTCGGTGAACTTCAACGCCAGGCGCGAGTTGCCGCCGGGTCGCATCTGGTCCGTCACGATTTTGCCAACCAGAACCGTGCCATGCTCCAGCTCCGTTCCATCCGCCAGATGAACCTTGCCGTCCAGAAGCGCTTCGAATTGGTCGCCTTGCCGCTCCTTCCTGGCGTCGAGCGCTCTTTCCAGATGGACCTCGGCCGGAACCATCTGCTTCGCCTCTTGCTGCGCGGCCGCCTGGTTTCCGCCTGCGTTGGCTATGTTCATGGAGCCGGCGCCCTGGGAACGGGCAAGCTGCGGTGCGAGTAAGGCAAGCGAGATCGCCGCAGTCGAAAGAGAGAGAATATTTGCAATTTTCATGCTGATCAACACTCCTTGGGGTTGTTTTTTCTCCGCGCGCGCCTCCGCATTTTCTTTCCGTCCCGAAGACGCGCTCAACTCCTTAGACGAGGCTCTCTCTCGGCTGGTTCCGCGAATGCGGCTCGAGTGCATTCATGAGATGAAAACGATTCTCTCCGGCTCAGGCAACTCCGCGGGGCGTGGCCGCGCGCGCCCGCGTGCAAAGCTGCTCCAGTGCGTTGCAAGCAGCGTTGACGCCGTCTTCTTGCGCCATTGTCTCCGCTTCGGCTTGCGCCCTCCGCTCGTACTCCGGCTCGGCGAGCATCGCCTGGATCTGCCAGGCGACGCGCCATGGCTTGTAGCTTGCCCGCTGGATCACGCGCGCCACGCCCAGCCGCTTCATACGCCGCGCGTTATCCGGCTGGTCGTGCGAATAGGGCATGATGAGCATGGGCTGGCCGGCGCGCAGGCACTGCGCAGTGGTACCCACGCCGCCCTGGTGCACCACCAGCGAAGCCCGCGGAAACAGCGCCGAGTACGGAGCGTACTCGGCCAGGCAGATGGAATCCGGCAGCGCGCTCTGCGGGCGGTTGCGCGGATCGGCGCCGATGAGCAGCACCGCACGCACGCCGGCGCGCTGGGCTGCGCGTGCGGATTGCTCGTAAAAATCGCCCGCGGCCAGCACCGCGGCCGAGCCCAGCGTAAAGACCACCGGCGGCTCGCCCGCGGCGAGGAATCGCTCAAGATTGTCGGGAAGCGCGATCGCCTGCGGCGAGTTGGGATCGGCATCGTAGAAGCAGAAGCCGGTGATGAGCACGTTCGCAGGCCAGTCCTTCTGCTCCACGCCGAGCACGCGCGAAAACAGGGCCAGCACCAGGTCGGGCGCGTGCTTGGCGTCGAAGATGGGATTCGCGCCCATGGGCAGCCCCAGCTCGCGCCGCAGCTCGTAAATCGGCTCGGGCCATTTGCGGGTGACAAAGCGCGCCAGCCTGCGCATGGCGCGGCCCATCCCCATCAGCTTGTCCGCGCGGGCGAGCTTGGGGTACGGCGGCAGCACCGGCGGGTCGTAGGCGGAGAAAAAAGAAAATGGAGCCAGGACGTAACTTGCCCACGGTATCCCCGTGACCTCAGCCACCAGCGGGCCGGCATAATTCAGCTCGCCCAGCAGCATCAGGTCCGCGCGCGCGGGTTTGGTCGCCGCGTCGAGCAGGTCGGCGTAAGTTTCCCGCAGCACCGGAAAGAGAAATTTGCGCAGGCCCGTCTCCGTGCCCTTGTTTACGTCGTAGACCATCTCCACGAGCAGCGTGTTGGTGGGATCGATATCGGGCCGGAGAGGATGGAATTCAATGCCCAGCGGCACAACCTTGGGAATATACACGGCGGGCAGCGCCATCACCGGCGTATGACCGCGGCGCCTGAGCTCGAGAGCGAGAGCGACGAGAGGATTGATGTCGCCGAAGGTGCCGATATTGGACAGTACGATGCGCAAGCGCGGGGTCCTCCAGGCAGCAGGGGTTCGTTCTGAGGTTAATGCATGCCGAGCGCGAAAACGGCTGCGCCGGCGTTACTCTTGAGGCGCGGCCCTCAGGCTCGCGGGCCGGCACACCTTGCGTGTTATGCTTTCTCCGTTCCGGATCGGCCGGGAATTCGCATCCCGGCTGCGCTCGCGAAAATCCCTATGCAGCATTCATTGAAAATTCACAGGACAGGGCTCCTTTGCGCCGCCCTCCTGCTCTGCGCCATGACGCTTGCGCCGCTGCCTCTCGCCGCGCAGAAGCCCTATCGCATTCTTGACCGCTGGCAGATCGGCGGCGAGGGTGGATGGGACTACATGACCGCCGATGGGCCTGCGCACCGGCTCTATCTGGCGCATGGGCCGCGCGTGGATGTTGTAGACACCGCCAGCGGCAAGCTCATCGGCTCCATCACCGGCCTCTATCACACGCATGGCGTAGCCCTCGACAGCGCCGGCAAGTTCGGCTACATCTCCGACGGCGGCGGCGACGCGGTGATTGTTTTCGATCGCTCCACGCTGGCCACGGTGGCCACCATTCCCGCGGGCGAGAATCCTGACGGCATCGTCTTTGAGCCGGCCACGCGCACCGTATGGG
Organism: Occallatibacter sp.; assembly: GCA_035504495.1. GTDB lineage: Bacteria > Acidobacteriota > Terriglobia > Terriglobales > Acidobacteriaceae > Telmatobacter. The sequence continues at coordinate 12,579 of DATJRT010000232.1, forward strand.
CCTTCAACGGACGCAGCCACAGCGTAACCGTGATCGACGCGCGCACGCAGAAGGTTCGAGCTACGATCCCGCTGCCCGGCCGGCCGGAGTTTCCCGCCGTCGACGGACGCGGCGTGGTCTTCGACAACATTGAGGATAAGAGCGAGATTGTGCGCATCGATGCGCGCAGCCGCACCATCACCGCAATCTGGCCCGCCGGATGCAATTCGCCCTCGGGCCTCGCCATGGACGCGGCCGGCCGTCGGCTGTTTCCCGTCTGCGACGGCAAGCAAATGTCCGTGATCGACGCCCGCAGCGGCAAGCTGCTCGCCAACCCGTCCATCGGCAGCGGACCGGATGCGGCGCGCTGGAGCGCACGCCGCCATCTCGTCTTCGCGTCGAGCGGCGACGGCATTCTATCCGTAATCGATGCCGCTGCACCCGGCTACCCCACCATTGAAAGCCTGCCCACGCAGCGCGGCGCGCGCACCATGGCCTACGATCCCGTAGCCGATCGCGCCTATGTGGTCACCGCCGAGTTCGGCCCCGCGCCCGCGGCCACGGCCGCGAGCCCGCATCCGCGGCCATCCATTTTTCCGGGAACCTTTACCGTGATTGTCATCGGCCGGTAAGAAGGCCGCTCTCGCAGGGAGACGGCGTGAGCCCGGAGAATGCGGCGAAGGTTTTGCGCAGTATAATGGCCCAACCCCTTGGGAAGCCGCATGAACGAAGCCGAACAGAATGCGTATCTGCTTAACCTGGTGAAGACTCTCTCGCAGGAGCTGGGTGTCTACCTGACCTTTGCCGAGGTAGTGAGAATGATTGTCGGCGAAGGCGAGGTGAACGAGATGCTGGCCAAAGTGCGGCGCGATCCCGATCTCGGAAACCACGTGGAAACCTATTTCCAGTTTCTTTCGGCCACTCTCTCCGCATCCGGTGCGATGGATCCCGATGTTGCCTTGCAGGCATTGCTCGCGCAATGGAACGCGCGCGGACGGCCGAACTAACCGATTGGCAAAATGGCCGCCTTCACGCGCATTTTGCAGATTGCCGGCGATGGATTGACAATAGTCCCAGGCAGGAGTGTGGGAGGGGTCGCATGTGGAAGAGCTTGCTCGTGGTGGTGGTCTCGGCGCCCCTCTCGATAGCCGTCGGCCTGGCGTTCTGGGTTGCGCAAAACTGGCGTGCCGGTTTGATTGCCTGCTTCAGCACCTTCGCCATCTGCCTGGTGGCTGCAACTCTGCTTGCGTTCTTCACCCGCCGGTTCACGCTGGTGGACGTGTTTCTGCCCCTGATTTTTTCCGTTCTCTGGTCGCTGATTCTCATGCCGCTCAGCCTCGGCGCGGAGCTGTTCGCGGCGCCGGCGGCCATTGGCTCGGGCATGCTGCTCACGTGGTGCTTGTGGCGCGTGTATCACGAGAGCGGCCCCAATGCGAGCGCCGACCGGAAATGGCTGATCTTTCCCATTCTCGTCTACGTGTATGCGATGCTGCCCATCCATATTCCGGGCGCGTTTGACGATTACTTCGCGCTCTCCGGCGACCTTGCGTGCGTCCTCCTGTATCAGCTTGTGGCCTCGCACCGCAGGCAGTTCCCCCACCCGGGAGGAGCTGACCTGAATCTCAAATGATGCTTCTCGCCGTCATCGTGGCCGTTGTCGTCATTGCCGGCTCCTTTTATGCTGACTACAAGTGGCGGCAGTGGATGGCTGAGCGCAAGCGCGACCGCGGGCAATGACTGCATGCGCTCCGCAACATTCCAGCATTCAAGCCGTTACAATGAGATGAGGAGCCGTATCGCCGCAGTGGCCAGCACGCCCAGCTTGCATTGTCTTTTTCGCCGCCCCGGCCGCAGGTTTGCCGGCCTCGCTTTGGGCCTTGCCGTCGCCGCGCTGCTCGCGGGCCCGGCGCGGGCTGGTGCGCAATTCGGCGCGCCGCCCACCACCCCGGTGCACGATCCCGAGGCTTTGAAGCCGCCCGCGGGCGCGCGTGTGGCCATTGTCGAATTTGAGGATCTCGAATGCCCCGACTGCGCCGCCGCCAATCCTCTGCTGATGGAGGCCGCGGCCAAGTACGGTATTCCCTGGGTGCGCCACGACTTTCCCCTGCCCTTTCACAACTGGAGTTTTCAGGCTGCTGTGTATGCCCGCTGGTTCGACACCAGGAGCAAAACGCTCGGCGACGGCTATCGCGATTCGGTTTTTGCCAGTCAGCGCTCCATTGAGACGCCGGCCGAGCTGACTCAGTTCACGGAAAAGTTCGCGCAGAGCCACGGCATCCAGCTGCCCTTCGCCGTCGATCCCCAGGGCAAGCTCGCGGCGGAAGTAAAGGCCGACTACGCGCTCGGCCAGCGCATCGGCATCGAGCACACCCCCACCATCTGGGTGGTAACCGACGGCGCCAACGCCGCGCCGCCTTTTGTGGAAGTGGTCGATCGCACGCGCCTTTTCCAGTTGATCGACCAGGCCCTGGCGCAAACGCGCAAGTAGAGCGCGCCCCGGCCGGCGGCGCGGCTTGCGCGCGTCCGATTGTTACAATGCATTCTTAAAGGCGTCCCACACTCATGCTCAATCTGCTTCCCCGCTCTCCTCAAAAGTTCGCGCCTCGCCGGCTGCGTGCTCTCGCCATGGCCGCGCTCCTTGCCGTCGCCGCCTTCAGCGCAACCGCGCTGCTGGCGCAGAGCGCTCCCACCAGGGTTCTCGATGCCTTCGCGCTCAAGCCGCCGCCGGGCGCGCACATTGCCATTGTCGAGTTCGACGATCTCGAGTGCCCCGCCTGCGCCCACGCCAATCCCATCCTCAAAGGCGCGGCGGCGCAGTACAAGATTCCCTGGGTTCGCCACGATTTTCTGATTCCGGGCCATCTCTGGAGCCCCAAGGCCGCCGTCTACGCGCGCTGGTTCGACACCAAAAGCAAGGCGCTGGGCGACGAGTATCGCGACGAGGTCTTCGCCAATCAGCCTTACATCTACAATCCCCAGGTCCTTGACCAGTTCACGCAAAAGTTCGCGCAGGCGCACGGCGTCGCGCTGCCCTTCGCCATCGATCCCGAGGGAAAGCTGGCGGCCGAAGTCCAGGCCGATACGCAGGTGGGCATGCGCACGGGAGTCGTGCATACGCCCACCATCTTCGTGGTGACCGCAGGAGCCGATGGGACCCATTATTTTGAGGTTCTCGATCCCGACCAGGATCTCTACCGGACCATCGACCAGGCCATGGCGCAGATACGCCGCTGATCGAAAGCTTTCGTCAGGTTTCAGCCGCCGGATTGAATCTGCACCAGCTCGCCGCCGCTGCCCGGCGAAACCGTGCTCGTCTGCGGGGCACGCCAGTGGTCGATGTGGCTGATCCGGTGCACACAGCCGATGGTGCAGTTCGGTGCGCAGCTCTTGGCCGTGCGGAACTCCCGCTTCACATCCTCGCGCGTGTACTCGGCGATGGGCACGCCCGGGTACCCGCGCTGCTGCGAGCAATAGTGAACCAGGCCGTCCTCGCAGATATAGAGATAGCGGGAGCCGGCGCGGCAGCGCCAGTCGTTCGGCAGTCCTTGCACAATCGCTTCCTGAAATTTGTCGAACTGCGCGTAGTTGGTCTTCTTGCGTTGGGTCATCGCAAAGTAGACCCGGGCTTCTCTCTCGTTGAGCGGTTTCAGTTGCCCGTCGCCGTCGTGGATGATCCCGATGGTCGACTCAAAGCCCAGCTCAAGAGCTCTCTTGCCGATCACCAGCGCATCGTCCGGGTTCTTAAAGCCGCCGCCGACCACGGAGTTGATATTCACGTGAAACTCGGCGTACTGCGCCAGCATCTGCAGCTTCTTGTCGAGAACCTTGAGGCTTTTCTTCGAGACCTCGTCGGGCTCCACGTTGTCGATCGAAATCTGCATGTGGTCGAGGCCGGCGCGGTTCAGGCGCTCGATGCGCTCCTGATTGAGCAGATAGCCGTTGGTAATCATCCCGGCAATCGCGCCCGTTCGCCGCATCCGCCGAATGATGTCGTCGAGCTCCGGATGCGTCAGCGGCTCGCCCCCGGAGATACCGATCATGGCCGTTCCCAG
>DATJRT010000233.1:0-26114 GCA_035504495.1 Occallatibacter sp.
ACGAGCACAGCCAGGCAAAGCCCGCTCAAAATCCGGTTCCGGCGGGGAAAGTTCTGTGGCGCGGGGAAGGTTCCCAGGGGAAGCTCGCTGACGATGGCGCCGCCCAGGGCGAGAATCTCGTCCGCGAGCTTCTTGTTTTCCTTGGGATAGACCACATCGATGCCCGTTCCCCATACGGCGACTGTGGGCATTCGGGCTGCCAGCGCTCCCTTGTGCGCGCAGGAATCGATCCCGCGCGCCATCCCGCTCACGATCAGCAGGCGCCGGGCGGCGAGGTCGCGGGCAAGCATCTCCGCCACACCGGTGCCGTAGGGCGATGGATGCCGTGTTCCCACTACCGCAATCCCCGGCCGGCTCAGCAGGCGAGCGTCGCCACGCACCCAGAGCACTGGCGGCGGATCGTAGATCTCCCTCAGCCGCTCAGGATACGCTTCGCACCCGTAGCTCACTATGGAGGCATTCTGAGCCGCTACCTGGGCCCATTCCGCCTCAGCCGCGGCCCTTGCTTTGCCTTCGAAGATGAACTGCGCTGCCTCAGCCGGAAACCGCAATCCCTCCAGTTCGGTCAGCCCGAGCTCGAAGATCCGGCTTGACGTTCCAATTTCCTTAACCGCATCGAGAATTCGCTTCGGACCCAGGCCGGGAGCCAGCGCCAGAGCAAGCCACGCGAGCTGGTCTCCGTCCAGCTTCTGCACGCGGCCGGCGCCGGCGCCCTCAGTTTCTGCGTTCAATGCTTCTGGCTGCCCTGCTTCTGTCTTCATGGATCCGCCCTCCGCCGAAAAACACGCACACGTATGAGTCCCGTCGCTAAAAAATTGGATTCTGCTTCAGGGGAAATTGCGCTCACCTTATTCCCTGCAGTCAAGGTAAGTCAAGTACGAGTTACTGAAAGTCAAGTTCCGGTTACTGCAAGCCGGTCCCGGGCGCATTTCTCAAACCGGCGTGCGGAGAGATTCGGCGATGATCGAACTCGAAGCTCTTCAAGACGCGGCTTGACCGCGTCTCAAGATCAAGAACTGCGTCACCGACCAATAAATGACTGGGATTGGTGCCCGGTCTATAACCTTCCGCGGCACATTTGGGCTTGGCTGTGAAAATCAGAACACTCTGCCGCTCGCTCACCGCGGCTTATTTAGTCTTTGGCTCTCTCGCTGTTGCGCAGCAATCGCTGCAGACGCTGAGCGGTCTCGTGCGCCCCGCGGTTTTGAACGGCAAAGCCGCGCCGGCCGGGCTCATGGCGCCCCAGACGCGCCTGAATCTTTCTCTTGTGCTCCCGCTGCGCAATCAAGCCGGGCTCTCCAGCCTGCTCAACCGCCTTTACGATCCTTCAAGCCCCGACTACCGTCATTTCCTCAGCCAAACGCAGTTCACCGAGCAATTCGGACCCACCCCCGAGGACTACAACGCCGTGGTGAGCTTTGCTCGCGCAAATGGATTTGCGGTGGCGGGATCGCCGGCCAACCGGCTCGTGGTGCCGATCAGCGGCACCGTCGCCCAGGTGGAAAAAGCCTTCAATGTGGAGATGGGACTTTACCACCATCCCACGGAGAACCGCCTCTTCTACTCGCCCGACCGCGAGCCAAGCCTCGATCTGGATGTGCCCATCGCGCACATTGCCGGGTTGGACAACTTCTCTCTTCCGCAGCCGATGGTTACGCGGGCAAGCGCGAATCAGGCCGCGCCGGACCTGGCCTCCGCCGGATCGGGACCGGGCAGTTCGTATCTTTCCAGCGACCTTCGCGCGGCTTATTACGGCGGCTCGGCTCTCACGGGCGCAGGACAGACGGTTGCATTGCTCGAGTTTGACGGCTACAACCCCAGCGACGTGAACCTTACCTTTTCGAGTGCAGGCCAATCGACCGACGTCCCCATCAACAACGTGCTCCTCGATGGCCAAACCGGCGCATCGGCCTCCGGCGACGACAGCGAAGAGGTGATCGACATTGTGCAGGCCATTGGCATGGCGCCGGGGCTGAACCAGGTACGCGTCTATATCGGCAGTAGCGATGTGGACCTGCTGAACGCGGTTGCGTCCGAGGATGTTGCCCGCCAGGTGAGCATCTCGTGGTCGTGGAGTCCTGCGGACCCGGTGACGGACGATGAGTTCTTCGAGGAACTCGCCGCGCAGGGCCAGAGCGTCTTTGCGGCTTCCGGCGACTGGGGCGAGTTCGACCCCTACTTCGACAACTTTTACCCCGCCGAAGACGCTTATGTAACCTCAGTGGGCGGAACCGACCTGACTACCGGCGGAGCCGGGCAGGCGTGGACGGCGGAAACAGCGTGGCAATGGAGCGGGGGAGGAGTGAGCCCGGATGGAATCCCGCTGCCGGCCTGGCAGGAGGGCGTGGCTAATTCCACGAATGGCGGCTCGAACTCGCTGCGCAACGTGCCCGACGTGGCCGCGGAAGCCAATACCGACAACTACATTTGCGAAATGGGCTCATGCGCAGGCGATTTCGGAGGAACCAGCTTTGCCGCGCCGCGCTGGGCCGGGTTCATGGCCCTCGTGAACCAGCAGGCCGCGGAAAACGGCGATCCCTTCGTGGGCTTCCTCAACCCGGCGATCTATTCGATCGGGGCGGACTCAGGCTACGGCGAGGACTTTCACGACATTGTGAGCGGGAACAACGACGCGCGCGAAAACTGCTGCGGTTGGCCGTACTACAACGCCGTGCCCGGCTACGATCTGGTCACCGGCTGGGGAAGCCCGGACGGGCAAAGCCTGATTGACGCGCTGGCGCCGCAGGCCCCGCCAGGCTTTGCGCTCTCTTCTTCAGCGAGCGCATTCACGATTGATCCCGGCAACTCGGCCCAGGCCACCATTGCCGTCACGGAAAACGAAGGGTTCTCTGGCAACGTGGCTCTGGCAATCTCCGGACTGCCCAGCGGCGTAACTGCAAGCTGGAGCGCAAATCCTGCCTCCGGCAAGAGCGTGCTTACGCTGGCGGTCGGCAGCTCGGCAATGCGCGGCTCCTATCTGCTCACAGTCACAGGAACGTCGGGCGCGCAGTCCGAGTCGACGAGCCTTGAACTCACGGTGAATGCGCCCGGATTTATGCTGGTGCCCTCGCCATCGAATCTGAAGATCTATCCCGGCACCTCGGGAACGGTCTCCATCCTCATCACGGGACTCGGAGGCTTCAACGGCAGCGTGAATCTGGCCGTGACCTCGGGACTGCCCAGCGGCGTGACCGCATCCTGGGTGAATAACCCAGGCACGGGCATGAGCACGCTTACTCTCTCGGCGAGCGGCTCCGCGCCGGCGAACAGCGACGCCGAAGTCACGATCACCGGCACCGCCGGCAATCTCACGGCCACGGCCACCCTGGCTCTGGTTGTGAGCCCTCCGCTCTTTTATCTCAACATCGCTCCCTACCCGATGACGATTGCCCAGGGAGCCACGGTGACGATGACTGTGTCGGCGGTCCCCGTGGATCACTTCAGCGACACCGTCACGCTTGCCGCACCCGCGCTCCCGCCGGGAGTTACCGCGTCCTTCGATCCGGCAACCGTTCAACTCGGCCAGAGCAGCACGCTTACGCTCACCGCCTGCGGTTCCGCGCCGGTAGGAACCGGGTATGCCGACATTGAGGCCCGCGGCTCTTACTCGGAGACTCTCAACCAGTTCAAAATGGCGGTCACGGCCGCCGCGGCTCCGTCCTTCACCATCGGTGTGGCGCAATCGACGCTCTCGCTGGCCCAGGGGGGAACGGCCACAGACGGGATCATGATCGCGCCGCAGAACGGATTCACCGGCAGCGTAAGCCTGGCCGTGACTTCGGCCCTGCCCAACGGCGTGACGGCCTCTTTTGCCCCCAGCTCGACCTCGGGAACCAGCCAGTTGGTGCTTTCCGCCGGCAGCTCGGCCACGGCAGGCTTTTATACTCTCTGGATCGCGGGCACGTCGGGCACGCAATCGACGGTGGCCACCATCTTCCTCACCGTGAATCCGCCGCCCGGATTTACTCTTTCCGCGTCACCGGGCGCGATGAACGTGACCCAGGGCGCGGGAACGTCGAATCAGATTACCGTAATTCCGCAGACTGGGTTCAACGGAGTCGTTCATCTTGCGGTCACGTCGGCGCTGCCCGGTGGGATGACCGCGTCGTTCGCGCCGGATTCGACCGTGGGCAGCAGCGTGCTGGCGCTGAATGCGGGTTATTCCGTGCCCGCCGGGACCTACCCTTTGACCATCGCCGGCATGTCCGGAGGACGCACCGTCACCACCACAATTCCCCTGAACGTGCAGGCCGTCAGCTCCATGCCGACGTCCACCGCGCTCTCTCTGTCACCCAGCCAAGGCACGCTCGCTCCCGGTTCGCCTGTCACTTTGACCGCGATCGTGACGCCGGCGGGCGGGTCGAGCGCGCCTTCGGGCGAAGTAATCTTCATGATCGGCAGCGAAACCGAAACGGCCGAGCTCAACCCATCCGGCGTGGCCACGCTTGCCGCCACGGCTCCTTCCGGCACGGGCAGTTTGAGCATTTCGGCCGCTTACCAGGGAGCTCCCGGATTTGCAGCCAGCGCATCGGCGCCGCTCAATGAATCCATCGCTGCGGCCGTTCCGGCTGCCTTTGCGCTCGCGGCCACCTCGGTGTCTCTCGCCCCCGGAGCTACGACGGGCAACACGTCCACCATAACGATCTCGCCGACCGGCGGTTTTGCGGGTGCCGTGAGCCTGGCCGCGCAGATCGTCTCCGCTCCGGCCGGCGCCAAAAATCTTCCTGCGCTGAGCTTCGGCCAGACCTCGCCGGTCGCTCTCGATTCGAGTACCGCAAGCGCAGTTCTCACCATCTCCACCACCGCCGGTTCCACAACCACAGCGAGCTCCGCGCGCAGAGAACCTGGGCCCGGAGAATCGGTGCGCGGAAGAACGAACTGGCTCGCCTCGGGCAGCACCGCTCTGGCCTGCATCCTGCTGATCGGCGTTCCGCGGCGGCGCCGGTGGCGCGCTCTCTTCGCCATGGTCGCATTGTTTTTCGTGCTTGCGGGCGGAATGATCGCCTGCAGCGGCAGCCTTGCGGCGACGGGAACTGGCTCCGGCGCTGCGCAGAGCGCCGGCACCACGCCGGGCATCTACACGATCACGGTGACCGGCACGTCGGGCGCCACCACAGCCACCACCAATATGGCTCTCAAGGTTGAGTAGCCCACTGAAGCGAATCTTTCTTCCCCGCTTGTTAGTCTAAAAAGCGTGACCGCTCCCCATGACGCGCGCCTGCGCGTGGCCGCCATTGGCTTTCTGAATCCCGCGCCACTGATGTGGGACTTCGAGCATCCGCCGCTCGACCAGGCCCTTGCGCAGCGTTACCGCATCGATCGCATGTCGCCCGCCGAGTGCGCCGTGCGGCTCGAATCGGGCGAAGCCGATATCGGCCTTGTTCCCATCGCCGCGCTGGCCACCACCCCCGGCCTGCGCATCCTGCCGGGATGCACCATTGCGTCGAAAGGCCGCGTCCGCTCGTTGCTGCTGGTGCGCCGCGCACGCCAGCGGCTTGAGCAGCTGCGCACAGTTGCTGCCGACCTGGCCAGCCGGACCACGCTTGCCTACGCGCGCATTCTCTTTCATCAGTGGCGCAACCCCGCGGTCTCGTTCATCCCGCATGCCGCGAACATGGAAGCGATGCTCCAGGTCGCCGACGCCGCGATTCTCATCGGCGATCCGGCTCTGCTTACGCTCGAGGATCGCCGCGACCGGTTCGAGCACACCCGGGAGGAGCTGGTTTATCACGATCTGGCCGAGGAGTGGCACACGCTGCATGGCCTTCCCTTCGTTTCCGCAGTCTGGGGCGCTGCGCAGCACAACGCTGGGGACGAAAGCATTGCCCGGGATTTGATTCACTCCCGCGATCACGGTCTCGCCCATATCGCGGCGCTCGCGGCGGAATGGGCGCTGCGTTTTCCCCTGGCGGAAAGCTCGATCCGCAGTTACTTCACCGAGAACATTCACTATGTGCTCGATGAAGACTGCCTCGAAGGCATGCGCGGATTCTTTCGCATGGCCGCGCAGTTCGGCGTGTTGCCCGAGTACGCGCTGTCTCTCTGAGAGATGCACCCGTTCCAGCGCGCCGCCGGTTGAGCCCTCAGGACCTGCAGACTACCTGCACCGTTCACCCATGCACGCGAATCCAATTGGGAACAGGAGAAACGTTGTTATGGCGAAGAAAATCGCATTCATCACCGGCGGCAATCGCGGCCTCGGCTTGCAGACCGCGCTCGAACTCAAAGATTTGGCCAAAGTGGTCATCGGTTCCAGAGACCTGAAACAGGGCGAGACGGCGCTCGAAAAGCTGCGCGCAGCCGGCGCGGATGCGGACCTGCTGCAGTTCGATGTAACCCAGGAGCAAAGCCGCCAGGCTGCATTCGAGTATTTCAACTCGCGCTATGGCCGGCTCGACGTTCTGGTGAACAACGCTGGCATCGCCGGCGGAAAATTTCCCGGAACCGGCCCGGAGCACTCCGCCGCGGACGTTCCGCTCGAGCTGCTGCGCAAGGTATTCGAGACAAACTTTTTCGCCCAGGTGGCGCTCACGCAGACGCTCCTTCCGCTGCTCAGGAAGAGCCCTGCGGCGCGCATCGTGAATCTCTCCAGCATTCTTGGCTCGCTCACGCTGCAGGCCACGCCCGGCTCACCCATCTACGACGCCAAGTCCTTCGCGTATGATGCCTCGAAATCAGCGCTGAATGCGTTCACTGTCCATCTTGCCTACGAACTGCGCCATACGAACATCAAGGTCAATTCCGCTCATCCCGGCTGGGTGAAAACCGATATGGGCGGATCGCAGGCGCCCATGGCGCTGGAGGAAGGCGGAAAAACCAGCGCCGCGCTGGCGACGCTTCCCGGCGACGGGCCAACGGGCGGCTTCTTCCACCAGGGCAAGCCGCTGCCCTGGTGAGACCGGATTGGGAAAGACGAATCCCGCCGAAACGCATCCTTGCGACTCAGTAAACTCCAGCCGCGCCGTGACCGTTACAATAAACGCGCGCGGTGGAGAGGCATGGCCGGGGACGGCGCCGGCAGGATGGATTCGCGCCGCCGCCCAGCCTGATCCGGTGGAGGGCCAAGCGATATGAGCGAGACGGCGCAGGTTGTGGCGCAGAGCTTTGTGCGCGCCATCAACCGGCAGGATGCAGACGGCCTGGCCGCTTTGATGACGGATGAGCACCGCTTCATCGATTCGCTGGGCGCCGTAGTCACAGGCCGCGAAACCATGCGCGCCGGGTGGCGCGGCTATTTCCGCATGGTGCCCGATTACATGATCGCCGTCGAGGAGATCCTGAGCGACGGGCCGGTGGTGATGATGCTCGGCGTGGCCCAGGGAAGTTATGCGCCGGACGGGCAAGCGAAGCCTGAGAACCGATGGAGCACGCCGGGGGCATTCCGCGCCTTCATTGATGACGGGAAGGTGGCGGAGTGGCGGGTTTATGCCGACAACGAGCCGATCCGGCGGTTGATGGCCAAGACCGGCTGAGTCCGCGGCGCATACCGCGGTTTCCATTCTCAAGTTCCGATGAGGCGGCGACGCCGGCCTTGCGCGCTGGGCGCTTCCATGTTATTTTACTAACCAGTTAGTTAACTCGATGCAGATGGTTTCCAACAAGGCTCAGACCGAGCGGGCAGATGGGACGCGGGCCCGGATTCTGGAAGCGGCCATCGGCGAATTCAGTGAAAACGGGCTGGCCGGGGCGCGCACGGAGCAGATCGCCGAGGCTGCCCGCGTGAACAAGGCTCTGCTCTACTACTACTTTCAGGGTAAGGAGGCGTTGTACGCTGCCGCGCTTGAAACCGTGGCGGAGCGCGTGGTGTCCAGCGGTCTTGCCGTTTTGGACAGCAGGCGCACTGCGGGCGAGCGGCTGGTGCACTTTGCGCTCAATCACTTTGACCGCATTCACTCACAGCGCGCATTTCAGAGTCTGATGCAGCAGGAACTCATGCGCCTCCAGCGCGGCGAGGAGAATGCGCTGACGCCGCTCGTCGAGAAAGTCTTCCGGCCGATGCTGGGCCGTTTGAAGGAACTGCTGGCGGAGGGGATGCGTACCGGAGAGCTGATCCGCGTGGACGAGTGGCAGATGATGTATGCGGCGCTGGGCGCCAATGTTTTTTATTTCCTCTCCGGTCCGGTAATGGGAATGCTCCACGGCGGGGACTTGTTCGCACCCAAGGCGCTGAGGGCGCGGCGTCGGGCGGCGGTGGAATACCTGGGACAGGCGATCTTTTGCGACCGCAGGCACGGGGCCCGCGTGGCTGCGCGCGTGCTCGCGGCCACGCCCATGCCTGATAGCTCAAAAATCAAAAGGATTGAGGTGAGAAGCAAGTGAACGCGCGTAATCGTGTGTTTCTGATTCTGGGCCTGCTCACGGCCGGGTCGCTGATCTGGTACCTGCTGACAGTGCCGCAGGGCGGCGAACTGCAACTGATCGGAACAGTGGACGCCAACGAGGTGATCGTAAGCTCGAAGATTCCGGGGCGGATCCAGAAGCTGACGGTGCAAGAGGGCGACCACGTGCAGACCGGGGATTTGATCGCGGTAATCGAGAGCAAGGACCTTGACGCAGCGCTGAAAGCGGCGCAGGCCACTGCCGCCGGTGACCAATGGAAACTGAACGAGAGCGAAGAAACTGTGCGCGAGAACCGCGGCGAAACTGACAGCGCCACGCAGGCAGCCGAGGCGCAGGTGAAGGCGGCCCAGGCCACGCTGGCGCAGGCGCAGGCCAATTACGACCACCAGAAAGCTGACACCAGCCGCACCGTGGCTCTGGCCAAGCAGGGCATCATGAGCACGCAGGCTGAGGAAGACGCCGTGACCAGCCTGAACGCTGCCGAAGCGGCGGTGAACACGGCGCGCGGCAACCTGAGCGCAGCCCAGGCTCAACTTCGCGAGGCAAAGGCGCACGAGTTGCTGACGGCGGTCTCGCAGCGAACCGTGCATGAGACCCGCGACGCGGAGGCCAATGCCCGCGCCCTGGCTCAGGAAGCGCAGGTGGAGGCGGGCTATGCGCGCATTGAAGCACCCGTGAGCGGCGTGGTCAACGAGTGGGCCGCGCGCCAGGGAGAAGTGGTGGCCGCGGGAACGCCCATCGTCACCATCATGGACCTCAAACAAACTTGGGTCTATGCGCCGCTGCCGGAGACGCAGGCCGACAGCGTGAAACTGGGCGACAGCCTGCGCGTAGTCATGCCCAGCGGACGCACGGTTTGGGGCCAGGTGATTGCCAAGGCGGCCGAGGCGGATTTTGCCACGCAACGCGACGTAAGCCGGGAGAAGCGCGACATCAAGACGGTGCAGTTGAAGCTGCTCATCCCCAATCCGGGCGAGGAATTCGTGCCCGGCATGACCGCCGAAGTTTACATTCCCAAAAGCCGGCTGGTGAAGCCATGAGCGCGGCCGGGAATGGCAGCGTGGCCGAGCGCCCCACGGCCATGGAAGTCGAGCACATCGTCAAGCGCTACGGCGACTTTGAAGCCGTCAAGGACGTGAGCTTCCGCGTCGCCGAGGGTGAAATCTTTGGCCTGCTGGGACCGAACGGCGCGGGCAAGAGCACGCTCATCCGCATGATGACCACGCTGATTCCGGTCACCTCCGGCAAGGCGATCGTGGCCGCTCACGACGTCGAGAAGGATCCCGACGCGGTGCGGCGCCTCATTGGCGTGATTCCGCAGGCACTCACCAGCGACCCCGATCTCACCGTTGGAGAAAACCTCCTCATCTACGCGAAGCTTTACAGCGTGCCGCGGGCGCGGCGGGAGAAAAATGTCACCGAAGTGCTCGAAGCGGTGGACCTGAGCAAATGGCGCGAGGCGCCCACCAAGACGCTTTCCGGCGGCATGCGGCGGCGTCTGGAGATTGCCCGCGGGCTGGTGCACGATCCCCGCATTTTCTTTCTCGACGAGCCCACCACGGGGCTCGATCCGGTCTCGCGCATCGCCGTATGGGAGATGCTGAATAACCTGAGGACCACGCGCAAGCTCACTATTCTGCTCACCACGCACTACATGGAAGAAGCCGACAAGCTGTGCGACCGCATCGCCATTGTGGATCACGGAAAACTCGTTGCTCTGGGCACCCCGGTTGAGCTCAAGAACAGCGTGGCCGGCGCCAACGTCGTCGAGGTCCATTTCGACCGCGAAGCAGAAGAATGGAGGGACCGGCTCGAAAATCTGGAAGGCGTCACCAGCGTGCAGCCGGAGAGCTCCGGCTTCTATCGCGTCATCACCAAATCCGGCTCCAGAACCACCATGCAGATTGTGGAGCTGGCTGCGAGCCTTGGCGAAACCCTCACCTCGCTGAGCGTGCAGAACACCACCCTTGACGACGTGTTCGTTCACTACACCGGACGCCAGCTCCGTGACGAGCAGGTAAAGCCGGCGATGGCCTCGTGGGCCATGCTGCAGCGGCCGGGAGATCAGCGATGAACAGAATGATGGCCATCGTCGAGCGCGAGATGCGGAAGTTTTTCCGCTCGCCGGTGCTCATGATCATGTCGATGATGTTGCCGCTGGTGCAACTGGTGATTCTGGGCAATGCGTTCGGAGGCAAGATCACCCATGCGCGCGTGGGCGTGGTCGATTACGATCACGGCCCGGAGGCGGTGAAGGTGCATGAGGCCTTCGATGCGGTGAACGCGACCATCAAGACCTTCAAGACCTTCGATTATCCCGACGAGCGCACGGCGCGCAACGCGGTGCAGACGGGCAAGCTCGACGCCGCGGTGATCATTCCCGCGCAATACTCGCGGCGCGTGTACGCGCAGGATGCGCCCGAGCTCGGCCTGGTGGTGGACAACTCCGATCAGTTCATGTCCAGCAGCCTCGAATCGGAGCTGCAGTCGCTCGTGGATGCGCTCAACGCGCCACTGATTGCCGATCCCATCGACAAAAACATCGCTCTCGACATCGTGGAGATTTACCCGTACGTGGCCTACATGAAGTTTCTCCTCGCCGGCTCCATTGCGCTCGCCATGTATGTTTCCGTCATGATTGGCGGCGGGATGCTTTACATCGACGACAAGGCCCGCGGCGTGCACGAGGGCTATCTGGTCACGCCGATTACCGGCCTCGAGCTGGTAATGGGTCTGAACGTGGCCGGCGCCATCAAAGCGGTGCTGGCGGGCATCTCCCTCACCGTGATCGGATCGCTGCTGGCAGGCTTGGGCGTCATCTTTCATCCCATGCAGGATCTCGAGCTGCTGGCCGTGATTCTGGTCACCTCCATCGCCTTCAACGGAATGATGTTTCTGATGATGGTGCGCGTGGACGACCCGCTGGTGCCGCGGGCGATGTTCGGCGTCCTCAACACGTTGCTGTTCTTCCCTTCGGGCGCCATCTATCCCATTTCCGCATTTCCGCCGTGGCTGCGCGCCATCGCCATCGCCGATCCGTTCACCTATGCCATCCATGGATTGCAGGAGATTCTGCTGAAAGACGGAGGCTGGGTCTCCATCTACCAGGATCTTCTCTTTCTTTCCGTTTTCGGCATAGGTACGCTGCTGATCGCCGCGCCGCTGTTCAAACGAACGTTATAGGCGCAATCGGGCGCAGGTGGAAATCAGGCGAAGAGGCTGATGCTGCTTTGGGGAGCGTCGCTCGCGGAATCGGCGGCCTCGCCGGCGAGCGCCAGGTCGTCGCTCTCCATCTCTTCCGCGCCTGCGGCCTTTTTCCGCTCTCCTGAGCCCGTGCTGTTGCCGGGGCGCGCCACCTCGTCAATATCGAGAAGCGCAGAGAGCTGAAAGTCCGCGGGTGCGGCTTTGGCGGCGGCAAAGGAGCGAATGCCGGGGATGGGGCTCAACTCCATGAGGGCACCTCGTGTCCTCTTATCGGCTGAAGAGCACCGGACTTTAGCCCCGCGTTCAATCCGGAGTGTCCGATTTTGCAACAGGAGGGGCATCGCTGGGCGCGCAGACCTGGTCTGTTTCGGGCTGCCCCGACCAAATGCGGGGGCCCGGAGTTTCTTCCGGGCCCCGCGGCGGCACAAGGGCGGCCTGAAACTTTAATCCGGCAGCGAGTAGATGACCTTCAGCACTCTGTCGGCCAGGTTCTGCGGCAGAGGCGCGTAGGAAAGCGCTGAAACCTCGCTCTCGCCGGACTTGATGCACCAGCTCAATAGATCCTTGAGCACGTGCTCGTTTGCCGGATTAATGGGTTTGGCGGGAATTAACAGATAGGTAAAGCTCGATATCGGGTAGGCATTCGCTCCCGGAGCATTGGTGATGGACACGCGAAAATCGGCAGGCATGTCCTTGATGCTGGCCGCTGCCTCGGTCACGCCATCAATGGAAGCCTTCACCCAGTTGCCTGCTGCGTTCTTGATGGAACCGAAGTTGATGTGGTTCTGCAGAGCGTATATCAGCTCGACGTATCCGATTGCGCCGGGTAACTGGCGCACCAGGCCGGCCACGCCCTCATTGCCTTTGCCGCCCACGCCCACCGGCCAGTTCGGCGAAGTGCCCTTGCCGGGGCCCTCAGCCCACTCCTTGCTTATCTTGCTCAGGTAGTCGGTGAAGATGAAGCTGGTGCCGCTGCCGTCGGAACGGTGGACGACGATGATCTTCTGGTCCGGCAAATGCACCCCCGGGTTATCTTTGGCGATGCGGGGATCGTTCCAGTTTGTGATCTTGCTCAGGTAGATGTCAGCCAGCACGTCGGGGCTGAAATTGAGATCGGTGACGCCGGGAACGTTGAAGATGGGCACAACGGCGCCAAGAACCGTGGGAATGTGAATGAGCTTGATGGGCGAGCTGGCCAGCATCTGGTCGGTCATGGGCATGTCGGACGCACCGAAATCCACCAGCCCCTTGGTCACCTGCGCGATGCCGCCGCCCGAACCGATGGATTGGTAATTGATCTCGACGCCCGGATGCGCCGCGCTGTATTCCGTGAACCATTTCGAATAAATCGGGTAAGGAAATGTCGCGCCCGCGGCGGTCAGCTTCTGCGCCTGGGCCGCGGCAACAACAAGAAACAACGCAACGGCAACCAATGTCTTCTTCATCCTCACGCTCCCCTTTTTCGAGATTTCCTGCCGCGTTCATTCTCTATGGGAATTGTTACGGAGACATGAATTCACAGGCATTTCAAGGAGTTGAGTCGGCGCGCGGGCGTCCTCCGGCGTCGAGACAAAATCGACACGCTTCAAGAGATGCCGAATCCGCTCCCTGCAATCCGTTTTTCATGTTTCGCGCCGAGGCCGGCGAAACGGCCGCTCAGGAGGCCGCTTCCGTCACCGCGGAAGCCGTTGCGGAAGGCGCCTCGGCCGGCTTCGGCATGGACGGCGCGGCCGGCGCCAGCGGCAGCGTAAAGTGGAACGATGCGCCGTTGCCCAGCTCGCTTTCCGCCCAGATGTGGCCGCCGTGGGCCTGCACAATGTGCTTGACGATAGCCAGGCCAAGACCCGTTCCGCCAGATTCGCGCGAGCGGGCTTTGTCCACGCGATAGAAGCGCTCGAAGATGCGCTCCAGATGCTCTGAGGCGATGCCGGGACCGAAATCCTGGATGGTGAATTGGATTTCCGCGGCCAGCTCGCGCGCGCCCAGGCGAATACGCTTGCCCTCCTTGGCATATTTGAGAGAATTTTCGATCAGATTGCCAAATACCTGGTTCATGGCGTCGGGATCGGCCATCACCAGTGCCTCGGGCGCGCCCGCCGATTGCAGCTTGATGCCGGAGTCCACGAGCATGCCGCCCAGGGATTCGATCGCGTCCTTCACCAGCGCGCTGGCGCGCATGGGCTGCAGGCTGAGCTTGTAGTCCGGGCTCTCCACGCTGGCCAGGGCCAGCAGATCCTCGGTGAGCCGGCTCATGCGCGATGCATTCTTGAGGATGATTCCGAGGAATTCGCGCGTGGCTGCGGAGCCGGGATTGGGATCTTCGATAAGCGTCTCCACGTATCCCTGGATGGAGGTGAGCGGCGTGCGCAGCTCATGGCTCACGTTAGCCACAAATTCGCGCCGGGATTTCTGCGCCGCTTCAATGCCGGTGACGTCATGAAGCACCACCAGCGCGCCGCCCGATGGCAAAGGAGCGGCATTGATCTCAAAGACGCGGCCCGGCGCCAGCGAGCTGGCGCGTCCGAAGCAGAGTTCCCTGCGCTCGAGCACCACGCGGACCGAGGAGAGCAGCTCCGGGTCGCGGACCGCATGGATGAGCGGGCGGCCTGGGCGAATCTGCATGCCCGCGATGCGCTGCATAACCGCGTTCGACCAGCGCACCAGCCCCTCCGAGGTGACCGCGACCACCGCCTCCTGCATGGAGTCGAGCATCACCGTAAGCTCATGGCGGCTGCTCTCTAGCTCGGCAAAATCCTTGCCCAGCCGTTCGGCGGTCTGGTTCAAGGCTGCTTCCATGGGCGAGAGCTCGTCCTGATTGGTTTCGTTCAGCCGCGCGGCCAGGTCGCCGTCGGCAATGCGCCGGGCAAAGTTCATCACCTGCTGCAGCCGGCCGGAGATGCGCAGGGAAATCCACGCGGCCACCGGAAGCGCCACCCCCAGGGCAATCACGCCGGACCAGAAAGCCTCGCGCCCCAGCGAGCGCAACGTGACATCGGCCGCATGCTCCACGAACCGGTGAAAGAGAAACTCCATCACCAGCGTATGAAAGGCCAGCAGCAGGAAAAAAAGACCGAGAAGTTTGAGAAAGACTTTTGAAGTCATGGGGTCATTTCCCCTTCCCATTTTGCCCGTTTGGCGGCTGGCAGGTCATCGATCAAGTCAGTGGTCGCTCAAGGCATGGTCACGCAACGCATTGCATGCAGGGCGCTTCCGGCATCGGCGTAAGGCAAACAGCAAGATTGCGCAGTTTCCGCAATCAATCGCTTCTGGGAAGTTCAAAACGATATCCCGCGCCGCGGACCGTCTTTAAGTAACGCGGATTTTCCGGATCGATCTCAATCTTCTCGCGGATGCGGCGCACGTACACGTCGACGGAGCGGGGCGTAACGAAGCGCGCATCGCCCCACACCGCATCAAGCAGATGGTCGCGGCTGAAGACGCGGCCCGGATGCCGCGCCAGATAGTCGAGCAGCCGGAATTCGGTCGCCGTGGTGGTGGTCAGCTCGCCACGAACCTTTAATTGCATGGCGCTTGCATCAATGATGATCTCTTCAAAACTGATCACGGCGGGCGTGGAGGGGCGCTCGAACCGGCGCAGCACGGCCTTCACGCGGGCGACCAGCTCGCGCGTCGAAAACGGCTTGGTAATGTAGTCGTCGGCGCCCAGTTCCAGGCCAAGCACGCGGTCGTTTTCCCCGGCCCTCGCCGTCAGAAAGATGATGGGCACCGTGGAAAGGCCGTTGTGGCCGCGCAAGCGCCGGCAAACATCGAGCCCGTCGCCGCCGGGCACCATGATGTCGAGAAGAAACAGCGCCGGCGGCTTGCGCTCCGCATCGGGAATCAGGCTGGTTGGTGTGTGGTAGAGGCGCGCCTCAAAGCCCGCCGCTTCAAGGTGATGCTGAACGAGCCGGGAAATATCGGCATCGTCTTCCAGAACAAACACGGATTGGCTCAAACGGTCAGCCCTCGCCCTGGCGAAAGTTACAGAATCGGAAACGGAGACGCCAGGACCCATGAACAGAGTAATGCACGCAGGCAAACAGATTGCAAACGTTTGATGAATTCGGCCTGCGGCGACGCGCGCCGTCAGCGCGAGTCTTCAACCGCTGAGAGTCCGGCCGGCAACTGCTCACCTGAGCGGAGAGAGGCCGGTAGGGCTGTTTCTCCGCCAAACGCGCGGACCGGGACTCTTCGGTCGTCGTCCGCGCCGGACTGCGGCGGAGGAGCTGGCGACGCCGAGCCGGCCATCTCGGCCGTTTGACGGTTGTTGTTGCGCTTGCGGCGTTTGCGCACCTCGTCCGACGCAACCAGAATCAGCACCGTAAATGTGGCCGCAACCAACAGAATGGCCGCAACCCCGTGCAACTGCTCGAGGGGCGCGCCCACATCCTCGCCCACGTCCCGAACCAGCAGGCCCAGCCCCACGAAGACGAAAAGTAAGTGGGTGCAGAAAACACGTAGGGAGGCCTTGCCCAGGGTCAGAAACGGCTCGACCGCTATGAATTTCACCAGATGGCGGCGCAGCCAATAGACCACAATCGAAAACGTGATCAGATTGATCACGCGCAACGGCCCGATCTGCCACTTGTCCAGCTGAATGTCCAGCGCCTGCCACGTGAGGTGCGGGCCAAGCCAGCCCCAGCGGATGCCCACGAAGAACAGGCACAGCGCGCAGGACGCGGCGGCCAGCCACGCTGGCGGATCGCCAAAGGCTTCGCGGCGCACGGCACCCCGTGCTCCCACCCAGAGTCCGGCCGTCCATACCGCTTGCCACGCGAAGAGGTTGAAGGCGCCCGTCTCCTGAATCGGAATCTGCAGATGGGTGAGGTGAACCACCCAGTTATGCACCAGGTCGCGTAGCCCGAACTGCGCCAGCAGCCAGATGCAGCCGCTCAAGAAAAGGATTTTTCTCCATCCGAAACGCAGGGCTGCCGAGAGCAGCACCGGCGTGAGAAAGAGAAAGGTCACGTACATGGGAAGAATGTCGAGCAGCGGCGGACAATACAGCAGCAGGACGGAGCCAATAATGGCCACAAACGGATGGGCGAGATAAAAATCGAGAAGGTTCGAAATGGCCGCCTTGTGCGTGTGCACGGCAAAAGCGGCGGCAACCGTGAAAACCAGCGCCAGCATGACCAGGTGGTACCCGTAGATTTTGAGCGACCGCTTCCACAGGCGATTGCGCACGCCCGCGGCGTCCCGCGCCAGTTCGCGGAAGTAGAGCCGGCCCACCAGAAGGGCAGAGACAAAGACAAAACCTTCGGCCGAGGAGACAAAACCAACGGGCGAATTGACAAAATCGCTGAAGTGCGTGGGCAGATGCGTGAGCGTCATCCACGCCAGGAAAAGCCCGCGCAAAGCATCGAGCTCAGGGCGGCGTTCAAGACGGGGAAGCTGCATAAGCACACGCATCCGGCGCCGGGCGTAGCGCGCCGTTAGGTCGTTAGACGCATGCCGCCGATACCGGTTGCTCGCCCCCTTTGCGCCATCAAAGAACTGTTGCTGCTTGGCTTGTTCCGCATTCTCGCTCAGAACTGATTGCAGGCTCTCCCGGAGGAGCGCGGTTTCTCTGCCGATAACGGGGCCAGTTCAGGGCGGCGCGGAATCGCCCTCCTTTTCAACCGCAATCGCAGCTTTGCTCTTGCAATACAACTCAGGAGCAGTACAATCCAGACCAATCGCACCCGAAAAATCAGACTCCGGAGCAACGCGAAATGCATCCCCGGGAGGATTCAATGACCAGACTCAGGCTATCGAATGTACTCTTGCCTGCCGCTTTCTTCTGCGTTGCGGCTATTGGCTCACGCGCACAAGGCTTTACCACTCTGCTGACCTTCGACGGCGACCATGGGGCCAATCCGAAGTCTGTCACTCTTGTGCAGGCCAGCGACGGAGATTTGTATGGAACGACCTCCAGTGGCGGCTCCACTGCCAACTGTTCGGGCGGCTGCGGCACGATCTTCAAGATCGGCCTGGACGGAAAGCTCACGACACTGCACAATTTTTGCGAGCAACCCGACTGCACCGAAGGAACAGGGCCTCAAGCCGGGCTCATTCAAGCCAAAGACGGCAACTTCTACGGCACAACTGTAGGCGGTGGCGCCCACAACGGCAATGGCACAGTTTTCAAAATGACGCCGGCCGGGGAGGTAACCACGATTTACAGCTTCTGTGCAATGCAGAACTGCGCCGATGGCTATAACCCCTATGCGGCTCTCGTTCAAGGCGCAGACGGAAACCTTTACGGAACCACGTCGGGAGGCGGGACGAAGGACAGCGGCACCGTTTTCAAAATTACATCCGCGGGCGAGCTGACTACCCTTTACAGTTTCTGCACCAAACCCGACTGCACCGACGGTTCCAACCCCGTCGCCGAGCTGACCCAGAGCACCGATGGCAGCCTCTACGGCATGACGTCACAGGGCGGCAAAGGCAGCGGCACCATTTATCAAATCACTTCCTCTGGCGCACTCAGCACCCTTTACACCTTCTGCTCAAAGCCGCAATGCACCGATGGAGGCAATCCGAAGGGTGGGCTCATCCAGGCCAGGGATGGCAGTTTCTACGGCACCACGTTTTCAGGAGGAAGCGGAAACGCAGGTACCTTCTTTGAAGTCACCGCTGAGGGTGCTTTGACCACCATTTTCAGTTTCTGCACCGGCTGCGCCATAGGCGGCTCGCCCTACTCCACGCTGGTGCAAGGTACCGACGGAAACTTCTACGGCACCGCGTACTACGGCGGTGCCACGGGACAAGGAACCGTCTTCAAAGCGACGCCGCCGCCAAAAGTGACCCCGCCAAGCAAAGTGAAACCAACTTGGAAAGTGACTGCGCTCCACAGTTTCGACGGCAGCGATGCTTACCCCATCGCGGCGCTCATGCAGGCCGCAGATGGAAACCTCTATGGCACGACCTTCAATGGTGGAAGCAACCCCAAGTGTCTCAACTCCGGAGGCTGTGGCACGGTTTTCCGTTTGTCCATCGGGGCAGGTAAGTGAAATTCCACTCTCACTTCACGGCAACAAACCGCAGCCGCACATAGTCAGTCGTCCAGTTGCCGTCTTCGTCGCGAAGAGCGGTGGAGAGAAGCTCGGCGGTGTCGTCGATGACCGTTTCCTGCAGCGATACAGGCAGCGAGTCGATCACGCCCTTGCGAAAGGTCCTGAGCCAGGTGGCAATGCCGCCTTCGCCCAGTGGCGTGGGCCGGGGGATGAGCGCGATGCGCTCCACGCGGAAACCGGCTCTCTCGAGACGGCGGGTATAGGACTCCGGAGTGGGATAGTAGTTCACTCCGTCCTCGCGGCTGGCCTGGCCGTGACGCGCGAGCGCGGCGATGAAGGCCACGCGGATGGCGGCGATGTTGCCGTGGCCTCCCATCTCCGCTACAAAACGGCCGCCGGGCCTCAGCACGCGGCGAACCTCGGCCAGCATGGCATCCTGATCGCGCACCCAGTGCAGGGCGGCGTTCGAAAAAACCGCGTCGAACGAGGCGTCTTCGAAAGGCAGAGCTTCCGCGTTGGCCACCTGCGCATCCACGCCGCGCGCCCGCGCTGCGGCAGCCATCTCCGGCGACAGGTCGGCGCCCGTCACCTGCGCGCCGCTCGCGGCCAGGCGCAGCGTGAGCTGGCCGTCCCCGCAGCCAAGATCGAGAATGCGTTCGCCGGGCCGGGAATTAAGCCACTCGAGCACTCCGCCGGCAAGCTGATGTACGAATGCGCCGTTGCGGCCGTAGGTTTCAGGATCCCAGGACTGCGCCATCGGCTATCGAAGCCTCCAGGCCTCAGTTTCTATGAGCCGGCCACATAAAGCAAACTTACTCTGTTTTTGAATTCCATAAGAAAATCTTATCGACGCCCGGCCAGCGAGTCTTCACATCGATTGCACCGGCAGCAAGGTCAGATCGTCCACCAGCCCAACTTCTTTCTGCACGAAAGGCTCGCCATAGCGCACGCCGGCAAGCTGTCCGTAATGGCGCGCTTCGGCGAATGTCCGCTCGCGAATCTCCTCCTCCGCAACGAAAAGCCCGCTGCCGGCGGATTGATTGGCGTACTGCGACCGGTACGCCATCAGGGCCAGATGACGCTGCTCGATAAACGGTGTGATATCGACGACGAAGCTGGGACGAACGTCGGCGTAAAGGCTGGCGTAGACAATCTTGAACGGGCGATGCGGCTCAGAACCGGCTTCGAACTTGGCGAGCCCGGAGAGAAAGCAGGCATCGTAACCGAGTGTGGCCACGATGGCGTGATCCGAGTGGCGCGCCTGCCAATAGGGCAGAATGACCACCCGCGGGCGCAGAAGCCGCAGCACGCGGACAATCGCGAGCCGGTTCGGAAGCGTGTTTTCGATTGCGCCATCGGGCAGCGCCAGCGCTTCACGCCATCCCACCCCGAGAATCTTCGCCGCCTCCGCCGCTTCGCGGGCGCGGTCTTCGGCCGTGCCGCGCGTGCCCGCTTCGCCCTGCGTCAGATCGAGGATGGCCGTGCGCAGACCGCGCGCAGCCATGCGCAGCAGAGTTCCGCCGCAGGTCTGCTCCACATCGTCGCGGTGAGCGGCCATGGCCAGCACGTCGGCGTGCGCCGCGCTGGAATCGGGTGCAGCAGTCTCCGCGGACATCGGTTTCAGTACACGGTGTTGTCGCCGTCGCTCACCGCGTCCATGTAGGCAACGTCGTAGGCGGTTCCGGTGACGGTGACATACTGGTTGTCGATCGAGGAGCCATTCACGGTGGAGTAGATATACACCTGCCCGCCCTCGGCCGCATAGATCTTGTGCAGTCCGGTCACGGCGGCAATCCCGGTGGCGTTGCCGATATAGGGCTCCAGCATGACCACCTTGTTGGTGGCCGTGTTGTACATGGTCAGGCAGCCGTAGCCGCTGGCCGGATTGGTGGCGTAGCGGACGCCTATGGTGCATCCGGTCATGCCGATCCAGAGCGTGTTGTCGTCGGCTTCGATCATGCGGCTGGTGGCGCCGGGCTGGCCATCGCTTATGGCGGCGGTACTGGCGATGGTAGCCCAGCCGGTTGCGGAACTGGAGAGACTTAGCACGGTCAGATTGCCGCCGAAGAGCGTTTGTCCATTGATCACCTGCGGCGCCTGGCCCACGACGTACATCGTGGAGCTATCGACGAGGGCATTGCTCGACCCGCCGGAAATGGCCAGCGTGCACGAATCCGCGGTGTTCGATGCTGAGCAGCCCGCCATCGCCGCTTGCGTGGGCAACAGCCCCGACGCGCGTCCGGGAAGAAACAGCATGGGCGCGATCGGCAGGGGCGTTATGCCTGAGGTGGTGCCGCCGCACTCGGGGCCGCAACTCAGAATGTATGCCGTATTGCCGTCGGCCGAGAATACCGCCTTGACCGGCCGATCGAACGTGAGCGGCTTCGGATTTCCGCTCGTGCTCGAGGGATCGAGCGCCTGAAGCAGGCACCAGACGGGCGCACTCTGCGGCTCGCAATCCACCGCGCCCAGCGGCCAGGTGGAAGGACCGCCGGAATAGGAGAGCGTTTGCGGCGTGGTGAGTTCAACCGGATAATAAACGAAATTCGAGTTCTGCACGAAAGCCAGCGCCACCGTGCCGCCGGGATTCACACTGACGCGGTAGACACCCGGAAGACTCAGGCCGAAAGATGCGCCCGTGGCTTGGTTCACCACGGTGAGCACATGCGCTGCCTGGCTGGCGGCAAACACGAACTCCTGATTGCGGGTAATGAAAATGCTCGAGGAAAAGCCGCTCAGTCCGCTGACGGTTCCGGTGGTCCTCTCCGCCTGATAGTTCGCGAGCGACAAGGTGCCGTCTCCGGAGCCGTAGATGGCGCCAGCCTGCTCCTCGGGCATGTTCTGAATGGTGATGGGCAGCGCGCCGCCAAATCCCGCAATCGTGAACGAGGGTGGTTCGCCGTTGTAGCCGCTGCGGATGTCATAGTAGGCATCCATAATCTCCAGCGTGCCCCTCTGCAGCGCGCTTGAGTTCTGGATCGCCACCAATACGCGATTCACCAGCCTGCTGGGCGGCAGCTTGCGGCCATCGAAATAAGAGGTACTGCCACATCCCGCCAGCACAATCGCAACCGCCAGGGCGGCGGCAGCGCTCATCCAAAGACTTCTCTTCTTCAAAATCCCTTACCTCGATTGATTGCGCCCCAGCGACCCCGAGCGCGTGCCCGCTGCTGGCCACCCGGCGCGGCCGGCAGGCGGCAAACCCGCGGCCCACAAACGCGATTCTGCCGAAGTTGCGACTCCCGAAGTATAACAAAGCAACCGGGCGCGGCGGCGCGCGCAGAGTGCGCCGCAAGCGGCCCCGGCAGCTGTGAAGCGGGTACGATCTTCCCTGCGATGCGATAGCATTTGACTAGGATGACCCGGTTTGCCGAGATCTTCGCCGACCGTCCCGTGCTTGCCGACGGCGCCATGGGCACCTTGCTCTACGCCCGCGGCGTAATGAGCAACCGCTGCTACGACGAGCTCAACCTCTCCGATCCGGACCGGGTTCTTTCGGTGCACGAGGAGTATCTGCAGGCGGGCGCGGAGATTCTCGAAACCAATACCTTCGGCGCGAATCGTTTCCGCCTGTCGCGGCACGGGCTGGGCGGCCAGGTGAAAGAGATCAATCGGGCCGGTGTGCGATTGGCGCGCCAGGCGGTGGAGCGCTTCAAGGAAAAACAGGCAGGCGCAGCGTGGGTCGCCGGCTCGGTCGGTCCGCTGGGCGTACGCCTTGAACCGCTGGGCAAGACCGGGCTGGACGAAGCCCGCGCGGCTTTTGCCGAGCAGATTGCCGCACTGACCGAAGTTGGCGCCGAGAGCGGCACGCGAGACGGCGCGCATCGCGCGGGAGTCGACCTGCTGATCATCGAGACCGTGCCCGCGCTGAATGAGGCCCACCAGGCGCTCGAGGCGGCGCGCACCGTGGCGCCCGATCTGCCGGTTCTGGTGATGGTCACGGTCGATGACGAAGGCAATTGCCTGGACGGCTCCTCGGCCGCGCAGGCTGCGGCCCTGCTCACGGAGTGGGGCGCCGGCGCCATCGGCGTGAACTGCTCCGCCGGCCCCACCACGGTGCTCACGGCAATCGAGGCGATGCGGCGCGCAACCACGCTGCCCCTCGCAGCCATGCCCAACGCCGGCATGCCCCGCGCCGTGGAAGGGCGAAATGTCTATCTCTGCTCCCCGGAGTACATGGCCACCTTTGCCCGCAAGGCCGTCAACGCCGGCGTGCAGATCGTGGGCGGCTGCTGCGGTACCACGCCCAATCACATTCGCGCCATGCGCTCGGCCATCCGCTCCATGGACGAGCAGGCACACGTGGAAGGGGCAGGCGCAGCGCCCGTCGAGAGCGCGGAGACGCCGCCGGCCCCGCTTGCCGCGCGCTCGCGCGTCGGCGCCCTGCTTGCCGAAAAGAAATTCGTCGCCCTGGCGGAGATCATTCCGCCCAAGGGCATCGACTGCTCCAGGGAGATCGAAGGCGCGGCTCTGCTGGCGCGGCTGGGCGTGCACGGCGTCAACGTATATGACGCCCCGCAGGCTTCTGCCCGCATGAGCGGCCTCAGCCTGTGCATCCAGATTCAGCAGCATACGGGGTTGGAAACGGTTCTGCATTATGCCTGCCGCGATCGCACCTTGCTCTCCATCCAGTCTGACCTGCTCGGAGCCTCGTCCATCGGCCTCCACAACATCCTCTGCGTGACCGGCGAACCCACCAGCCTGGGAAACTATCCTGACGCGACTCAGGTATTTGACGTTGATTCCATCGGTTTGGTGAACATCGTGCACCGCCTCAATCGCGGTCTCGACGTGGGCTCCAATGCCCTCGGCGTCAGCACCAACTTCACCATCGGGGTGGCCGCCAATCCCGGCGCGCCCGACCTGGAGAACGAGTTGCGGCGTTTTGCCTACAAAGTCGAGGCCGGCGCCGAGTACTGCATCACCCGGCCGGTCTTCGACCTGCGCCTGCTCGAAAACTTCCTGGAGCGCATCCGCGATCATAAAATTCCCGTGATCGCCGGCCTGTGGCCGCTGGCCAGCCTGCGCAACGCCGAGTACATGAAGAACGATCTCCGCCTCTCCATGCCGGAGGAGATCATGCTGCGCATGGCCCAGGCCGGCACCACGGAGGCCGGGCGCCAGGAAGGTATCAAAATCGCGCAGGAGATGCTCGCCTCAGTGCGGCCCTACGTGGATGGCGTACAGGTCAGCGCGCCCTTTGGGAACTACGCGGCCGCGGCCGAAGTCCTCGCCAGCGTGCCTTCTCAGGTTCCTTCGGCGTCCTGACACCTTTGCGCCAGTGTAATTTGCGTGCGTTTGTGCCATCTTGTGAGTACACCAGTCTCCACTCAATTCAATTGAGAGCGGCCGGCTCTCTTCAGCAGGCGCCTACCTATGGCAGATGGGCTTATCACGGACAATACGACCGAAGAACTGGACGTCTTCGAATGCCCGCACTGCAAGGAAACAATCGACACCTCCGCTGACGTTTGCCGGTTCTGCGGCGCCAAGGTAAACCACGAAGCAGCGCAAAAAGCCGCCCACCTTCTTGCGCGGGTCGACGAGGCATGCAGCGACGCGAGCTTCCTGCGCAACTCGGCGGTAGTGGCTTTCATGTTGGCCTTGGGTGTCGTTATCTGCCTCGCGCGCGGATCTTCCCGCATCATGCTTGTTGCTGGATTTGAAAATTCCTTTCTGGCGCTTAGCGCGCTGTTCGCCCTCCTTTCCTGCGCGTTTCCTTTCTGGTCTCTCCGCTGGTGGAGGAAATACGCAAATCTGCAGAGCGACGACGAGGACTTCCAGGACGCGCGCACGACGGTACGATCGACGGGATTCACCGCGGCTGCCGTCCTGGCCGTGTCGGGCGCGATCCTGTGTCTGCTCATCATCCTTCGCGCCGCTCACCGATAATTCCCTCCTGCCTCGCGAAAGCGCTTCGCGCGCACAATCATGTATCCTGAGAGCTCATAAGGAACTCGTACGCCATGCCATCCTTCGAACAATCCCTCAGGAAACTCGAATCCATCGTAGACAAACTCGAAAAGGGCGATCTCGCGCTCGAGGAGTCGCTCAAGCTCTTCGAGGAGGGCGTTGGGCTTTCGGCGGCATGCAAGAAGGAACTCGACGAAGCCGAAGGCAAGGTGCAGATGCTGGTCAAGCAGCGCGACGGCTCGTTGAAGGCCGAGGCTTTTCCCTCCGAAGAAACCTAACCCAAGCACTCTTCCGGACGAGCTCCTGGAAGCAGCCGCGCGCGCAGCCATTGCTGCATCGACTCGGGAATGCTCGCAAAATCCGTCAACTCAAAAACCGGCTCTGCGCCACCGGGAACCTTATCTCCGGCGCCGAACCCGGCCCTTCGCACCGTCGCCTGCTTCACCCGCTCCACAAGCGTAAACGACGGTTTGCGCGGAGCATCCGCATCGGCCTCGATGGCAAGGCAAACATCCGGCTGCACATGGCGCAGAACGCGATTTGACTCAAAGAGCAGATTCGCTTCCAAGCCAACCAGCCCTCTGAGCTCGCTCAGGCGTTTGTCCAGCTCGGAATCGAGTGCGCTCACCAGGAACGCGCGCCAAGCCCCCGCCGCGAGATAGCGTGCGGTATCCGTTTGCTGCCCCGCGTCGAAACCCTGCGCGCAAGAGTTTTCCGCGACAGGCTCTTCATAAATGCGCGCCAGCACCGAGTGAGCGTGTGTCGTCACTTTCACCGCCACCCAGGCAAACTCAGGCAGCGCGGCGATGAGTCCGCAAACCAGCACAGTCTTTCCCGCTCCTCGGCCGCTCCCGCTCACAACCACGATCGCCATCCGCTAGTCCTTAGTCCCTTGTCCCCTGTCTTTTCGCGCCAGCCGGGCCAGGACCGCCTGCTCGCGCAGCACCTGTTTGAGCGGGCGCGCCGGAGTGCCGTAAAGCACCGTGCCTGGACGCAGCCCTTCATTGCTCACGGTCTTGCCGTTGAACACGCCGGACTGGCCGCCGAGAATTACGCCCGGTCCCACGTGCGCGTGATCGCCGATGCCCACCTGTCCGGCGAGAATCGCGCCTCGCCCGACGGTTGACGAACCCGAGATGCCCGTGAGCGCCACCAGAATCACGTCCTCGCCCACGTCGCAGTTGTGCCCCACGTGCACCAGGTTGTCGATCTTCGTTCCGCGCCGGATGCGCGTCTCGCCCAGCGCGCCGCGATCGATGGTGGAGTTGGCGCCGATCTCCACGTCGTCTTCGATCACCAGCGTGCCCTGCTGGGGAAATTGCGTGTAAGCGCCCGTTTCGGGATCGCGCACGTAGCCAAAGCCGTCTGCGCCGAGAACCACGCCCGCGTGGAGAACGACCCAGTTGCCCAGCGTCGTGCCGGGATAGATGACGACGCGAGGGTAGATGCGGCAATTCTTGCCGATATGGACGCCTTCGCCCACGACTGCGCCGGCTTCAATGCGCGTGCCTGCGCCGACTTGTGCGTAGTTGCCGACGACGGCGCAGGGTCCAATGGTGGTGTTTTCGCCGAGTTCCACCGATTCACCGATGACAGCGGAGGGATGGATTCCGGTTGCGGGCAAAATCGGCTTTACCAGCTGTGCGGCGCGAGAAA
>DATJRT010000234.1:0-8815 GCA_035504495.1 Occallatibacter sp.
GGCGGATCGTAAATCTCGCGCAGCCGCTCAGGGTACTCCAGACACGAATAGCTGATGATCCTCGCGTCCTGCGCCACCACGCGCGCCCACTCCTCTTCGGCTGCGCGCCGTGCCTTGCCGTCAAAAATGAATTGCGCCGCCTCGGCCGGAAATCTCAGCGCTTCAAGTGCCGTCAGCGGCAAAGTAAAGATCTGGCTCGCCGCGCCGATCTCATTAACCGCATCGAGAATCCGCTTCGGGCCCAGGCTGGGCGCCAGCGCCAGTGCCAGCCACGCCAGCCTTTCCTCATCCAGTTCCTCGCCGCGCGCGGCCTCAACCGGTTGCGCCGGCCCGCTCATACCGCCCGCCTGCCTGTCCGAAATCCCGACAGTGTCTCAAATTCGCACACTTTCACTTCCCTCTTCCTCAACACAACGCAGCTCTTGGGGAATGTGCGCCTACCTTATCCTGCTGCAAGTGCGAAGTCAAGGATTGAGATCACGCAGCTTTTCATCGATCCATGCCAGCATCGGCGGCGAAATGCGGTTCAACGACGCAAGATGGAAATGAAGCTTGTCACCCGGAATCACGTGGTCGTGCCCGGCCAGCGCCACGGTCGCGTCCATGCATCGCTCCACAATCTGGAAAGACGGCTTGTCGTTCCCCTTCAGATCGGTTGCCACTGCCAGGCAAAGATCCGGTCGCAGGTGATGCAATACCCGATTCGATTCGAAGATCAGATTTCCACCCGCTGCGTAGTTCGTAAGAATTCTCTTCACAAGTTCGCCCAGCGTAGTTTCTTGAGCCGTAACCAGCACCGCCCGGCGCGCGCCCGCGGCCAGATAGCGTGCCGTGTCGGTCCCCTGCCCGGCAACCGTTTCTTCCCCGGCAACTGTTTCTTCCCCGGCAACTGTTTCTTCGTAGATCGGTTCAGCCCCGTCGTGCGCGTGGCTCGTGATTTTCACTGCGGTCCAGGGAACTTCGTCCAGCGCGTGAATCAGCCCGCAAATCAGCGCCGTCTTTCCTGCGCCGCGCCCTCCTCCGCCAACTACGATGATCGCCATGATTCTCCAGAGATCAGTCAAGGGAGATCAGCGGTCAGTGGGTAGAACCGGTTGCATAAACCAGGCTTGTCTACGGGCCGGCTTCACGGGACCCGCCTTGTTGGGTCCCGCAATTGCTCGGCGTTATGCCTTGCTATTGATGCAACCGGTTGTAGCGTTCAGCACCAGCTGAGCATTCTCTTATCTCTGATCTCTTTTCTCTTTTCTCTTATCTCTTATCTCTTATCTCTTACATCTTTCCCCCGCTCCCTGCCTCTTGCAAGCTTTGCCAGCGTCGCCTGCTCCCGCAGCACCTGGATGAGCGGCCGCGCCGGTGTGCCCCAGTGCACTGTCCCCGGCTTCAGCCCTTCGTTCGTCACCGATTTGCCGCTGAACACACCCGCCTGCCCGCCCAGAATCACGCCGGGCCCCACGTGCGCGTGATCGCCAATACCTACTTGACCCGCAATCACGGCGCCCTTACCCACTGACGACGAACCGGAGATGCCCGTCTGCGCGGCAATCACCACGTCCTCGCCGATATCGCAGTTGTGCGCCACGTGCACCAGGTTGTCGAACTTCGCTCCACGCCGGATTCGCGTCTCGCCCAGCGCCCCGCGATCAACCGTCGAGTTGGCGCCGATCTCCACATCGTCCTCGATCACCAGCGTGCCCTGCTGCGGAAACTGCGTGTAGGCGCCGGTTTCAGGGTCGCGCACGTAGCCGAAGCCGTCGGCGCCCAGCACCGCCCCTGCATGCACCACCACATGATTGCCGAGTTCGGTTCCCGGATAGAGAACAACCCGTGGGTAGATGCGGCAGAATGCGCCGATGCGGCTTCCCTGCCCCACAACCGAGCCCGCCTCAATGCGCGTTCCCGCGCCCACGTGCACGTAATTCTCCAGCACCGCGCCCGGACCGATGGTGACGCCCTTGGCCAGCTCCACGAACTCGCCAATCGCCGCCTGCGGGTGAACTCCCAGCGCAGGCAAAGGCAGACGCAGCAGCGCGCCGGCGCGCGCAAACCACAGGCGCGGGTGTTCGGCTTCCACGATGTTCTTGTCCGGCGGATAGGCAGGAACGCACCCGGGGCGCAGCACCACCACCCCGGCAAAGCTCGAGAAGGCTGCCTGGGCCGAAACCGCATTCTCGGCAAACACGGCGTCGGAAGGGCTGGCGAGCGCGCGCGAGCTCACGCCGTCGATCGACCACTCCTCATCGCCCTGCGCAAGCTTCCCACCCAGCAACTTGATCAGTTCGCCCAGCGTCATCCCCGGCTCCCAATGCGCATCCGCTTATCCATAAATCGGCGTTTCCCCCGCCGGCCGCGTCTTCCATCTTCGGTGAATCCACAGCCACTGGTCAGGATAGCGCCGGACCCAGCTCTCGATCGCGCTGGTGCAAAGCTGGGTTCCGCCAAGGATGTCTGCGGTCGCGTCCTCCGTGTGCGGCATCTCGATCTCCGGCCCGAAGTGCAGAACGTAGCGTCGCTCCGCCGCTTCCCACAGCATGAATCCCGGCAGCACCGCCGCGCCGGTCTTGCGGGCCACGTGGGCCAGGCCCGTGGCCGTGCAGGCCTCCATGCCGAAGTAGCGCACGAATGCGCCCTGCGGCGGGGTCATGTTCGTATCCATCAGGATGCCCACCGTGCCTCTCTCGTGCATGGCCGTCAGCAAGCCGCGGCCGAAGTCGTCCTTGTGCAGAACGGAATTTCCGTGCAGGCAGCGGATCCGGTTGACGTAGGAATCAAGCGAGCGATTGTCGAGCCTGCGGATAACCATCCCCATGGGATAACCCATGAGCGAGTGATAAAAGCTCGAAAGTTCCCATGCGCCCAGATGGCCGGTGACGATCAGGACGCCTTTGCCCCTGGCCCGCGCCGCCAGATAGTGCTCGAGGCCTTCCGTGCGCAGCCAGTCGCGCGTGTTCTCCCTGGTGTAACGGGCCATCCGGCAGAACTCCACCAGTTGCCAGGCCAGCGAGCGATAGACCCCGCGCAGGATTTTCCTTCTGGCGTCGATGGAGAGCTCCGGAAAAGCCAGTTCGAGGTTGCGCACCCCCACCCTGCGCAGCCGGCCAAGGAACGCATAGACCAGGAATGCGAGAATGGAGGCTAGCCAGCGCCCCACGCCGCGTGGCAAGAGGCCAAGCCAGCGCGCCACGGCCACCACCAGCCAGTATTCGAGCTTCTCCCGCATGGTGAATTGCAAAGAATAGTGTACGGGCTCGAACGAAGCTCGCTCCCACGGCCAAGCCGGAGAGACCAAGCCTGGGAGCTCCAATTGCCCGTCGAAGGGAATCGGAGCCAGAGACAGGAAGGCCCGCCGGGGCATTTGCCGCGGCAGGCCATTGCCGAGCGAACTGGGCCGGCAGGCGACGGCTAGCGATGCTTGGCCAAAACAAAGTAATGCGCCACGTCGCTCACAAAGGGCACCGCGCCGGGCGGCACGGCGACGTTGCCCTCGAGAACGTTGCGGAAATCCTGCGGCGAGCCGTAGTAAGTCGTTGTATCGTCCTTGTTCTGGCTTACGCTGGTGCCGTCCAGGTCGATGCCGGCAAAGAGCCCTTTGTTGCGCGAGTAGCTCAGCAGCTCGGCATTCATCTTCCAATCCGTGGAAGCCTGGCCGGCGCGGCCCACCGGTCCCGCGGCCGCCGAGGCGTCGCCGCCGATCTTGAATTTGTCTCTCAGCAGGTCCTGCATGCCGCGGTCATTCACGGCCACGAGCACCAGGTCCGTTGACTGGCCGCCAATCTGAAATCCGAAAGATCCGCCCGCCATGCGAATAAAAACCGGCGCGCTCCATCCATGCCCGGTGCGGCAGGTGACCACCCCCTGCCCGTACTGGGCGCCGAACACGAAAGCGCCTTTCACCATGCTGGGGACAACGGCCACGCACGTAGCCCTTTGCAGAATGTCCAGGGGAATGGTGCGGTCCTGAGCACCCATAATCTGGTCCAAAACCACCTTGGCTGAATCGATCCTGTCCTGCAGATCTCCGCGCGAAGAAGCTGCAAATGCGGTAGATGCAAGGGTGAAGCAAACGCAAAACGCAATCAGAGTTTTCTTCATCTCAGAAGCCCTTTCTGTGTTGGGGACGATAATG
The DNA here is from genome assembly GCA_035504495.1 of Occallatibacter sp. Lineage (GTDB taxonomy): Bacteria > Acidobacteriota > Terriglobia > Terriglobales > Acidobacteriaceae > Telmatobacter. The sequence continues at coordinate 4,127 of DATJRT010000234.1, forward strand.
GCCCGGACGGGTAAGCCGTTCAACGCCGGGAACGAATCCGGTTAGCCACGGTCGGGGCAGTCCTCTACCCTTCCGCCGGAGCGCATCGTCTTCCACGGAGCGCCGGACCCTCCTGAATCAGCCTACAGCATCGGCGCGCGAGGCGAGGCCTTCCGCCTGAGGGCATAGCCCTTATGGGTGAGATGCGATTCGAGACTCGATTGAGAACGGTGAGGATGGTCGCGAGACGCCAGAACGGCGCTAGGATGCCCCTTGCAGGAAGCTAAACCTTGTCTTGTCAATAGAATGGCGCAAACACAAAAAAGAGGAGTTCACAGGCTTCATGGAGACATGCTGCCTGGGAACTCCTTTCCCCAGATCTGCGTTGTTTCTGTCAACAGAATTGTGGAAATTGGCAACTGACACAAGAGTACTTAAGGGCAATGCCTGTAAGTAATCCCGAACTTTACTAGTTGGTACTGTTCTTCCGATGCTCGCCCGAATCCCGATTGGGAAGGATGGATTCGGATGGAACCAGCGACCGGTTGAGCGCGGACATGGACAGTTTGATGCGGTTATCCGCACCTGTTTTGCGCATCAGGCGGCCCACGTACGCCTTCACCGTACGCTCTTCAATGCCGAGCTGTTCGGCAATCTCGCGGTTGGAGCGGGCCATCAGGATCAGCTTCAGAACCTGCTGCTCCCGGGAGGTAAGCTGAGGACCGGCCACCTGCGGGGCGGCATCGGGAACTTTGAGCAGGCGATCGATGAGCTTCGACAGAAGCCGTCGCGGCGCCCAGATGGAACCGGAGGTAACCACTTCCACGGCCTTGCGCACCACGTCAGGGCCGGCGGTGAGATCGAGAAACCCTCGCGCCCCGGCCACAATGGAGCTGAGAACCAGCTCGTCGTCGCCCTCGGGTCCGATCACGATGAGGCGGATATTCGGCCGGATCTGGCGGATGGACTCGAGGGTTTCCAGGCTGCCCAAGGCCGCATGCAGGTCAATCACGAGATACTCGAGCGTGGAATCAGCCAGCAAATCGTCCATTCTTGCAACGATGGGTACCAGCTGCGGCTGGCCCTGCTGCGCAGGCTGGTCGAAGATGCTCGCCAGGCCCGCGGTGCGGATGGGCTCATCGGCCACCACGCCAATGCGAATTGCGTTCGGACTTGTGCTCGTGGACATCTCGATGCTCCCGTGAGCGGTAAAGACCGACTTTTCCTCGTGCGCCTTTGCCCGCGGCGGGCATACTGCCCGGATCGCGCCCTGGCTATTCCGGGCGGCGCCTTGCGCGGCCATGCCACAAACGTGAGACCGGCAATCGGACGCAGTTATAGCCGTTCCAGAATCGCTGTACCCGGAAACCGCTTCGGCTCAGTGGTGTTTTCCTCAGGAAAACGCCAGGTTGTACCAAGCCAAAAAGGGCGCGTGCGTCCTGGAACCGCTCCAAACCCATAGTAACGGTTCGTAGCCCCCGGTGCCTCAGAGTTTTGGAAGAACAATCCCTTGCTGCTTTTGGTACTTGCCCTTGCGATCGGCGTAGCTCACCTCGCAGGGCTCGTCGCCGCGGAAGAACAGAATCTGGCAAAGCCCCTCGTTGGCGTAAATCCTGGCTGGCAGCGGTGTGGTGTTGGAGATCTCCAGGGTCACGAAACCCTCCCACTCCGGTTCGAAGGGCGTGACGTTCACAATAATGCCGCAGCGGGCGTAAGTGGACTTCCCCACGCAGATGGTCAGCACGTCGCGGGGAATGCGGAAGTACTCGACCGAACGCGCCAGGGCGAACGAATTGGGCGGAACGATGACCGACTGAGCCTGAACGGAGACAAAGGAGCGCTCGTCAAAGGCCTTGGGGTCGATAATCGCGCTGTTCACGTTGGTGAAGATTTTGAACTCGTCGGAGACGCGCAGATCGTAGCCGTACGACGAAAGCCCATAGGAAATCACCCCGGCAGCCACCTGCTTTTCGCTGAAAGGCTCAATCATGCGGTGATGGATGGCCTGCTCCCTGATCCAACGGTCACTCTGAATCGACATGCTTCCCCTGTTCGGCGGCAAGGTCGCCGGAAAATTGGTTTGCGTCTTCGCTCGGCTCCTCAATCTTAAGCAAGCTCCGCGGGGATTGACAACGGCAGGCGGGCGATGGAAATGCGGCCTTGGCCGCCGGAGAAAGCGGCGGCCTTCAGGACGCTGAATCGCGGCAGAATTTTAATGGGGCCTCAGCCACGGACACAATAGACTGCCCCGAAGCTGGGCGATTTTTCACCGAAAATGCACCTCGAACGCGAGAGGACGTTCCCTAGACGCCCTAAAATCTGTAATATGACCGTGTGGTACGTAATTCCAGTGAATGCCAGCAGGCGCCAGCGAGGAGACTCCCTTGATTAAGCAGGACATCGTTCATCACGTGATCGAGCGCACCGGCTTGCCGCGCACCAAGGCCGAGGCAGCCGTGGATACGGTCTTCGAAGGCCTCAAGCAGGCTCTCGCGGCCGGCGAGCGCATTGAGCTGCGCGGATTCGGCGTCTTCAGTGTCCGCGCCCGCAAAACCGGCATCGGCCGCAATCCCCGCACCGGGACTGAGGTCAGTATCGCTCCCGGGAAAGCGGTTCGCTTCAAGCCGGGCAAGGAGCTGCATTCGCTCGAGGGGGCCAGCTAGGCTGCTTTCCGGTCGCGCGAGGGGAGCCGCGGCGCAGCGCCTTCCCAGGCAAGGCTTTGCTTGCGCGCGCGTGACCGGGAGCACGCCGCAAGGACTTCTCCGGCGAAGGGATCGAGCTCTCACTTCGGGAAAGTACGCATCCAGGCCACGTATTCAGGGCACGTAACACAATAGACCGGGCGCGCAGATTGCACCCCGATTCACGTTCAGTGTGCCCCCTGCCGCCAACACTCCGCATCCAGGCGGTCCACAGCCGGTCGATAGCAGCCAGGAAAATCGAAGAGGGCCCGTGCGTTCCATCTTTCGCGAGTACTGCCTGCCGGCGCTGCTGCTGGGCGCCAGCGTGGTCACCACCACCGCCAACGGCGCGCGCTTTATGCAGAACTTCAGCGAGGGCATGCCGCCGGTGGTGCGCGACGTTGACCTCTGGCCCTGGGCGTGGCTGGCCATCCACCCGCATCTCTTCGTCACCGGCTTTGCTTTTTCCTTCACCCTGCTGGGCATTCTGCTCGTTCACGAGTTCGGGCACTACATTGCCTGCCGCGCGCACCGCATCCGCGCCACGCTGCCCTGGGTGCTGCCTGCGCCCACCCTCAGCGGCACCCTGGGTGCAGTCATCCGCATCCGCTCGCGCATTCCCAGCCGCAATGCGCTTATGGATGTGGGCATCTACGGACCGCTGGCCGGCTATCTCGCTTCCATGCTGGCCGTGGCCGCGGGCTTTGCGCTCAGCAGCCCGGCGCCGGCGAACGCGGCGGGAGTCATCATCCGCTTCGGCGGCCAGCCGCTGACCATCCGTCTCGTCCACGCCGTCCTGGCGCGATGGAATCCCGCGCTTCCCCCGTTTGACCGCATCGCGCCCCACCCGGTTCTCGTGGCCGGCTGGATCGGCCTGTTCATCACCTCGCTCAATCTCATTCCCGGCGGACAGCTCGACGGCGGGCATTTGCTTTTTGCGTTTTCTCCGCGCCTGCATCGCCTGGCCACGAATCTGCTCCCGGTTGTGCTGCTCCTCGCCGGCCTGCGCTACTGGATCGGATGGATCGTGTGGGGAATTTTCCTGCTCATCCCCGCCATGCGCCATCCGCGCGTGCCCCTCGACTCCCGGCTGAGCCGCGGCCGCGCGCTGCTGGGCCTGGCCGGCCTGGCCATCTTTCTGCTCACCTTCACGCCCACGCCGTTCTCCCACGCCTCGCTGTTGCAGTTGATGCGATAGCAAGTCAGGCCGGCTAGCTCGCTGCTTCATGTGCAGCGCGAAGCGAACTCGACGCTCTACTCACATCAAGCGCAAAGGATCCACATCGACCACCAGGCTCCTGCGCGGCACGCCTGCCTCCTCTGCGTGGGCCAGCATGCCGCGCAAGGCCGCATTCAGCGCCCGGCGCGAAGCCGATTTCAAGATGAGGTGAAACCGGTACACGCCTTTGATCCGGGCGATAGGCGCCGTGCAGGGGCCCAGGACACGAACCGCTCCGCTGTCCTGGTTTTGCACGAAATGCTTGCCGAGGATAGCTGACCAGCCCGCAGCCTCTTCGAGCTTGGCTGACTGCACCAGCACATTCGCCAGTGCGCCGAAGGGAGGGTAGTGCATCCAGCGGCGGTACTTGAGCTCGCGCTCGGCAAAGGCGGCGTAGTCGTGCCGCACGGCGGCCAGGATCGCATAGTGGTCGGGGTAGTAGGTCTGAACCACCACGCGGCCGGGAAGCTCTCCGCGTCCGGCGCGGCCGGAAACCTGCGCGATAAGCTGGAAGACCCGCTCGGCGGCGCGGAAGTCCGGCAGCGAGAGCGCGTGATCGCAGCCCACCACGCCCACCAGCGTGATGCCGTGGATGTCGTGCCCCTTCGCAATCATCTGCGTGCCCACCAGCAGATTGATCTCGCCCGCGTGCAGACGCGCCAGCAGATGCTCCAGGTCGTGCCGTCCGCGCACGGTGTCGCGATCCATGCGGCCGATGCGCGCGCCGGGAAAAATCTGCGCCAGCCGCTCCTCGCCCTGCTCGGAGCCCGCGCCCAGGTAGTAGAGGTGCTCGCTCTCGCACTTCGGGCA
>DATJRT010000235.1:0-3443 GCA_035504495.1 Occallatibacter sp.
CGAGCCGAGCAGCGAATACTTGTTGTTCGACGACCATCCTGCGAGCGCCACGCCGTACACGCCGATCGAGGTGATGCCCAGAATCACCAGCAGGCCGATGTTGATGTTCGAAATCTCAAAAAGATCGAGCCCATGCGGCCCGGCATTCGGCTCTCCGAAAGGAATCACAGCGATGGAGACAAGCGCGCATCCCAGCGAAATGATCGGCGCCAGCAGGTAGAGCGGCCGGTACACGGCCGTCGGAATCAGGTCTTCCTTGAGGAAATTCTTGGCCCCGTCCACCAGCGGCTGCAGCAGCCCGAACGGCCCCACGCGGCTGGGCCCCCAGCGGTTCTGGATGCGGCCCACCAGCTTGCGCTCGAGCAGCACCGTGTAGGCCACGCCCATCAGCAGCACCACCGTGACCACTGCAACCTTGACCACGCTCCAAAGAAAGAATTGGAGAAGTGTTATCTGCATTCAGCCTCGCAAGCGAAAAACCTTCAACCCCGTTGTCTTCCTGAGTGAGCCCGCCGCAGTCCGCCGCGGCGGAAGTCGAAGTCGCAGACGCGCCGTGGCGGAGATCTGCGCTTGCCTTTGCCTAATCTGCCGCCGTCTCCGCCATCGCCCGCGCCTGGTGCTGGTCGATCTCCACCAGCCCGCGGCTATAGCGGCCCAGCGTGCCTGAAGTAAACAGCGTATCGTGCGCGGGAACGATAAAGCCTGAACCCGTGAGCGCCTCCACCGGAACATATCCCGGCCCCGCGCCGATCTCCGTACGCACATCGTTGCCTGCAAAAAGTTGGAACCGGTCCAGCGCGTAGCTTGGCACCAGCCGCTCAATCTCATCGAGTAGGGCAAACGGGTCAAAGGGGCTCAACTTCGGTTCGAGTCCATTCGCCTCCAGCCAGATCGAGTGCCGGTCCGCCTCGCCTGCCTGCGCGCCGCGCGACTGGCCGAGGTCCGCCGTCGTCCCGCGTTTCCCGAACGGCACCAGCCTGCTCACATCCACGCCCATGCCGCCAGCCAGCCGCACCAGGATTTCGAAATCGGGCTTGGCGCCCGCGCGGTCAGCGGCTTTGCGCACCAGTTGCACGTCGCCAAAAGTGTTGGTCACCGTGCCCGACTTCTCGTACAGGCTGGCTGCGGGAAAAACCACATCGGCAAGCGCCGCCGTCTCGGTAAGGAACAAATCCTCGACAACGATAAATGACTTCTTGAACGGATTGGAGTTGGAAATCCTCAGGCTACGTATGGGATTCGAGCCCACCAGGAGCAAGGCGTCCATCTTTCCCATGCCCGCCGCGTCGCACATCTCGCGCCAATCCAAACCCGGCTTGGAGGGCATTCCATGATATTCCGCAAACGCGCCCGGCGCCGTCACCGGCACGTAGCCGGGCAGCAGGTCGGGGAAGAGCCCCATATCGGCCGCGCCCCGAGAGTTGGAATGGTCGCCGAGATATGCAAAGCGCACGCCGTCGCGCTTCAATCCCCACGCGACAAGCCTCTCCACTGCCTGGCCGCGAAACTCCTCGCCAAAGATCACGATCAACGATTCTTCGGCCAGCACCGCCTTGCTGAAATCCGATTGGCCCGCTTCCAGAAGCTCCGGTAGCTGTGCATAATCTCCTGCCGGAATCTCCAGCGTCGCCTTCGCCTGCCGCTCGAGCTTGATGGGCTTCGCATTGGCTACGTAGAGCCGCGCGCGGTTCAGCCGCACATTGGTGCGCAACAGCCACGCCAGCAGGGGATGCTCGTCCGTCGGATTGCCGCCGACGAGCAGAATCGCCGGCGCCGCTGCAATCGCGCGCAGCCCCGCGGCTTTGCCCTTATGCCCCGCGAGCGCCCGCGCAAACGCCGCGTAATCCGTCGACCGCTCGTGATCGATGTTGTTGGTCCCCAGCACCGTCCGCACGAATTTCTGCAACAAATAATTCTCTTCGTTCGTGGTCCGGTTCGAGCCGATCACGCCGATTGCGCCGCCGCCTCGCGTATCGCGAACCTCCTTCAATTTTCCTGCCGCATAGCGCAGTGCGTGGTCCCACGTCGCCGGCTCGAGTTTCCCTTCGGCGCTCCGCACCAGCGGATGCGTCAATCGTTCGGGATTCTCCACGAAGTCGAAGCCAAACCGTCCCTTGGCGCACAGAAAATCTCCATTGATGCCGCTCTTGTCGCGGTTGTCCGCGCGCACAATCGCGGAGCCCTCGTTATCCTGGCGCACGCCCAGCGTCACCTTGCAGCCGTCGGCGCAGTGCGTACATACAGTGGAGACGTGGTTCATCTCCCACGGCCGCGTCTTGTAGCGATAGCTGCCGCTGGTGAGCGCACCTACAGGGCACACGTCGATGCACATACCGCACTCTTCGCAGTCCAACTGGTTTCCCTCGTTGGGCGCAATCACGGAGTGCGCGCCGCGGCTCTGCACCCCCAGCGCCCACACGTCCATGCCCTCGCCGCACATGCGGATGCAGCGGTAGCAGAGAATGCAGCGCGGCCGGTCGTAGAAAACCGCCGGCGACCACTGCTGCTCGTCGCGATGTTGCTTGGCCTCGGCATAGAGGCTTTCGCCGGCGCCGTACTTGAATGTCATGTCCTGCAGCTCGCACTCGCCGCCCGCGTCGCATACCGGGCAATCGAGCGGATGATTGCCGAGCAGCAGCTCGAGTGTAGCCTTGCGCGCCTGCGCAATCTCCGCAGATTCCGTTGTGAATACCTGCCCCTCAGCCACCGTCGTCGTGCACGCCGTCTGCAGCTTAGGCACCTTTTCCTGGCGCACCACGCACATGCGGCACGCTGCCTGAAGGCTGAGACCGGGGTAATAGCAGAACGCGGGCACCTCGATGCCCGCCTTGCGGCACGCGTCGATCAGCAGCGTCCCCGCGGGCGCGGTCAGCTTCTTTCCGTCGACAGTGAAGGTTACGTCGGGCATGCTTTCCTTAAGCGGCTTGCGTCGTTCTTGTCGGCGCGAGAGATTCCGGCAGATTCACCTGAATCCACTCGACAAAGTATTGCGCCTCGTGGGCTGGATCAAACTCCTCAAAATCGACGCTCCGCGCCGAAGCATCAGGAATCGGCTCTCCAGCCTTCGCGGTTTCCAGGAGGTAAATGTCCAACGCCTCGCGCATATTCCTGCGCGTATCCTCCAGAGAGTCGCCCACCGAGCCGCACCCGGGCACATCCGGAGAAAACGCGCTCCAGTTGGATGGACCTTTTTCGTAGACCACCAGGTATTCGCGCGTCATTTCAGTCCCGCCTTTTTCAGGATACTGTGCGTCAGTCCCTTCCCGAGTTCCTTTCCAGCGTGCACTGGAATCACTATCAATCCAGGCTTGGTCGGATGGCGAAAATGTCTGTGACTTCCCGTCTGCCCGGTCGCACGCCAGCCATCTGCCTCCAGCGTCCGTATCAGTTCATGCGCCTTCACAGCGTCACGCGCCGTCCAACGGGATCGGCATGCCCGGCCC
>DATJRT010000236.1:0-24210 GCA_035504495.1 Occallatibacter sp.
CTGCGCGCAAACACCGCTTGCGTTATGATTGCGTCTATAGACTTGAGCGGCCTGTACCCCTGAAGGGCCGGTCGACTTTAGTGTGGGTGGTGTGCGTGTCGCGATTCTTTCAGCGCTTTGTCTTCGTTCTCTCGTTTGCCATCGTTGTCACCCTGATGCTGGGATTCGCCCTCGGCCAGTTCGGCTGGTTCGGCGTGCACGCCGGCGATGACCAGGATGGCGCCTACCAGCAGATGCGGGTCTACGCCGAGGTGCTGCAGAAGATCCAGACCGACTACGTCACCGATCCCAATATGAACGACGTGACCGCGGGCGCGCTGCACGGCCTGCTGGGCTCGCTGGACGCCGACTCGAGTTACCTGACGCCCGCCGAATACAAGGTGTATAAGGACCGGCCCGCGACCGGCAACGCGCAGGAAGGCATGACCATCTCCAAGCGCTTTGGCTACGCGACGGTGGTGAACGTGGCGCCCGATTCGCCCGCCGACCAGAACCACCTGGCCGACGGCGACGTGATCGAGGCCATCAACGAAAAGTCCACGCACGACCTTTCGCTGGCCGTGATCCGCATGATGCTCGAAGGCAAGCCGGGCTCGACGGTGGAAGTGACGGTGATCCGGCCCACGCGGCCTGATCCCGACAAGCTGACGCTGACGCGCGCCCTGGTGCCCACGCCCGCGCTCGAAGAGCAGCAATACGAGAATTCGAGCATCCTCTACATCAAGCCCGGCGCGCTGACCGCGGCCCACGTGGATGACATTGCCGCCAAGATCAAGGCCGCACCCAAGACGGAAAAAATCCTTCTCGACCTGCGCGACTGCACCGGCGAGGATGCGCAGCAGGGGCTGCGCCTGGCCAACTTCTTCATCAAGCAGGGAACCCTGGCCACGCTCCAGGGGCAGCAGTATCCCGAGCAGACTTTCTCCGCCGATCCGGCCAGATTCCTCACCGCGGCGCCGCTCGCGGTCATCGTCAACCGCGGCACCTACGGCGGCGCGGAGCTGGCCGCAGCCGCAATCGAAGAACTGAAGCGCGGCGACGTGGTAGGCGAGCGCACCTTCGGCGAAGGCTCGGTGCAGAAGACCATCGACCTGCCCGACGGCGCGGCGCTCATCCTTACCGTGGCCAAGTACGAGGGGCCCGACGGCAAGAAGATTCAGGACGACGCCGTAACGCCCACCGTGGCCGTGGCCTCGCCGCAGGACGACTTGGACGAAGGCATTACCCCGCCCAACGGCGACGAGATGCTGAACAAGGCCCTCGACCTGCTCAAGCAAAAGGGCGCGTAAGCGGCTTGCGCCGGGTGCGCATGGGCGCATGGCAGCACGCTTATTCCGGGGACCGTTCGCAGCCTCAGGCGCGAGCGCGCTCCCTGCGCGCCGGTTCCCTTTCCGCGCCGGATTTCTCACTCTTGCACCTGCTGGTTCCGCAATCCCCCTTTGCTGCGCCTCGCCAAGTTCCGGAAGTGCTAGCCTTGAAGGGTAGCATCTCGTCAATCTCACCCCGGAGATGCCCAAGAGGCATACGTGGCTGCGACTCCCCATCGTCCGGTGGAACCCCGCGGTCCGCTTCTGCGCGGTCCACGGTCGCTCTCGCCGGATCGCAACGACGATCGCGATGATGATCGCGCATCGGGGCAAGAACCGGGCCGGAAATCGAAACAAAAAGCGGATTCGGCCCCGCGCCGCCGTGTGAGCGCGCCCGTTCCCGCGCCTCGCCGCCGCAAGATTGCCGGCCGCTCCGCGCTGGTGGTGCTGCTGGTTCTCGCCGCCATCACCGGCTCACTCGCCGGCCTCACACTGGTTTATTCCCTCGATCTGCCGCAGATCGGCGAGCTCGAGGACTACCGTCCCTCCACCATGACCGACCTCTACGACCGCAACGGCAAGCTCATCGGCTCCTTTGCCCTGGAGCGGCGCATCGTGGTGGGCTACGACGGCTTCGCGCCCATTCTGCGCGAGGCGGTGATTTCCATCGAGGACAAAAACTTCGAGTCGCACTGGGGCATCAATGTGTTTCGCGTGGCCGGCGCGGCCTGGCACGACATCCGCTCCAAGGGCCGCCCGCAGGGCGCCTCCACGCTGACCATGCAGCTTGCCCGCGATCTGTTCCTTTCCGACGAGCGCACGGCCTCGCGCAAAATTCAGGAGGCCTATCTCGCCATCCAGATTGAGCGCGCCTTCACCAAGGAGCAGATTTTCACGCTTTACGGCAACCAGATCTATCTGGGCAGCGGCAATTACGGATTTGAGGCCGCGTCGGAGTATTACTTCTCGAAGCACGCCAAAGACCTGAACCTGACCCAGGCGGCATTGCTTGCGGGTCTGCCTAAAGGACCCGTCGCGTTTTCGCCGATTCTGAATCCGGAGCGCGCGCTGCGCCGGCGCAACCTGGTGCTGAGCGAGATGGAGTCTGATGGCGTGATCACGCACGCGCAGGCGGAGACGGCCCGCGCCGCGCCTCTGGGCCTGCACATCACCCAGCCCGAAGGCTCCGTGGCGCCGTGGTTCCAGGAGGAGGTGCGGCGCGAGCTGGACAAGCAGTTCGGCAGCGAAGAAGTGCACGAGGCCGGCCTGCGCGTGGACACCACGCTCGATCTCGACCTGCAGGAGACGGCGAACCGCGCCGTCGAGGATGGCCTGGTTGCGTACGAACATCGCCGCGGATGGAAGGGCCATCTGGAAAACGTGCTGGCCGAGGGGGCCACGCTCGAAGATTACAGGCACCCCGACTGGGCGCTCGCCTACGGACCCGGCGAATACGTGCATGCGCTGGTGACGCGCGTGCAGCCGCTCGAGATCGACGCCCGCGTGGGTGATAATCCAATCCTGATTCTGCCGCCCGACTGGCAGTGGACGGGCGCGCGCTATGCCGACACGCTGGTCAAGCCGGGCGACATCATCTACGTGCACCTGACCGCGGCCATCAACGGCGGCGCGCGCCGCGCCACGCTTGAGCAGGACAGCGGCGCGCAGGGCGCGCTGCTGGCCATGGACAACACCAGCGGCGACGTGCTGGCCATGGTGGGCGGGCGCGATTACGAGCTCTCCGTTTTCAACCGCGCCACGCAGGCCGAGCGGCAGGTGGGCTCGAGCTTCAAGCCGTACGTCTACACCGCGGCTATTGAAGATGGCGTCAAACCCACCGACATTGTGATGGATACGCCGGTCAGCTTCGGCAGCTACCGTCCGCACGACTACGAGAACAACTTCAAGGGCGCCATGACCGTGGCCAACGCCTTCGCCGAGTCGCGCAACATTCCCGCGCTGCGCCTGGCCGCGCATGTGGGCATTCCCAAGGTCATCGCCCTGGCGCACCGCTTCGGCGTCACCTCGGAGATTCCTCCCTATCTGCCCATCGCTCTCGGCGCCGTCGAGATCACGCTCCAGGAGCAGGTGGCCTCGTACTCGGTTTTTCCCAATGACGGCGTGCGCGTTTCGCCGCGCCTGATCCGCAAGGTCTCGAACGCCGACGGCATCACGCTATGGGAAGAGAAGCCCACGGTGAGTGAAGTTATCGACCAGCAGACGGCGCGCACCATGATGTCCATGCTCAAGGATGTGACCGAGCACGGCACCGGCGAGCAGGCCGCCAAACTCGACCACGCCTTGGGCGGCAAAACCGGGACCACGAGCGATTTTACGGATGCCTGGTTCCTCGGCTTTTCGCCTTCGGTCACCTGCGGCGTGTGGGTGGGCTATGACAGCCGCGAGTCCCTTGGCGACAAGGAGACCGGCGCCGAGGCCGCGCTGCCCATCTGGATCAACTTTATGAAAGCCGCTATCGCGGGCAAGCCCAACGAACAGTTTCCCGGCGACGAAGACGCCACGCCAATGGACGAAGCCAGCGCCCACCCGCCGAAGGCCGCATGGCCGACGCCTGTGCGCCACGGCCGCACTCCGGCTGAGCTCACCCTGCGTCCGCAACCACGCGTTATCAAACGCACGCTCATCTCCGCACCCGCAAAACCGGCCACGCAGTAACCGCCCCTCCCGGAGCGCCCCAAAGATAGGGACCGGGGAGCCTGACTGACCGGAAGGGTCCATGCACGATGAGGAAACATGGGAACAGGCGCAAATACGGGAGGCCCTGAAGGCGCACCGGCATGCCACGGCAGCCGGCCAATCAAATGCGGAGCGCGCCATTTACGATGACATCGCCATTGGCGACGTTCCAGAATCAGGCATGCGCAAAATACCATGTGCATAAGCGATATGCCTTGCGGCGCCAGATCCGGTTCCGGGGTAACGAACTCTGAATAGCCCAGTGCGAAATTTCGAGAAAACCCGAGCGGATTTTCAGGAGATACTCACCAAGCCCATTCGCGAGCTCGGGCTCAAACTCGAGGGTTCTCCGCTCGAACGATTCGTGCAGCAGCTTTATCGCGAACTGGAAGCCAAGGGCGTCCACAAGTTCCGTCCGCTTTGTTATCTCACCGATGAATGGGGATGTCCCTCCGGCGAGCCCGTCATCGGCATTCCCTTCTATCTGGCCAACCCTGACCTGGCACAGCTTGAGCGCGATATGAACGACCTGGAAGACGGCCGCGAAATCATGATGTACCTGCGTCATGAGGCCGGACACGCATTCAATTACGCGTACCAGTTCTACAAATCGGCTGAGTGGCGCAATCTCTTCGGTCCGTTTCGCCGCGCCTATCGCGACAATTATCGCCCCATACCGTTCTCGCGGAAGTTTGTCCGCCACATGGCCGGGTGGTACGCCCAGAAGCATCCGGATGAAGATTTTGCGGAAACGTTTGCGGTGTGGCTCACGCCACGCTCGCAGTGGCGAAAGCGCTACAAGGGTTGGGACGCGCTGGCCAAGCTCCAATACGTCGATCGCATGGCGCGAAAGGTGGGAGATGTCGAGCCCACCCGGCGTCGCGGCCGCACCGACATCACCGTCGATGAAATGGAATCGACGGTCGGCGAGTTCTATCGTCTCAGCCTGCCGGAGGAGATCCCGGTGCAGGAACTCGCTCTCGATGCCGACCTGGCAGACATCTTCAATATCTCGCCCAAGCGGCACAAGGACGTGCGGCCTGCCCAGGAGATGTTACGGCAGCATCGCAAGCCCATTGTCGACAAGGTCGCGTATTGGACCGGCGTGCAGCGTCCGATCGTCAAGCGGCTCGTGGAAGCCATCTGCAAGCGCGTTGAGGATTTGGGGCTGCGCGTGGACGTTCGACGCGAATCCGAGTACCTCACGGAATTCACGGTGTTCGCAACTGCGCTCTCCATGAATTACCTTATCCGGGGCAAGTTCATTCATCCCTGAGGGATGCCGGCGGTTAGCGTCACTCCGACTGGAGACCGTATGACTGGAACCAAATTGAAAGTCACCGTGCTGTACGACTTGTGGGAAGAAGAACCGGCTGAAGTGCAGGAAGAAGCTCCTTCCCCGCGCAAGCGCAAGGGGCAAAAGAATCGCAAGAAGAAGCCGGTAAAGCACGACCGCGAAGAGATCTTCGAGGCCCTGGAGAAGCTCGGCCATGAGCCGTCCTATTACGTTCTCGACGGCCGCCCCCAATCCCTCCTCGGACTCGCCAAGTGCGGCGCGGATCTCATTTTCAACCTCACGGAATCCTATGCCGGCGATGACACCAAGGAGATGCAGGTCACTGCGCTTCTCGATCTGCTCGACATCCCCTACACCGGCGCGGGTCCGCACGCGCACATCCTGGCGCAGGACAAATCGATCGCCAAGAAGATATTCGCTTTTTACGGGATTCAGTCGCCCTACTTCGCCACCGCCTACCGCGGCAACATCGACCACGCACATGACATCTCGTTTCCACTCATCGTGAAGCCAACCTCCGAAGATGGATCCATCGGCATCGATGCCACTGCCGTGGTTACCAGCGTAAAGGAGCTGATGGAGCGCATCGCCTATATACAGACGGAATTCGATTCTCCTGCGCTGATCGAGGAGTACATCGAAGGACGCGAGATCTATGCCCCCATCCTCGGCAGTTACGAGAGCGCCCATGCGCTTCCCCTTGTGGAGCTCGACCTTTCCAAACTTCCCAAGGGCATACCCAGGATTGCCAGCCAGGATGTGAAATTCGAGAAAGATACAGAAGCCTATAAGCTGACGAAATCGGCGATCGCCGAAGACCTCGATGAAGAAACTGCAAGCAGGCTCACCGAAATCGCGATCAAGGCCTATCGCGCGGTCAAGCTTCGCGATTATGGCCGCATTGACATGCGCGTATCGAGCAAGGGCGAGATTTATGTCATAGAAGCGAATCCGAACCCATGGCTCTCCAGCGGCCAGGAGTTTGCCATGGCCGCAAGGAAATCCGGCCTCTCCTATACCCAGATGATCGGGGAGATCGTGGACCTTGCGATGGCTCGGAACGCGTGAAAGACGGCAAAAAGCCCGGGCGGGTAGTTGATTTCCTGCATCTTGATTTCTCCTTCAGGAGAGTCGAGAGCAGAGAGAGTTCGAAACCACCGATCGTAGCCAGTGTGCACGAGACCCTCTCTGGCCTCTCAGCACGTGATCCTAGAGCACTTCTCCTTCTGATGTATACCGAAACCGATACCTTCAAGTGGCGATTTTCCTCAAGAAATCGCCACCTTGCACGAAAATCAAGACGGCTATACCTGAAGGAGAAATGCCTTAGGCCGGGTTGCGACCACGGGTTGTCATCCGTTTGTCATCAGTTTGCAAATTTCTCGCGTTTGCATTCGCCCCCGCCGCACCTCCGCCGCAAAGAAGCGATAGGGCGCAACAAGTACTTGGTCGGCGAGAATTCACTCTGACAATCGCAGCGTTTCAATCAGGGCAGCCAAAGCGGCGGGCTGATTGCGGCGGCTGGGATAGTAAAGAAAGTATCCGGGGAACGAGGGGCACCAGTCCCTCAGAACCTGGACCAAGCGCCGCCTGGCGATCAGGTCCTTGAGCGTTTCTTCCATCGCAGTTCCGATTCCGACTCCATCCAGTACCGCGCGGACGACGAGGTCCGGATCGTCGAACGACGCAGGACCCTGCGGGCTCACCGTCAGCGCGTTTCGGCCCTTTTCAAACTCCCACCGGTAGAGACCGTTGCCGAAGCGAAAGCCGATGCAGGCGTGGTCTTTCAAATCCTGCGGATGTTTCGGAATGGGATGCGCTTCAAAGTACGCCGGAGAGCCAACCACGGCCAGGCGCATTTCCCTGGTGACGCGGACGGCGATCATGTCGCGCTGGATGAACTCACCGAGTTGGACGCCTGCGTCATACTGTCCGGCCACCAGGTCCACAGGATCGTTGGAGGTGGTGACCTCCAATGCGATCTCCGGATAGGTGCGGCTGAACTGAGCCAGTTTGGGCAACAGCACGATCTGCGCGGCCGTTCGTGGAATGATGAGCCGAATGCGGCCGGCCGGGTTCTCCCGTTGCTTCCGGGCTTCGGTGATCGCCCGCTCAATTCGTTCGAGCGCCGGCGCAAGATCGTGGAGGAGAGCCGCGCCAGCGGCCGTGGGAGAGACGCTTCGTGTAGTCCGCGCCAGCAACTGCAACCCCAAGCGCTTTTCGAGACCCCGCATGGAGTGGCTCAAAGCAGACTGCGAAACACCCAGGCGCGCGGCGGCGCGGGTAAAGCTGCGCTCTTCGGCGACGATTGCGAAGACGGCGAGATCATCCAGATCATGATTCATGAATTTTGCTCATCACTGTCTGGATTATAAACCATCTACTCTCATGGGCAGAATCCGCCTAGACTTGTACTTGATCGAACGCAGAGCGATTTGCGCCAAGAGAAATCGTGCACAGGAGAAATCATGCAAAAGCGCGTATTAGGAAAAAGCGGCCTTGAAGTTTCGGCACTCGGTCTCGGCTGCATGGGCTTGAGCTTCGGCCTCGGCCCCGCCACGGAAAAGTCAGAAGCCGTAAAGCTCATTCGCGCCGCGGTTGAGCGCGGCGTCACCTTCTTCGACACGGCCGAAGTCTACGGCCCTTATGTCAACGAAGAAATCGTAGGCGAAGCCCTCGCTCCCTTCCGCAAGAACGTCGTCATCGCCACCAAGTTCGGCTTCGCAACCGATCCCGGCAATGCAGGCAAGTGGACAGCAACCAACAGCCGCCCCGACCACATCAAGCAGGCCGTGGACGGCTCCCTGAAGCGTCTTCAAACCGACACCATCGACCTCCTTTACCAGCATCGCGTCGATGCCAACACTCCCATTGAAGAGACCGCCGGAGCCGTCAGGGACCTGATTCAGGCAGGCAAGGTCAAACACTTCGGCCTCTCCGAAGCGGGCGCAAAAAACATCCGCCGCGCGCACGCGGTGCAGCCCGTCACCGCATTGCAGAGCGAGTACTCGCTCTTCTGGCGCGAGCCGGAAAAGTCGGTGATGCCCACGCTCGAAGAGCTCGGCATCGGCTTCGTCCCCTTCAGTCCTCTCGGCAAGGGTTTCCTCACCGGCAAAATCGACGCATCCACCCAATTCGACAGCACCGATTTCCGGGCCATCGTCCCGCGCTTCAGTGAAGAAAACCGCAAAACCAATCAAGCGCTTGTTGATGTGGTGAAAGGG
Organism: Occallatibacter sp.; assembly: GCA_035504495.1. GTDB lineage: Bacteria > Acidobacteriota > Terriglobia > Terriglobales > Acidobacteriaceae > Telmatobacter. The sequence goes on from DATJRT010000236.1 coordinate 8,526, forward strand.
TTTGCGCAGCAGAAGAAAGCCACGCCCGCGCAAATCGCTCTCGCATGGCTGCTGGCGAAGAAGCCGTGGATCGTGCCCATCCCAGGCACAACCAAGCTCTCGCGGCTGGAAGAGAATCTCGGCGGCGCGGCCATCGAGCTCACCGCAGAAGATGTGCGCGCGCTCGAAGAAGCCTCGTCCGCAATCAAGATTGAAGGTGATCGCTACCCCGCGACGCACCAGAGGCTCATTGATCGCTAACCTCAGTAAGTTCCACCACGAGCAGGTTTCGGGGCGCTGCTCCCGTGCCTCCCTGCGAGGAAGCAGATACCGGCAAGGTGGGCATATCCAGTTCTCCCTGGCGGTGGTAAGCTGAGTACCTCGATCAAGTACCCCAGGGCCGTGGAGATGCGGGATGAGCAGCAGGGTGTGTTTTGCAGGGGGTACGCGCGCGCATCGCCGGCCGCTCTGGTCCAGATTGTTCCTCTCCGCGGAGTCTCCTGGGCGCGCCAGTTTCCCGGGCGGGCCGAACCCGTTTCCTGGCCGGGCCTCGACATCCAGCGCACGATGGGCCTTCCGCGGGTTGTGGATGGTCGCCGCGCTCGCAGGGACTGGTCCGGCAAGCATGGTCGCGCAAGGCGCTCCGGCATTGCGTCCCGCTGCGCACGCCCTTCTCGCCAGGAGCTGCATCGCGGGATCAGGCCTGCCCGGTTCGCACGCTCCCTGCGGCGCGCCCGCGCCGCTGATCGTGATCGGCTTCATGGGCGGACATGTCCGCGCCGGCAATCTCGTGCATCGCGAGGCGCTGCTCTGCCGCGATCTCGACCGCCGCTACCCGGTTGCCGTGCAGGCGATGACCTTCGCCAACCGCGACGAGGCCGCCGCACTCCATTCCGTTCTCCATCTGCTCGACACCAATGGGGACGGCCGGCTCAGCAGCAAGGAGAAGAATGCGGCCCGCATTGTCCTTTTCGGCCATAGTTGGGGCGCTTCCGAGGCGGTGAACCTGGCCTGGGATCTCGACCGGCGCGGTATCCCGGTGCTGCTGACGATTCAGGTGGATAGCGTGCACAAGCACGGTGAGAACGACGGCCGCATTCCGGCGAACGTGCGCGAAGCCATCAACTTCTACCAGACCGACGGCATGCTGCACGGCCGGAGTTCCATCCAGGCCATCGATCCCGCGCACACGAAGATCCTGGGCAGCTATGAGTCCACCTACAAGACCACGCCCGTGTCCTGCGCCGGCTTTCCCTGGTTCGCCCGCGCCTTCATGAAGCCGCACATTGAGATCGAGAACGACGCCGCGGTCTGGGACCGGATCGATGCGCTGATCGTGGCGCGCTCCTGCGCGGCCAATGCAGCGGGGATGGACGAAGCTTGCGGGAAAATGAACGCGGCGAAGCCCTTAAGACCGACCGCCAATACCCAACACTCGGATTGAGGCTGCAAGGCCGGATTGCAACCTTGATCTGTCGGTCCCTGGGTCCCTGTCCACTGTTTACTGCGCACGCGTGCACCGAAAATACCGTTGCGCCCGCGCCACGTCCTTCATGATCTGCGCGCGCAGCGCCTCGGGTGAGGGGAACTTGACCTCGCCGCGCAGGCGCAGCAGAAATTCGAGCTCGAGCGGCGTGTCCTCGCTGAGATCGAGTTGCGTATTTGGCTGCGGCTCGAAGTCGAGAATGTGCGTCTCGACCGCGAACGACGGCTCGCCGAAGGTGGGCCGGTCGCCGACATTGGTCACGGACTCGAAGACGCGGCCCGCTATCCTGAGCCGCGTGACGTAGACGCCGAGCGCGGGCAGCAAGCCGTCGTATGGCGCGAGGTTGACCGTCGGCACAACGAGACGCGAGCCGATGCCGCGCCCGCGCGCGGGAGTGGAGAGCACGGTAAACGGCCGGCCCAGCATCCAGCGCGCCCGGCGCATGTCGCCCGCGGCCACGAGCGCGCGCACAGCCGAGCTCGAGACTTCGAGGCCGCGCACGTGCACTGCATCGTGTACGCGCACAGTGAAGCCGAACTCGACGCCAAAGGCCGCAAGCTCCTCGACACCCGCGGCCGCGCGATGGCCGAAGCGGAAACTGCGTCCTTCATGCACGCGGCGCACATGCAATGCGCCCACCAGAATCTGCTCGACGAAGGCGCGAGGAGTGAGCTGCGCGAGCGCCGCGTCGAAGGGCAGCACCAGCACCGCGTCGACGCCCGTTCCGGCGAGCAGACGCAGCCGCTCGGCCAGCGGCGTGATCAGCTTGGGCGCCTTCGCCGGCCGCAAGACCTGCTCCGGATGCGGCTCGAAGGTGACGGCGACGCCGCGGCCCCCAATGCCATTTTCGATCCGGCGGGCGTCGGCGGCCACCGCGAAAAGAATCTCGCGATGGCCCAGGTGCACGCCGTCGAAGTTGCCCACGGCCGCGGCGGAAGGCCCGAAGTCCGGCGGCACTTCGGCGAGCGAACGGAAGACCGCCACGCCGCCGGACTCCTGCGGAACCGGCGCACTCATAGGGTGACGGGCACGCTCAACCCGTCGTGGGCAAGCTGCGCGTTAGCGGGCAGCTTGGCGTTGGTTTCTTCATGGCCCAGGTCGTGGGCGATGTGCGTAAACCAGGTCTGCCGCGCGCCGATGCGCCGCGCCCATGCGAGCGCCTGTTCCACCGTGGCGTGGCTCGGATGCGGCGCGTGCCGCAAAGCGGAAAGCACCAGCAGGTCCAGTCCCTCGAGTAGAGCAAAGCTCTCGTCCGGAATCGCGCTCACATCGGTGAGGTAGGCCGCGCCGCCGAAGCGGAAGCCGTCGATGGCCTGCTGGCCGTGCTTCACTGGTATGCGCACAAAATCCACGCCGTGCACGGGATTGTGCGCGGCCAGCGGCTCAAGCTTGACCCGTGCGCGGTTGGCGTATGTGGCTGCCGGCGAAAAGGTGTAATCGAAGATTCTTTCCAGAATGGCGACCGTCCACGGCGCGGCGTAAAGCGGAATGGGACCGGATTCGCGGCTGGCGATGTAGCTCAAGGGGCGCAGATCGTCCATGCCCAGCACGTGATCGGCGTGGCCATGGGTGTAGAAGACCGCATCCACGCGCTTGAGACCGGCGCACAGCGCCTGCGCGCGGAAATCGGGACCGGTGTCGATCACGACTGCCCGGACGACTGCCCGTTCCTCGCCCGGCGTCGGCTCCGGACCGGATGCATTTTCCTGCCACGTCAGCAGCGCCGATGGGCGCAGCCGGCGGTCGCGGGGATCGGGCGACGCGCACACCTTGCAGGCGCAGCCGAGGGTCGGCACGCCCATCGAGGTTCCCGTACCCAAGAATGTCAGCTTGCCTTCCATCGGTTCCTATATTCGAGCCGATCATCAACGGTGAGCGGGACGCGAGCCGGCGAGCGCAAAGTGGTGATCTCTCAAACCTGACACCTGATCCCTGTTTTTTACCGCTTGGCCGGCGGCGGAGCCGGATTGGGAACGCCCTGCAGGTTGATCATGCTGCTGAGCTCGAGGAATGCCATGCGGCACTCGAACAGCACCGCCTGCAGGGCGCGGTCTTCGGCCTCGGTGAGGTTGCCGCGGGTTTTTTCGGCCAGGATGCCGAGAAGGTCGATGGTGCCGCGCGCGCCCAGGATATCCACGCGCGGCCGCTGGCCCTCCTGCGTGCCCGCGCCCATCTGGATCATGGCGGAGACGTAGAGCTGTTGCACCAGGTGCTCGAAGCTGAGCGGCGGCTGCTTGCCCACGCCGGGATTCTGCGCACGGATCAGGTCTTCGATGCGCTCCGCGGAGGCGTCGTAGGCATTCTTCTGCTCGCGGCTCTCTTCGGCCGAGGGCGCGGGCGGGAGATCGGCGGGGAAATCGGCTTCGGTCTCCGGACCCGGGGCGGCCGGGTGTTGGGGTTCCGCGGGCGCAGGCGGAGTTTCCGGCGCGGCTTCGCGGCGGGATTCGTTGGTCACCAGCCGCGGCCCGGCGCCAGGCTCGAGCGGCGCAGGCGGAGCGGAGGGCTGCTGCGTCTCCTGCTCCTCCTCTGACTTACGCTTGCGACGGTCAATAACCTCGAATTTCGGTGTATCGCTCATGGCTTCCCTGTTCCGGTTGAATGGTTTGCCGGCTCCTGAAGCGCCGGGCGCGTCACGCCAGCACCGGCGGCGTGGCCAGGATGCGGGCCGTCCCCGCTGCCTGCCCACCGGCATAGGTAAAGGGCTTATCGGCCTCCTCGGCTTCGGCGCGGATCATGGCCAGCGCAAAGACGCGCTCGCTTTGGGCAAGCGGCAGCGCGGCCGCGCTGGTAATCTGTCCGGCCGGCTTGCCGTCTTCGCCAAGCAGCTCGGTTCCCGCCACGGGAACCGGCCCGGCAAGCTCCAGCGGCCGCAGATGGCGATGCACATTGCCGCGGGAGCGGATGCGCTCCACGATCTCCTGGCCCAGATAGCAGCCCTTGCTGAAGTGGATGGCTCGCATCTGCGAGGTCTCCTGCGGCAAGTCCCGTTCCAGCATGTCGATGCCGTAAGCCGGTACCCCTTCGGCGATGCGGAATTTCTCCAGCGACGCGCAGCCTGTGGGCACGGCGCCGGCGGTACGCAGGCACGACCACAGCTTGGGCAACGCGGCGGAGGGCAGCCAGAATTCATAATGGGGCGCAAGCGCGCCGTAGCCGCGGACGAGTTTCAGGTCAATGCCGTTCCACTCCACCGTGGTTCCGCGCATGGGGTAGACCAGGACGGGCAGCCCCAGCCGCTCCAGCACTTCGCCGGCCTGCGGACCAGTAAGCCCCACCGCAGTCTCCGATCCGGCTTCGCCCACCTGCTCCTCGCCCAGCGGAATCAGCTCCACGTCATCCATGATGATGTAGTGATTGAGGTGAGCCATCAGCTTGTCGTATTGGTCGGCGGCAATCTCCAGCTCCAGCCCGGATTCGCCCGCAAACGGCGTTCCTGCAAGGTGATCGCCGTTTTTCTGACCCTCCGGCGCGGGATTGCGCCGCTGCGGTGACTGCTCTTCACCCTCGCGCCACACGGTCAGGTCGCCCTGGATGCGCCCCTGCGCGTTGAGCACCAGGTTCCACGCGCCCGAATTGGGGAACAGGTCGTTGACCGTATTGGTGACCATCCCGCTCAGCCAGCGGAAGCGGTCAGCGCCGCGGACGGCCACGCGGCGCATCCAGCCCAGGTCATGCAGAGCGGCGCCGCGGGCCAGGGCCGCTATTTCCTGTTCCGGCGCGTCCAATTCCTGAGGGGTAAGCGCGCCGCGATAGACCGCCAGTTCGCGGTGCGCGCCCCCGGAATCCAGCATGGCGGCCAGCGCGGTGGTCTGCAGGTTTGCGGCGAGGTCGGCTTCAGGCATGGAAGAAAACACTTCCGTCACTTAGATTTTTTGCGGCCGGAGTTGGCGCGGGACCGCATCCTGATTATAGCCTTGGTGGTGGATGCAGAGCAGGCGTCTGCGCCTGCCGGACGTTCTTCGGTGCGGCGGCCAGGCGCGAGGGGAGAACCGGGTGGGAGACCAGCTAGGAAAATCGATGAGCGCACCGCACTTGCTTTGGCCGCGCAGCTGGAGACGGCCCCGGGCCGCCGCGGTCGCGGTTATCGGGGTTTTCCTGGCCGCGTGCGCGCCGGCGCAGACGGCTCCGCCCGCGGGGCAGACTGCGCCCGGACAGGCCACGCCCGGACAGGCTGTGCCGAGTCAATCCGCGCCTGGAGGGGCGACGCAGGCTGGCCCGGCCAATGCACCGGGCGACGCCAAGTCCGGCGCCACGCACATCACGCCGGAGCAGGCAAAGCAGCTTTTTGCGCTGGTTGACGAGCTGATGAAGTTCGCCTCCGACGAAACCGGCCTTCCCATCAAGAGCACGGTCAAGCGCCAGCTCATCACGCGCGCCGCAGTGGAAAAATATCTTGAGGACAAATTCAACGAGGACGAGGGGGCCAAGCGCCTGGAGCGGGACGAGATCGTGCTCAAGAAGTTCGGCCTTCTCGATCACGATTTCAACCTCAGGCCCTTCCTGCTTTCGTTGCTCACCGACGAGATCGAGGCCTTTTACGACTCGAAGACCAAGACCGTGAACCTGCTGGACTGGGTGGACGCCGACGAGCAGAAGCCCGCGCTCGCCCATGAGCTCACGCACGCGCTCCAGGACCAGCACAGCGATCTGGATAAGTGGGACGACCAGACCCCCGACGACGTCTCCACCGACGCGGCCGGCGATACCGAGCACCTGGCCAAGGACGAGATGGACACCGCGCGCGACGCCGTGGCCGAGGGCCAGGCGACCGCAGTGATGTTCGATTACGTGCTGAAGCCGCTGGGCAAGAGCCTCATCAAGGATCCCGAGGTGCTGGACATTCTGAAGGACCAGATGACCGGCTCGGACAATTCGCCCATCATGGCGCGGGCGCCCCTGCTGCTTTCTGAATCCATGCTCTTTCCTTATCGCGAGGGGCTGAGCTTCGAGCAGGACATCTGGATGGACGAAGGACAGAAAGCGGCGTTTGCCGGCGCGCTCGACCGTCCGCCGACCTCGACCTGGGAGATCATCAATCCCCGCGAGTACGAGCGGCACGGCATTCCCGCGGTGCCGCTGCTGCCCGATATTCATCCCCTGGTGGACAAGCTTTACCGGCCTTACGACATCGGCCAGGTGGGCGAGCTCGATCTGCACATCCTCACCGAGCTGTTCGGCGGCGACTCCGCCGCGAGCGACCTGACGCCGGCCTGGAACGGCGGTATTTACTGGGCCGGGCAGTTGCGCAGCGCCACCACGCCCGCCGAACAGGACTCGACTGCCTCACTGGCGCTCTTTTATCTCTCCGCGTGGCGGAACGAAGCCTCCGCGCAGGCCTTCGCCCAGCTTTACGCGGGCAACCTGGCGCGCAAATACTCCGCCGTGCACCGCGTCTCAGCCGCGTCCGGCTCCGCTCCGGACGACAGCGGCGACGTGGAACAGGTCTACTCGACGAATGAAGGCCCGGTGGTGATCACCACGCGCGGCAAGCTGGTGTTCGTCTCGGAGAGCTTTCCCCTGCCGCTGGCGCACAAGCTCACCGCGCTCATCCTCGACGCACAGGGTACCGGCGCCATGCGCATGGCGCAGGCGCAGATGCCGCATGCCGGTGCGGGCGCGCCCGTGGGGCAGGCGCTCTCCGCGGATCTGGTGCATTTCTTTCAGAACTGCGGGGTGATGAAGGCCGTAGTCGACGCGTCGCTGCGCTCGGCCCGCCAGTAAGCAAGGATCGCGCTGACCGTCTGCACCAAGTTGCGGCCCGGTTTGCGCGTAGGCATCTCTCAGGGGCTCAAGCACGCGGTTATTTTGGCTTCCCTTAGGCACGACTGAAGTCGAGCCCTTTCAAAACAGCCTGGAGCTGAGCTGCTGCGCTCAAGCAGCACCGCGCCCTCCCTGCGCGCTATGATGGAAAATCCGGAGGGAGGCAAGTGGCTGGCAAGCTCGAATTGCTGCTGGGACCGATGCGGAGCAACAAAACCGCGGAGCTGCTGCGCCGCGCGGAGATGCGCCGCCAGTACGCCAAGCAGTTTGTCATGGTGTTGAAGCCCAGCGACGACACCAAGGGCGGTCCCGGCGTGGTGGAGAGCCGCAATCCCAACGGCCAGGGAAGAATGCATGCCCTGGCGTTCAACTCCGCCAATCCCTGGGAGGTACTCGAGGCCATCGCTGAAAAAGAGCAGGAGATCGGCAAGCGGGTGGAGTGCATCGCCCTCGATGAAGGCCAGTTCGTGAGCGATCTTTTTCTCTTCACCAAGCACCTGCTCGACGAGAATCACGACGTGCTGGTGGCCGGCCTCGATCTCGACTTCCGCGCCATTCCCTTCGGCGAGATGCTCAACCTGACCTGGCTGGTGAACGCCTACGGCGGCAGCATTACCGAGTGCATGGCCTACTGCGCCTGCGGGGCGCGCGCGCTTTACTCGCAGCGCCTCATTGACGGTAAGCCGGCGCCCTATGACAGCCCCATCAAAATGCCCGGCGACGCCTACGAGCCGCGCTGCGCGGAGCATTTCGTGCTGCCCGGCCGGCCGCATTGATTTTGCTTTGCCCCCTTGTCCAGCCCAGGCCGTAGAATTGCCTCCATGCGCCGATTTCTCTCGCTGGTCTTCGCTGTCTTCGCCGCCGTGCTCACCGCTTCCACTCTCTGCCCGCCCGCAAACGCGCAGGACGCGCTGCCGCACGCATCGGCCGCGGACCGCGCCGAGGCGCTGGCAATTTTCAAGCAGATCATCGAAATCAACACCACGGACACGCCGCAGGGCAACGTAACCACGGCGACCGCGGCCATGGAGAAGCGCTTTCTCGATGCCGGCTTTCCCGCCGAGGATGTGCATCTGGTCGGCGCCAATCCGCGCAAGATGAATCTGGTGGTCCGTTATCGCACAGAGGGAACCCCGGATCAGAAGCCGGTGCTTTTTCTCTGCCACATGGACGTGGTGCAGGCGCTGCGCTCCGACTGGAGCACCGATCCGTTTCAATTCGTCGTGAAGGACGGCTACTATTACGGCCGCGGCACGCAGGACATGAAGGAATCGGACGCCGGGCTGGTGGCCACCTTTCTGCGCCTGCGCCGCGAGGGCTACAAGCCGAAGCGCGACTTGATTCTCGCCCTCACCGCCGATGAGGAGGGCGGCCACTTCAACGGCGCTTCCTGGCTGGTGAAGAATCATCGCGACCTGGTCGACGCCGCGTACGTCATCAATCCCGACTCAGGCGGCGTGGATTTGGAGAACGGCCACCCGGTGGTGGCCGCGGTCGAAGCCACGGAGAAGGTCTATTCCGATTTTCAGATCACCGCCAAAAATCGCGGCGGGCACAGCTCCCTGCCGCGCCCCGACAACGCCATCTATGAGCTCACGGCTGCGCTCACCAAGCTCGCCGCGTACAGTTTTCCCTTCGAGATGAATGCCGTTACGCGCACCTACTTCAAAAATCTCGCGGCGCAGGAGACGGGCGAAACCGCTGCCGACATGCTTGCCATCCTGGCCAACCCTCCGGACATGGAAGCTGCGGCGCGCCTCAGCGAAGTGCCCGACTACAACGCCAACTTCCGCACCACCTGCGTGGCCACGCGCCTGGCCGCCGGGGACGCCAACAACGCGCTACCGCAGACGGCACAGGCCATTGTCAACTGCCGCATCTTTCCCGGCCACTCGCCAGAGGAGATTCGCCAGCAGCTGATTCAGCTCTTCGCCGACCCCAAGCTCACGGTAAAATACGTCTCCGACGCGGGCGACGTCTTCGACACCGCGCCCGACCGCAAGGCCATCGTTCCGCCGCCGCCCAATCCGCAGGTCTTCGAGCCGCTCACGCGCATCACGGATGCGATCTGGCCCGGGGTTCCCATAACGCCGGTGATGGAAAACGGCGCCAGCGACTCCATTTACTTTGCGCAGGCCGGCATTCCCTGTTACGGCTACTCAGCCATCGCGCTCGAGCGCGACGACGTGCGCGCCCACGGCAAGGATGAGCGCCTGCCGATCGGCTCCTATTGGAAATCGCTGGATTTTTTCTATTCGTTTGCGAAGGCGCTGGGCAACGAGTGAGCCGGCTGCAAGCCCGCGCGCAAACTTACCGCGAAGGGGGCAACGCATCGTCGGTGGGCGCGCCGGCGCGCCTGTCTCGCCACCTGGCGAAGGTCGCGTAGGCCCAGCAGCCCAGGAACCCCGCCGCATAGCCGCTCAGGAAGTGGAGAATCTGGTGCCCGGACTGCCAGCGCAAAACCAGGTAGATATGCCGGATATGCGGTTCGTAAATGAGCCGGTTCACGGCCGGGCGCTCCGCCGCGTGGTCGCGTCAGCCTTGGCTGCGGCTCGCTTCTCTCTTCGCCTGGAAATGCTCGCATAAGTCCAGCACCCGAGAAAGGCACCCACCAGTCCGCTCAGGAAATGCAGGACCTCGTAGATGAACCTCCAGTGCAGGGCATTGTAAATAGTGGGTTGATAGAAGAATTCCGGCATGGGCGGGCTCGCTTCTGTCCTCAGTGTATTCTGTCCCTTCCTTTCCGCGCGTTTTCCGTGTGTCAATTCGCGGCGAAAACGGTTTTTGCGAGCGAGCGCTCCGTCGCTTCCGGCCGTGCCACTCCGCTGCTAGACTGAAAGCAGATGATTCTCCCGTTCGTCCGCGAAATTTTCGCGGAGCTGGAGCATTGTTCGGGATTTGAGCGCGTACAGAGGCACCTGAGCCTGGGTACGGGGCGGCGGCGTGTGTCCGGATTGACGGCCACAGCCCGCTCTCTCTATTTGCCGCTGATGGCCCGCGCCGCGCGGCAGCCGGTGGTTGTGATCGTGGCCGACAACAGGGCCGCCGAGGCGCTGGAACCGCTGCTCAAGGCCGGATGCGAGCTCACCGGCGCCATCGATCCCGGGCGCGTGGTGCGGCTGCCCGCGCATGATGTTCTTCCTTTTGAAAATCTTTCGCCGCATCCCGACGTGCAGGAGCAGCGCGCCTCGGCGTTGTGGAAGCTGGCGACCGGCGCCGTGGATATCCTCATCGCGCCGGTCGAGTCCGCTGCGCTCAGGCTCTTCGAGCGCGAATACTACTCCGGCCTTGCCGTCACCCTGCGCCGCGGGGAAGAGCTCGATCTCGAAGTGCTCACCGCGCACCTGGCCAGCGTGGGCTACGCGCAGATGGATCTGGTGGAGATGCCGGGGCAGTTCACGCGCCGCGGCGGCATTCTCGATGTCTATTCGCCCGAATCCGACCGGCCCGTGCGCCTCGAGTTTTTCGGCGACGAGATCGAGACCATACGCAAGTTCGATCCGGAGACGCAGCGCTCGCAGAGCGGCCAGGACGAAGCCGAACTGCTTCCGCTCACGGAAACGCCGGTCACGGAGCATTTGCTGGCCGCCGTCAACGCGCGCCTGAGCCGGCAGCGGGTGGAGATGGAAGACGAAGAGATGGCCGCGGAGGCGGCCGCGGCCGGCGGGGTGAGCGTCTTTCCCGGCTGGGAGTTTTTCTCCGCCGTCGCCGGCGCGGAGAAATCCCTTCTCTCGCTCATGCCCCGCTGCGCGGTCTTTGTGGATGAGCCGGCCATGGTGCGCAGCCAGATCGAGCGCTGGTGGAGCAAGGTGGAGCAACGCCACGAGCGCTCCGGCATCGGCTCGCTCATCCGCCCGGAAGACATTTACCTGCGCCCGGAGGTGCTTTCGGCCTCGCTCCGCGCGCACATGGGCCTCGATCTCGATCAGCTCGGCGCCGTCGATCTGCTCGAAGACGACCACACGCTGGGCGAGATCGAGCTGAACACGCGGCCCACGCTGCGCTTCCACGGCTCCATCCCGGCGCTCACCGAGCAGCTGAAAAATCTCATGCAATCGGAGTCGCGCATCGTTCTGGCTGCCGCCAACCAGGGTGACGTGGAGCGGCTGGCCACGGTGCTGCGCGAATATCAGATTCCCTACCGCCTCGGCAGCCGCCTCCAGCACGCCGGAGAAACCATCCTGGAAGAGGCCAGCTACATGGCCGGCGATCTGCGCGTTCCCGTCATTGTGCGCACGCAGCTTGCGAACGGCGTGAGCTTCGCGGATGCGAACCTCGTCGTCTTTGGCGCCAACGATCTCTCCGACGAGGCCGACGTGGCCGCGCGCCCCGAGCCCAAGCGCTCCAAGACCGCGGCGTTCGTCTCCGATTTCCGCGATCTGACCATTGGCGATTACGTGGTTCACGTCGAGCACGGCATCGCGCAGTACCAGGGATTGAAGGAAATCGTCCAGGACGGCCTCTCCGTCGAATTCATGATTCTCGAGTTCGCTGAAGCCGCCAAGCTTTATGTTCCGCTCACGCGCCTCGATCTCATCCAGAAATACCGCTCCACGGATACAGGCCCCGCGCCGGTGCTCAACCGGCTGGGCTCGCAGCAGTGGACCAAAACCAAGGCGCGCGTGCGCAAGGCCATGCAGGATATGGCAGCGGAGCTGCTCAAGCTCTACGCCGAGCGCCACACCGTGCAGGGGACGGCGTTTTCGCCGGACAACGAGTTCCAGCGCGAGTTTGAAGACGCCTTCGATTACAACGAGACCGACGACCAGGCCACGGCCATCCGCGCCATCAAGGACGACATGGAGGCGCCTACGCCGATGGATCGGCTGCTCTGCGGCGACGTGGGTTACGGCAAAACCGAAGTGGCCATGCGCGCGGCTTTCAAGGCCGTGCAGGACGGCAAACAGGTGGCCGTGCTCACGCCCACCACCGTGCTCAGTTTCCAGCACTTTGAAACCTTCAAGAAGCGTTTCGCGCAGTTCCCCATCCACGTGGAGATGATCTCGCGTTTCAGGACAGCGAAAGAGCAGAAGGACATTGTGGAGCGCGTGGAAACCGGCAAGGTGGATATTCTCATCGGCACGCACCGGCTGCTCTCCAAGGACATCAAATTTCAGGATCTCGGCCTGCTTGTCGTCGACGAGGAGCAGCGCTTCGGCGTACGCCACAAGGAGCGCCTGAAGCAGATGCGCAAGCAGATCGACGTGCTGGCCATGAGCGCCACGCCCATTCCGCGCACGCTGCACATGTCGCTCGTAGGCCTGCGCGACATGAGCGTCATCGAGACGCCGCCCAAGGACCGCATGGCCATTCAGACGGTGGTAGCCAAGTACGACGAGAAGATCATCCGCACCGCCATCGAAGTGGAACTGGAACGCGGCGGCCAGGTTTACTTCGTGCACAACCGCGTGGAATCGATTTACGAGATCGCCTTACGCATCCAGGAGCTGGTGCCCGCGGCGCGCGTGGCCGTGGGCCACGGGCAGATGAGCGAGAACGAGCTGGAAAAGGTGATGCTGGCCTTCATGCAGCACGAGTTCGATGTGCTGGTGGCGACAACCATCATTGAAAACGGCCTCGACATTCCCCTGGCCAACACCATCTTCATCAACCGCGCCGATCGCCACGGCCTGAGCGAACTCTACCAGTTGCGCGGGAGGGTGGGCCGGTCCAACCGTCGCGCCTATGCGTATCTGCTCATCCCGCGTGAGAACGAGCTGACGGAAATTGCGCGCCGGCGGCTGGCCGCGCTCAAGGAGTTCTCAGACCTGGGCGCGGGCTTCAAGATCGCTGCGCTCGACCTGGAACTGCGCGGCGCGGGCAACATGCTGGGCGGCGAGCAGAGCGGCCACATTGAGGCCGTGGGCTTCGAGCTTTACACCACCATGCTGGAGGCGGCGGTGAAGGAGCTCAAGGGTGAGGGCGGCGAAGAACGCGCGGCCACGCAGCTCAATCTGGGCATTGCGCTGCGCATCGACGAGAGCTACGTGGCCGAAGAAAACCAGCGCCTGCGCCTCTACAAGAAGATTGCCGGCGCAACCAGCGCCGGCGCCGTCAACGAAATTCGCGCTGAGCTGGAGGACCGCTACGGCACGCCGCCGGACGCGACTGTGTATCTGCTCGAGGCCGCGCTGCTGCGCCTGGAGTGCGAGCGCATGGGCGTGGCGCAGATCGACCGCAAGCGCGGCGAGCTGCAGATTCGCTTTACGGAGAATGCCGCGGTGAATCCGGAGCAGCTCATGCGCCTGGTGGCGCGCAACGCCAAGCGCGGCGCGCAGTTCACGCCGCAGGGCGTGCTCAAATACCCTTTGCAGGCCTCGCGCCCCGACGAGGTGCTGCTGGAGATTCACGATCTGCTGGAAGGCTTGGCCGCGGCGCCGGTGGAGGCCTGAAGCGCTCCCGCGCGCATTTGCTGCATCGAACGAGAAGAAATGAGGACGACGGAATGAGTAAGAAGGTTCGCAAAGCGGTGTTTCCCGCAGCGGGATTGGGCACGCGCTTTCTGCCCGCCACCAAAGTTATCCCCAAAGAGATGCTGGCGCTGGTGGACAAGCCCATCCTGCAATACGGCGTGGAAGAGGCCATCGCCTCGGGCATCGAACACATCATCCTGGTCACAGGGCGCGGCAAGGGTGCCATGGAAGACCACTTCGACTTGAGCTACGAGCTCGACGCGACGCTCGAGAAGAAAGGCAAGAAGGAGCTGCTGGCGCTTTCGCGCAGCATCTCGTCGATGGCCCGCATCAGTTCAGTTCGACAAAAGGAACCGCTCGGCCTGGGCCACGCCGTGCTGTGCGCGAAAGAGCTGGTGGGCGATGAGCCGTTCGCCGTCATCCTGCCCGACGACGTGATCGACGCCGAGCAACCTTGTCTCAAACAAATGATCGGCGTCTTCAATGAAAAAGGCGGATCGGTGCTGGCCACGCAGACGGTCGAAGGCCCTGCCATCAGCGCCTATGGCGTGCTGGCCGGCTCCCAGGATGAAAAGAATCCGCGCATCTACAACTGCACCGGCATGGTGGAGAAACCGAAATTTGAAGACGCGCCGTCCACGCAGGCCATCATCGGCCGCTACATACTCACGCCGCGCGTGTTCACGCTGCTCGAGCACACGCAGCCGGGCGCCGTGGGCGAAATTCAACTCACTGACGGCATCAAGGCGCTGCTCAAGGAAGAAAAAGTTTTCGGCTACACGTTTGAGGGCAAGCGCTACGACGCGGGCGACAAGTTCGGCATGCTGCAGGCGACGGTCGAGTTCGCGCTCAAGCGGCCGGAGTTCGGCGAGAAGTTTCGCGCGTATCTGAAGGGGCTTGCGCTTTAGCAGGTCAGCAAGTCGGCGAAAGCGCTAAAGGATCCGCTGACTTGCTGGCTCGCTAACCAGCTAACTCGCTACTTCACGCCTTCCACTTGATGTTGCACCCGATTGACGGCTTCTGCTCCGCCGGCACGGGTTTGCCGGCAAGCACGGTGTCGATGGCTGCGCGCAGGTCTGCTCCGGTGACGGGCACGCCGTTGCCCGGACGGCTCGAATCGAACTGTCCGCGATAAACCAGTTTGAAATTCGCGTCGAAGAGAAAGAAATCCGGTGTGCATGCGGCGTGGTAGGCCTTCGCGACGCTCTGCGATTCGTCGTACAGATACGGAAAGACGAAGCCCTGCGTTTCGGCCTGCTTCTTGAGCCCGGCCGGACTGTCGTCGGGATAGTTGTTCGCGTCGTTGCTGCTGATGGCGACAATCGCCACCGCCTTCTCCTCGTAGTCAACGCCGAGAGCAGCGAGTCCTCTCTCCACGTGCTTCACATAGGGACAATGAGTGCAGACGAACATGACCAGCAGCGCCTTGTTTCCCTTGAAGTCATCGCGCCGCACAGTTCCGCCGCTCACCACGTCGGGAAGCGCAAAATCCGGCGCTCCGACGCCCAGCTCCAGCATGGTCGATTCCGTCAACGCCATAATTCCATCTCCTAGTCGCGAGCCCCGCTTCCTCGCTAACTTGCTAACTTGCTGACTTGTTAACTTCCTAAAACAATCCCACCTGGCGGCCGGGCGCGGCGAGGCCGAAATGCTCGTAGGCCAGGCGCGTGGCCACGCGGCCGCGCGGCGTACGGTCAAGAAAGCCAATCTGAATCAGAAACGGCTCGTACACCTCTTCCAGCGCGTCCTCCTCTTCGGCCAGCGTGGCGGCCAGCGTGCCCAGCCCCACCGGTCCTCCATCGTATTTCTGGATGATGGTAAGCAGCAGGCGGCGGTCGATCTCGTCGAATCCGTGGGCGTCCACTTCTAAAAGCTGAAGCGCCGAGTTGGCCGTGGCGCGATCGATCGAGCCCGAGCCGCGCACCTGGGCGAAATCGCGTACGCGGCGCAGCAGGCGGTTGGCGATGCGCGGCGTTCCCCGAGAGCGGAGCGCGATCTCCGCGGCGCCGTCGCGGTCGACGGGAATCTGCAGCACCTCGGCCGAGCG
>DATJRT010000237.1:0-5402 GCA_035504495.1 Occallatibacter sp.
TGGCCATGCGGATGCAACCGTGCGACGCAGCCTTGCCAATCGAATTCGGCTCATTGGTCCCATGGATTCCGTAGCCGCGGATGCTCAGGCCCATCCAGCGCGAGCCCACGGGATTGTGCGGTCCGGGAGGAACGGTGCGGCCGCTGTGCGAGTACGTGGGATTCTTCACCCGACGCGCAATGGTGAACGTGCCCACCGGGCTGGGCGTCGAGGGCTTGCCCACGGCGACGGGGTAAATCTTCTTCACCTGGCCGTCTTCAATCAGAGCCAGCTTGTGGTCTTCCAGGCTAACCACGATTTCCGTTTTGCCTGGCGCCGTTGCCGACGTTTTCGCCGTGCTCTTTTTCGTTGACTGCGTCTGGCTCTGCGCTGCCGCGCCCGTGATCAGAACCGCCGCCATGGCCGCCATCGCCAACCCGTTGTGCCTGAGAGCCTTCATCGCGTCCTCCCTGGTTCCAATTGCCTGCGCCAGGAAGAAGTGCAAGCCGCATGCCAAGGGCAAGACGTTGACCATAAAGGAGTTATGAATCATGCAGGAGGCGCTGCGCGTGTCAGCGCACACACACTGTGGGCCGGTTGACACGGAAGCTCCGCACTCAGAGGGCGGTAGCTCGAGTGAGAATCAGTGGGGTTTTGAAGGCGAGGTCAGCGGGAGTAGCGGCGGGCGACGGCGCTGAAAGGGACGAAGGAATTCGCGGCGCGCTACTCGATTCGCTCGATGGCGACGGCCGTAGCTTCGCCGCCGCCGATGCAGAGCGCGGCGATGCCGCGCTTGAGGCCGTGTTTCCCGAGCGCAGCCAGCAGCGTGACCAAAATGCGCGCGCCCGAGGCGCCGATGGGATGGCCGAGTGCGCAGGCTCCGCCGTGCACATTGACGATTCCAGGGGGTAATTGCAGGTCGCGCATTGCCGCCATGGCCACCACGGCAAAGGCCTCGTTGATCTCGAAGAGATCCACGTTGCCCAGGGCCCAGCCGGTGCGCTCTGCCAGCTTCCGGATGGCGCCGATAGGCGCCGTGGTGAATAAGTCCGGCGCCTGCGCGCAGGTGGCGTGGCCCACGATTCGCGCGAGCGGCCGCACGCCGCTCCGCTCCGCGACCGATTCCCGCATGAGCACAAGCGCCGCCGCGCCGTCAGAGATGGAGCTCGAGTTGGCCGCCGTCACCGTCCCGTTCTCTTCGAATGCCGGCTTGAGCGTGGGAATCTTTTCCGGCTTCGCCTTCTGCGGCAGCTCGTCGTGCTCCACGGTGCGTTCGGTCTTGTCCGTCTTTACTATGACCGGAACGATCTCCGCGGCGAAGCTGCGGTCCGCAATTGCCCTCTGTGCGCGCGCGAGCGAGCGCAACGCAAAGGCGTCCTGCTCTGCACGCGAAAACGAGTACATCTGCGCGCACTTTTCCGCAAATGTCCCCATCAGCCGGCCTTTGTCGTAGGCGTCCTCCAGACCGTCGAGAAACATGTGATCGTAAATGCTCTGGTGGCCCAGCCGGTAACCGGCGCGCGCGCCTTGCAGCAGATAAGGCGCATTGCTCATGCTCTCCATGCCGCCGGCGACGGCCAAGTCAATGCTGCCCGCGCGAATCAGGTCGTGCGCCAGCATCACGGCCTTCATGCCGGAGCCGCACACCTTGTTGATCGTGGTCGCGCCGGTTGATTGCGGCAGTCCTGCGCCGAGCGCTGCCTGGCGCGCGGGCGCCTGCCCCAGCCCTGCGGGCAGCACGCAGCCGAAAAGGATCTCCTGAATCGATTCGCCCGGAATACCGGCGCGCTCGACGGCGGCGCGAATGGCCACGCTGCCCAGCTCAGGCGCGGAAAGCTCCTTCAAATCGCCCTGGAATCCGCCGATAGGCGTGCGCGCGCAGCCGGCAATGACGATGGAATCGGGTGTGGGCATGCGCGGCTCCGGAGGGGAGAAACGCCGGTTCAGCGCGGGGCCATACGCAGGGCGCCGTCGAGCCGGATTACTTCTCCGTTCAGCATTCTATTTTCGCAGATGTGCTGGACCAATGCCGCGAACTCCGCCGGCTTGCCCAGGCGCGCGGGAAATGGAACGCTGGCTCCCAAGGAGGTTCGCACCTCTTCCGGGAAGCCGGCCATCATGGGCGTCTCAAACACGCCCGGCGCGATGGTGACTACGCGGATGCCCGTCCGCGCCAGCTCGCGCGCGATGGGCAGCGTCATGGCCGCCACGCCGCCCTTTGACGCGGCATAAGCCGCCTGGCCGATCTGCCCGTCAAACGCGGCGATTGAAGCGGTATTGACGATCACGCCGCGCTCGCCGTCGTCGCCCGGATCTTCTTTTGCAATCGCCTCGGCGGAGAGCCGGATCATGTTGAAGACGCCGATCAGATTGATTTCGACCGCGTGGGCAAATGTCTCCAACCGGTGCGGCTGCTCGCGGCCAAGCACTTTTTCCGCAGGCGCAATGCCGGCACAGTTCACCAGGCCGTGCAGGTGGCCGAATGCCGAGAGTGCAAGCGCGACGGCCGCCTTGCCGTCGGCTTCGCTGGTCACATCCGCGCAGGCAAAACGCGCCGCATCGCCCAGCTCATTCGCAAGCGCTGCGCCAGCGTCACGATTCACGTCAGCGAGCACAACGCGCCCGCCCTCCTGCGCAAGCAAGCGCGCAGTTGCCGCACCCAGGCCGGATGCCGCGCCCGTGACCAGAAAGACGTGATCCTTTATCTGCATCCTTGGCCGCTCAAATCCATCTGTCATAATACTCCACGGGTAATCGGCACTCCGGAGGCGCGCAACGTGATCGCGGCGCATCAACGCAGTCCGCTCACGCAGCTGAGCGAAGAGGAAACGCTCTTCCGCGAGACCGTGCGCCGGTTTGCCTGGGAGCGCGTGGCTCCTCTGGTACGGCGCATGGATGAAGAGCAGCAGATGGACGCGGCGCTGGTGCGCAGCCTCTTCGATCTGGGGCTGATGGGGATTGCCGTTCCGGAAGAATTTGGCGGCAGCGGAGGCACGTTTTTCGATTCGGTGCTGGCGGTCGAGGCTGTCTCTGCCGTGGACCCTGCCGTGGGCGTGCTGTTGGACGTGCAGAACACGCTCGTGGCCGCGGCGCTGCTGCGCTGGGGTACGGACGCCCAGAAGGCGCAGTACCTGCCACGGCTGGCCGGCGACACCGTGGGCGCTTATGCCTTGAGCGAAGCCGGTTCCGGCTCCGATGCCTTTGCGCTCCAGACGCGCGCGGAGCGCCGCGGCGATGCGTGGGTTCTGAACGGGCGCAAGCTTTGGATCTCGAACGCCAAGGAGGCGGGGTTGTTCATCGTGTTCGCCACCGTGGACGCGAGCGCGGGTTACAAGGGAATCACCGCATTCCTGATCGAGAACGGCGCGGCCGGTTTCACCGTGGGCCGCAAGGAAGACAAGCTCGGTATCCGCGCTTCGAGCACCTGTGAGCTGATCCTCGAGGATTGTGCGCTGCCGGCCAAGCAACTACTGGGTGAGCCCGGCCAGGGCTACAAAATTGCCATTGAGACACTGAATGAGGGGCGCATCGGCATCGGCGCGCAGATGCTCGGCCTCGCGCAAGGAGCCTGGACGCACGCGGCGCGCTACGCCAAAGAGCGCAAGCAGTTCGGCCGCGCGATTGCGGATTTTCAGGCCATGCAGTTCCAGCTTGCGGAGATGGCCACGGAGATTGAAGCGGCGCGGCTGCTGGTTTATAACGCGGCCCGGCTGGCCGATGCGCGAACTTCGGGGGCGCAGCTCGACTTTCGCAAAGAGGCGGCCATGTGCAAGTATTTCGCCTCCTGCGCGGCGGAGCACGTGGCCAGCCTCGCAGTTGAGGTCTTCGGCGGCCTGGGCTTCGTGAAAGACTCGCCCGTCGAAAAGCTTTTTCGCGACGCGAAGATCGGGAAAATCTACGAAGGCACCTCGTTCATGCAGCTGGCCACCATCGCCAAGCTGTTGCTCTAGACACGACGCGTACAGCGCATGTGTCTTGGTTTTGAGGCTTCCGTGTCAGGATAATTCGAGCTGAGCGGCCAGATCGGTGGTGACGATGGTTCACTGTATCGAACCGAGGCACGACGTAGTTGGACCACGGGCATCCCGGAAGAGTTATTATTAATCTCACATCTCATGAAATGAGGGGGTTCCCCATGGCAGACCGCAAACAGTTCGAGAATGTTCCCACCCCAGATCCAGAGCTCATGCGGCTTTTGGACGAGTCCCGTGTAAAGCCGGTCAGCGAAGAAGAGTTGCGGGAGCAGAGAATCAGTTTCGCATTTGGTAATTCACCATTTAGTTCCCAGCGCATCACCAAAGAGAGCGTGAGAGAATCGTCCAAGAGGATCAATCTGAAGTGCTAGGAGACAACGGCGGGGCCACCGCGACGGGCTCGCTGTTCACGGCCACATGTCCCTTCGAGAGAAAGATGATCCCGATCTGTTCGCCAAAATCCAAGAGCACAATTTATTGCGTCAATACGACCTGCTCTCCAATTGCATTCAGATCGGATTCTGCAAGGGGATTGAGGCCTTTGATAAATACACTCTTTGGGCCTTGAATCATGCTGCAGTTGCAAATATCGCTCAGTTTGGCGGGCGATTCCGGGAGGAACCCATCTCAGTTGGTAACCACACCCCTCCTCACTTTAAGAGTGTCCCCGATCACATGGATCGGTTCTTTTCTTTGATCCACGAGAACTGGACAATTCAGGAACACCCGACGATGCTTGCGGCATTTGCTCTTTGGAAGTTGAATTGGATTCATCCCTTTGTGGAAGGTAATGGCAGGACGGCGAGGGCTGCTTGCTATTACTTACTTTGTTTGAGAGCTGGTCGGCTACTCCCCGGGAGGAAGATAGTCCCAGAACGCATCCGGGAAGATCGCATGCCATACTATGCGGCGCTCCAGTCCGCGGACCGTGCATGGGAGGAGGGACGGTACGATGTGAAAGAGCTCGCCGTGTACCTCGAAAGGCTTCTAAGAGATCAGCTTATGGATACCCGGAATTCAAACTGAGACATCGACTTCTTCGCTCCGCCCCCCGCTTATGTTTCAATAGAATGAATGGAAAGCTCCCGCAGAGCGACGGTACGCGGGCGGGCGATTGCGGCCCGGAGGAAGCTGCGCGAGTACGCGATGGTGGCGCGGGCGCTCGCTTCCACCGATCACCCCGTGCTGGCGCAGATTATCCCCATGCGGTTCTGCAACCTGAGCTGTGCCTACTGCAACGAATACGACAAGGTGTCAAAGCCGGTGCCGCTCGAAGAGATGTTCCGGCGCATCGACCATCTGGGCCGCCTGGGAACGGCCATGATCGGTATCTCCGGGGGCGAGCCGCTGACGCATCCGGAGCTCGACGACATCATTCGGCGGATGCGGCGAACGGGCGCGATTGCCGGGATGATTACCAACGGCTATCTGCTCAATCAGGAGCGCATC
>DATJRT010000238.1:0-6508 GCA_035504495.1 Occallatibacter sp.
CACAATCTGATCTGCCCGCCCTGTGGAGGCCCAAAGCGAACCAGTTCTACCATGTCGACTCGATTCCTGTTCTCGGGACGGGGAAGATGGATCTCAGGGGAATCAAGGCTCTCGCGGCGTCACTGGCGGTTCCGGTCGGGATTGAGGCCGAATCTGACCGGCGATCATAGATTCGGTTGGCAAGCAACAGAAGACGAGCGAACGCCTCGTTCACGCGGCGAGTCACGCCTCGGCATCGCGCCCACACGCTCTACGCCTTGGGTGTTCGCCAGATTCTCTCGTGAGCGTCTGCGTAGCCAGTGAGAATCTCGTCCCCGAGAGCGTGCCTGCCGTCGCGCACAATCAGCCGGCCGTTCACGGCTACATCGCGGATGGCCGTGCGATTGAGTCCGAAGACAAGAAGCGGCAAGAGGTCTTCGCTCGGGTGGCCCGCAATCGAAGGATCGCGAAGATCGACGGTGAAGAAATCGGCAAAGGAGCCTGCAGCGAGGTCCCCGGCTTCCACTTGAAGGGCGTGAGCGCCGTGGATCGTCGCGCAGGCAAAAAGACGCGCCGCGATCGGCTCTTCGCCAATCTGATCGAGCATGGCTCGTTGCCGGTGCACGAGCCGCAAATGATAGTCAAGCTCCCGCGCATCTTCGAGAGGATCGATCTGCGCCTGGCTGTCCGATCCCAAGGCGATGCGCAATCCGCTTTCCATGAGTGCGCCGGCTTCGAGAATTCCATCGCCCAGGTTGCGTTCCGTGGTGGGGCAGGAGCAGACGGTCAAGTCCGCAGCCGCCAGAATAGCTTTTTCGCGATCGTCGACATGGATGGCGTGAACGGCAGTCCAGTCTGGACCGAGCAAACCGGCATTTGCAAGCAGCGCAACCGGCGTGGCGCCGTACTCGCGCACGCAGGCTTCGTTCTCAGCCGGCTGTTCGGAAATATGCATGTGGATAGGAAGTTCTTTCGATCTTCCCAGGGCCACGATTTTGCGCAAAGCGTCAAGGGGTACGGCGCGGATACTGTGCGGCGCAATGCCGAGCCGAACCTCGTTCGAATCCGTCGGATACTCTCGCGTAAGCGAATCCAGATTCGCGTTGAACTCCGCAGCCGACTCAAAGAATCGCGCTTGACCAGGGTCACGCGGAAGCTCGAAACCGGAGCGCAGGTATGCCGCGCGCAAAAGAACGATGCGAATTCCGACGGATTGCGCCGCAGCGATCACGCGCTTCGCCAGCAAGTTGGGATCGCCGTATGGCTTCCCGTCCGGCGCGTTGTGCAGATAATGAAACTCACCGACTGTCGTGATGCCCGAGAGAGCCATCTCAAGAAAAGCCATGCGCGCAACGCCATAGACGTCGGTCGGGTCCAGATGCGCAGCGGCGCGATACATCGTTCCGCGCCAGGACCAGAAATCGTTGCCGCTGGCAACCCGCGATTCGGCCTTCCCTCGTATCAGCCGCTGAAACGCATGCGAGTGCGCGTTGACAAATCCGGGAAGCAATGCCCTGCCGGGTAGATCAACGACAGCATCAGCCTTCGATGCGCCCTGAGTGATCGCGAGGATACGGCCGTCCTCAGCCGCAAGAAGACCCGAGTGCCGAAGAAACTCGCCGTTCGCATAGAGAAGATCTGGGCGATAGAGAGTCTTCATCGGGTATCCTCATGAAATCGAATCAAGTGTCTCACGTGCCCACCCTTTCGCCCCGGATCCATACTTCGCTCACGGGATTTGCTCCCAGCGTGTAGACCAGTTCGCGCCAGTCGGAACTCGCAAGTACGAGAAAATCGGCGGGCAGGCCTGCCTCGGTGCGGCCAGCGTCAGAGAGCCCGAGTGCGCAAGCGGCATTGACAGTTCCGGCAACGAGCGCCTCGTGCGGGGTGAGGCCGTTGAGACGGACGGCGAGAGCCAGAGCCGCTGCCGTCGAAAATAATGGGCTCGAACCGGGATTAAGGTCCGTACCAACGGCAACTGCTGCGCCCGCGTCAATCAGCCAGCGTCCGGGCGCTGCCGGCAGTCCCAGATGCAGGGAGACTCCGGGAAGGATGGTCGCAACGGTCTGGCTATCTGCAAGGGTTACGATTTGATCGGGTGTGCATGCCTCAAGGTGATCCACGCTGAGCGCGCCCAACTTCACTCCGAGTTCGAGTCCACCGACGTTGTGAAACTGCTCGCAGTGCAACTTGATTCCGAGGCCATGCTTCCGCGCGCACTTGAGAATCCGCTCCGCCTCCGGTGCGTTCCACGCCTCGCGCTCGACAAAGACATCGACTGCGCGGGCGAGCTTGCGCTCAGCGGCCCCAGGGATCAGCCTCTCACACACTGCGGCAAGATACGCGCCGCGCTCCGCTTCCTGCTGCGGCGGAACGTGAATCAATAAGGTGGGCACGATGCGGGCCGGCGTGCGATTACCGAGCGCGCAAATCGCGTCGAGCGAAGCGATTTCCGCCGCCGGCGTGAAGCCGTATCCGGATTTCACTTCGATGACGGCCGCGCCGGAACGCACGAGCGCATCGATGCGCGGACGGGCGAGCGAGAGCAACTCCTCTTGAGAAGCCGCTGCCGTGGCTCGAATGGTGCTCCAGATGCCGCCGCCCGCGGCGAGGATGGCCTCATACTCTACGCCAGCGACGCGGGCCTCGAAATCAGCGAGGCGGTTCCCGGCCCAGACGGCGTGGGTGTGCGGATCGACAAGGCCCGGGACCACGGCGCGCTGATGAACGTCGACTGTGTCTGCGGCTTCTCCGCGCCAGTCGGCTTCCCTGCCCGCCCACACGAACAAGCCATTCGCGATGGCAATGGCTGCGCGCTCGAGGATGAGCAACTCGCGCATTGCGGAGCCGCGCTTGGGTCCCGCACCTTGCGCGGTGACAAGCTGGGAGATTCCTGTGACGAGCAGATCGGCTTTCATGAGAGGCTCGGCATGTCCAGATCCTGCTTGCGGGAAACGGCGATCGCCTTTTCATAGCCCGCATCGGCATGGCGTATGACGCCAAGCGCGGGATCGTTGCGGAGGCACAACCGCAGCCGCTCTTCGGCTTCGTCGCTACCGTCGGCCACGGCCACAAGCCCGGCGTGTTGGCTGAGGCCCATGCCCACGCCGCCACCGTGATGAAAGCTCGCCCATGCGGCGCCGCTGGCTATGCTGGTGGCAAAGTTGAGCAGAGGCCAGTCGGAGATGGCGTCGGAGCCATCGCGCATCGACTCGGTCTCACGGAAGGGACTGGCGACCGAGCCTGCGTCGAGATGATCGCGGCCGATGACGACGGGAGCCTTCAATCGGCCATCGCGAACCATTTCGTTGAAGAGCAGACCCGCGCGATCGCGCTGCCCGAGACCAAGCCAGCAAATTCGCGCGGGCAGGCCCTGAAACGCGATCTGATCCGCGGCGAAGGTGAGCCATTGCGTCAACCTGTGATCATCGGGAAAAAGATTCAGGAGCGCCTGGTCGGTGGCGCGAATATCCGCGGGATCGCCGGAGAGTGCAACCCAGCGGAACGGACCGCGGCCCTCGCAGAAGGAATCGCGAATGAAGGCTGGAACGAAGCCGGGATAGGAGAAGGCGTCCCCGACTCCTGCGCGCTCGGCCTCTGTGCGCAGGTTGTTGCCGTAATCGAAGGCCACGGCGCCGCGCTCTTTCATTTTGAGGATGGCGCCGGCGTGCGCAGCGATGGAAGCGCGCACCCGCTCAAGATACGAGTCCGGCTGCCGCGTGCGCATAAGCTGGAGATCTTCGTCAGGCTTGGCGATGGGGATATAACCCCACAGCGGATCGTGCGCACTGGTTTGATCCGTAACGAGGTCGGGCGTAAATCCCATCTCCACGATTTGCGGCAGGATTTCGGCTGCATTGCCCATCAAGCCGATGGAGAGCGCCTGCCGCGCGGATTTCGCCGCACTGGCCAGACGAATGGCCTCCTCCAGCGACCCTGCGGCCTTATCGAGGTAACGCGTCGCAAGCCTCCGCCGTATGCGCTCTCCATCGACTTCAACGCAGATGCTCACGCCTCCCGCGAGCTTTACCGCCAGGGGCTGCGCGCCACCCATGCCACCCAATCCCGCGGTCACGCTGATCGTGCCAGCGAGCGTGCCGCTGAAATGCCGCTCCGCGGCAGCCTGAAAAGTTTCGAAGGTTCCCTGCAGAATGCCTTGCGTGCCGATGTATATCCAGGATCCAGCCGTCATCTGGCCGAACATGATCAGGCCCAACCGATCGAGCCGGTCGAACTCTTGCCAAGTGGCCCAGCGGGGAACAAGATT
This sequence comes from Occallatibacter sp., assembly GCA_035504495.1. Taxonomy (GTDB): domain Bacteria; phylum Acidobacteriota; class Terriglobia; order Terriglobales; family Acidobacteriaceae; genus Telmatobacter. The sequence continues at coordinate 4,247 of DATJRT010000238.1, forward strand.
GGAATTCGCGATGAGCACCCGCGGGGCGAGAGGCTGGGTTTCGAGCACGGCCACGGGCTTGCCAGATTGCACGAGCAGGGTCTGATTGTTCTCGAGGCGCTCGAGAGTCGCCACGATCCTGCGGTAACACTCCCAGTTGCGCGCAGCTTTACCGCGGCCGCCGTAGACGATCAGCTCTTCGGGTTTCTCGGCGACCTCGGGATCGAGGTTGTTCATCAGCATCCGCTTGGCCGCTTCCTGAATCCAGCCACGCGCGGTTCTGGTGTTGCCGCGCGGGGCGCGAATCCCTCGCTCGCTCTGCTCCATCGAATGCCTCTTCTCTATCGCTCTAATCCTGCGCGTGAACGGGCCCTGGAACCTGGCCCGGGATAGTGGCTGCCGGCTTCCCGCAGATTTCTCTCTGGTAGAGTAATCGCCTGGGCGCAAGTTGGGAATGGGTTTTGCCGTCAAGTCGATTCCGACCGGTCAATCCAAGGCGAACGAGGCCTTCCGCGGAGAGCGGGTGCAGGGCAGATTGGAAGTTTTCCGAGGACGCGCCGCTTACCGGAAGTTTGCATCAGGGGTGCGCGTTCAAAGTGTCGCGCAGACGAAGTGCGCGCTTCAAAAGCGGGAGATCCGGATCGGCGTGGTCCCACCCGGAAAGAATCTCGTTCAGGGCGAGTTTCGCGGCGTCTCGATCTCCCTTCTGCTGGTAGTCCTGGGCCAGGAGGAAGTAAGCATTGAACAGCCGCTGTTGCGGCTCCCACCCCAATGCCTGAGAGCTTCGCGCGTCAGTAAACTTCCGCAGCCACTCGACGGCTTCATCAAAATTGCCCATCTTCTGGTAGATATAGCCGAGCGACTCGCGCACCAGCACGGAGGAAGCATCGCTGTCGTCGGGTCCGGGCGGTTTGAGGAATTCAATGGCAGTTTGGTCGTCGCCGGCCGCGGCAGCCACTTCTGCCTTAAGGATCTGGGCGTAGACCACCTGCTCCTCCACGCGCTCGTTCACCAGGGGCGAGAGCATGTCCAGTAGCTTCCTGGCTTTGGCCAGCTCCCCGGCTCGCGCATAGGCCTGCCCGAGGAGCGCGCCGTAGACAATCTTGGGGCCGATTTTGTCGAGGCCGGCGGCAATGCGATCGAGCTGGGCAATCTGCTCTCGCCGGTTGCCCTCACCCTCCGCGACCACCGCCAGCATGTAATGGATGCGCGCCAGCGAAAACGGCTCGCGCGCTTCATCTAAAGCACGCAGCAGTCGCGCGCGCGCCTCTGCGTATCTGCCATCGTAAAGGTCAACAAACGCCAGAGCGCGCTCGCCCGTGCTCACCTGATCAGGATCCTTGAGCAGGAGGGAAAAGACCTGCACGGCTTTCGTCTCCTCCCCGTTTTCCAACAGCGTAAATCCGTATTCATTGTTCACGTTGGCCACGGTGAGGAAATGCGGATCAAGCGAGAATGCCTTCTCGTAGGCGGCAATCGCCCGCGGGTACATGGCGAGCGATTTGTATGCCGTGGCCTCTTCAATGAAGAGTCCGGGATCGCTGGGATCGTCATGCTCAAGCTGGTCGTAGATGGCCAGCGAATCGCGCGCGTGGCCGTGCATGCGCATCAGGCGCGCATAGCTGATGCGGGCCACCCAGTCGCTGGGATAACGATCGATGTACGCCTGATAGAGCCGCATAGCGTCATCCACGCGGCCCTGGCTCTCTGCATAGCGCAACTCGATCCAGGCGTGCTCGCGCTCCGTCGTCCGCGAAGACAGAGCGAGCGCTTTGCGGAATTCGGTTTCGCCCTGGGCCGGTTCATTGAAAAAGAAGCTGAAATAGGCGTAACCAAGTGCCGCGTGGGCAACGGCAAAATCGGGATCGGCCGCGATGGCGGCCTTATCAAGGCGCACAGCATCCAGAACCTCAGCCCTGTCGAACATATCTCCGGCGTCGGAATAGTCCTCGAGCGCCGCAAGCGAAGCCGTGGTGACTTGCGGCAAGGGCAAATGCGATTGATGGATGGAAAGACGGGATTCGCCGAGGTCGCGGCGAATCTCAACCGCAATGCGATCGAGGGCGTCGAGCAGATGATCGGGATCGCGGGCCTGGGCAGAGTAAGAGCGCACCACGGCGCCGGTAAAGGGATCCATGAGCTGCGCAGTGACCGCAAAAGCTGAGCCGCTGCGGGCGACGCCCGGGACAATGAGCGCGTGAATGCCTTCGCGGCGGCAGATTTCGCGGGCAACCGTAGCGCTGATCGGCGTGTTCTGCGGCTGCTCCATAAGGCGCAAGGCGT
>DATJRT010000239.1:0-3019 GCA_035504495.1 Occallatibacter sp.
CCCGTGCGCAGCCCCGCCGCACGCAGAATCGAGGCCAGCGTGGCCGCGGTCGACCCCTTGCCGTTGGTGCCCGCAATCAGCAGCGATGGAAACTTCTTCTGCGGCTCGCCCAGTGCCTCGAGCAAAATGCGAATCTCGTCCAGCGAAAACTTGTGCCGCGGGTGCCCGGCGCGCGTGTACAGCTCCGGCGTCAGCGCGTTCAGTTGTTCGATGGCCGCCGCGTAGGACATGGATAGATCAGTATAAAATCCGCGAGGCTCCAGCGAGCACGAACGCCGGATTCGAAGTTGTGCTTACGAGGCTCAGGGTGCCCATCCTTGGCGTCCGCCACGGCGGATTTTTGCGGCCAAGGATGGGAGAGCATGGATTTCACACAGATATCAATTGTCGGCCCTCGGGATTGCCGATCTGCCCGTCAGTTCGCCCCCGGCCGCTCCACCGCATCCACCACCAGCACCTCCGCCGGCCCGTGCGTCGCCTCCAGCCGCAGCCCCAGTTGCTGCTCGATCGCGGTAAAGAACGGCGGCGCCTGCGCGTCGGCCGGCGCCACCGGAACCTCGCCGCCAAACTGCGTCTCGTCCGGCGCCCATTCGAGATCGAAATCGTATCTTCCCGTCAGCCCCGTCTTGTCCACCACCGGCCGGTCCAGCAGCGCCCTCTGCAGCAGGGAGGCAAAATCCGCCGTAGTCGCATTGCGCGCCGGCAGCTTGATCCGGTCCGGATACACGGTGCTGATCACCGCCGGAGGATCGCCGGGCGCAGCCGTGCTCGGCCGCAGGCCTGGCCCGTCGCCCGATCCCATCTTCGGCCCGCCCTTGGCCGTCTCCAGCACGTAGATTGAAAGATCCTTCTGCTCGCGATGAAAGCTCAGCTTGAACCGGTCCGCCAGCAGAGCGCGCAGCATGGCCATCTGCTCGTCGTGGCTCGGCCGCGTCACACCTGGCGTGAGCGCCAGAATGTCGTAATGATCGGAGCCCATCCAATCGGGACCGCCCGAGATCTGTCTTGGATTCACTTCATAGGCCGCGGCGATCATCAGCTTCACCGTGTAGTTCTTGGCCACGAACCGGTCCGTGCCCTGCATCACGATGTACCGGCCCGCCTTCGCGTCATAGTCGACAGGCTTGATGGTGGCCACTTCAAACGCCGGCGCGGCTGCGGAAGCCGCGGAACCGTTCGCCGCCGCCTGAGCAAAGAGCTGGGTAACCGATAAAATCAGAGCCGCAACCGCTATCCGCTGAGCCATAGCTATCTACTGTAAGGCATTCCTTCTTCACATATAGCCACTTTGACTTTCGCCAAATGTTGGCAATTCCTCAAGGAAATCGGCACTTGAGCGCACCCTTTTCGGTGCACTGCAAACGGAGGAATGAGTTAGCGCCGTCGGCTCCATGGCATCGGCAACATAGCGGAGCGCCTCACCCCCGCAGCAGCAGCTCCAGCGCCTTGCGCGCATTCTGCAGGCAGTCCCGCGCTTCGTCTTCTGACAGAAGTCCCTGGTGCACTGCCTTTTTTCCCGTGTCGTTCACCTTGTTCGCGATGTGCGGAAAATCGGGATCGATCCGCGTCAACTGCAGGTTGTTGTTCACCTCGTGCAGCAGGTTGCCCAGCGTTGCCGCATTGCGGTAGCGTGAGCGCACCAGCCGCGCCAATCCCTCCGGCAGTCGCTGCTTCACCGCTTCCTCCAGCACGGATCGGCACATCACCGCGCAGGCCGTGAACAGCCCCAGAAAATAGCAGCGCGTGGCCTCGTCGAGATAGCGGTCCGCTTCTTCCGAGCACGGCGTCGCCACCACACACTCGCGCAGATGCGTTGCCCGCGCCACCGCCGGTTCAATCAGCTCCAGCTGCTCCATCGCGAAGGCCGCCCGCAGCAGGTCGTTCTGCTGCCCATCCAGCGCCCGCTGGATCCCCTGCCACGCCGGCGCTTCAACCGTACTCGCTTCGTTCTGCAGGCGCGTCAACTGCGTCAGCCGCTGCCGCGCATGGTGAATGAACCCCTGCCGCATCTCCTGGCCCAGGTCCTTCCAGCCGGCCACAAAACCGGCGGGGTCCTCCTCGTAGCGCGCCCAGAGTTCCTCGTATACCACCGCGGGCAGCACGGAACGCAACTCGGCAAACCGGCCCGTCCGCGCCAGCTCGGCAATCGCCTCGCAGAACTCCCGCCCCGGCGCGCCTTCGGCCGACATCTGCTCCAGCAGGCTTTCCAGCCGCCCGATATCGATCGGCATCGCCCAGGATCCCCCTGCCCCGTGTCCTTACTCGGTCCGCACTTGTCCAGTGCGCGCTCATCCGGTCCGCACTTATAGCCCCGGTCCGCACTTACAGTCCTAACCTGTACTTACAGTCTAGGAACAATGCGTCGCGCCTGCCTGCCTCTCTGCCCATCTACCCTACGCTTGGTGCTGGATCGGGAACCCGCTTTTGAAACTTCCCGCGCGCAGGGCTACCTTCTCCTTCCAGCCCATTTCTCCGCAGCCGCAAGCCTGCGCAACCCGCGCTGTGGATTTACTCGCTCCTCCATCTCCAGCATCCGCAAGGGTCTCAACCCGTCTTGCACACAATCCACCTTCCCTCCACACCCATTTTTCTCGCCCCTGTGCGAGCCGTGGGAAAAACCGCCCCGCCAACACGCAGCAAGCCTCTTTTTCCAAATCTCCTTCAAACCTGCACCCCTGATTTAGAAATCCCGTTCACACGCCAACCCCAATCCCAGGCGCCACTTCTCTTAAATTCCCACTTTTCCTCGCGCCCTACGGGGGCTACTGGTGTTTTTAAGAAGAAAATCCATCCAGAGGAACAGTCCTCGCGCCGAGTCGCAGGCAAGCCAAGCGCGGGCCGCCGCGCTTCTTACTGAAGCGCACGGACCGCGTCCATGGCGTGCACCTCGAAAACTGCGCGAAAATCCGCATTCCTTCCATGTTTTCCACCTTTGTTTCGGCAAAGAGATGAATACAATCAAGGGGAGCAGACTCAGCCATTTCCGCTCACCAGGTGGTAGAGTGAGGCCAGAGCGGAG
>DATJRT010000240.1:0-13136 GCA_035504495.1 Occallatibacter sp.
GAAGAAGGTTCGCCCGTAGCCCTCAACGGCCGGCAATTCGAGGACCCCGTCGAACTCGTCCTCGAAGCCAACCGCATCGGCGGCCGCCACGGCCTGGGCATGAGCGACCAGATTGAAAATCGCATTATCGAGGCGAAATCCCGCGGCATCTATGAGGCGCCCGGCATGGCTCTGCTCTACATCGCTTATGAGCGGCTCATCACCGGCATTCACAATGAGGACACCATCGAGCAGTACCGCGACAACGGCCGCAAACTCGGGCGCCTGCTCTATCAGGGGCGCTGGTTCGACTCGCAAGCCATCATGCTGCGCGAATCTGCCCAGCGCTGGGTCGCCAAGCCCATCACCGGCGAGGTCACACTTGAGCTCCGCCGCGGCAACGACTACTCCATTCTCAACACCGAGTCGCCCAACCTCACATTCCATCCCGAGCGCCTCAGTATGGAGAAGACTGAATCCGCCTTCTCTCCGCGCGACCGCATCGGACAACTCACCATGCGCAACCTTGACATCACCGACACCCGGGAAAAGCTCCTCACCTACGCCAAAGCCGGCCTGCTCACGCTCAGCAAAAGCAGCGAAATGCCCCAGCTGAACAACGGAAAGGGGAAAGAATAGCGTGAGGTCCAACTAAAGCCATGTCCAACGAACAACAATCCATGAAGATGTGGTCGGGGCGGTTCCGCGAGCCGCTCGATCCCGAATTCGAGCAATGGCAGCGGTCCATTGTCTTCGACTGGCAGATCCTCGACGAGGAGATTGTCGCCAGCAAGGCGCATGCCTCGGGACTGCTGGCCGCCGGAGTGCTCACGCAAGGCGAGTGTGCGGAGCTGCGCGGAGCGCTGGACTCGATTGCGGTCGAATTCGGTTCCGAGGCAGGCAGGGCGCTGGTGCGCGATCATCCGTCCGCGGAAGATATCCATCACTTTGTGGAGATCAAACTGATGGAGCGCGTGGGCGCGCTGGGACGCAAGCTGCACACGGCGCGCAGCCGCAACGAGCAGATCGCGACCGATCTGCGTCTCTACCTGCGCAAGCAGGCCAGGCTTTGCATCGAAGGTCTCGCCGCCTGGGCGAGCGCGCTCATTGCCGAGGCGCGTACCGCAGGCGATGCAGTGATGCCGAGCTACACGCATTTGCAGCGCGCGGAGCCGGTGCTGGTTGCGCATTGGCTCCTGGCCTACGTGGAAATGGCGTTGCGCGACGCCGATCGCATTAAGGATTGCGTGGCGCGCTTCAATTACTGCCCTCTCGGCTCGGGCGCCGTGGCCGGGGCCACACTGGCGCTTGATCGCTCCATCGCCGCGCGCGAGCTGGGGTTTTCTGCGCCCACGGCCAACTCCATGGACGCAACCAGCGATCGTGATTTCATCCTCGAGTACCTCCAGGCGCTCGGCTTCGTCGGGCTGCATCTGAGCCGGTTTGCCGAGGAGGTCGCGCTTTTCTCCACGGCGGAGTTTGGTTTCATCAATTTGCCCGAATCGTTTTCAACGGGCTCGAGTGCCATGCCGCAGAAAAAAAATCCGGATTTCGCTGAATTGATTCGCGCCAAAGTTGGCCGCATTCATGGAGCCGCGGAAGCTGTCTTCCTCCAGTTGAAAGGATTGCCCCTCGCCTACAATAAAGACATGCAGGAGACGCAGGAGCCGGCATTTGAAGTGAGCTTTGTGCCGCAGATGCTGGCGCTCGTGGCCCGCTTTACCCGGGCGCTCCGGTTCAATCGCCCGCGCATGCAGGAAGCCGCGCAATCAGGCTATCTGAATGCCATGGCCGCGGCCACTTACCTGGTGCACAAAGGCGTTCCCTTCCGCACCGCGCATGAGAAAATCGGCAACGCTGTCCGCTATGCGCTGGAGAAAGGCGTGGAGCTGTGTGACCTGACGCTTGACGAACTGCGTCTGTTTGGGTCGGAGTTCGGCCCGGATTTCTTTGCCGCGATTACGCTCAACGCCACTCTCGATTGCCACGATGTGACCGGCGGAACAGCGCGCGGACGCGTGCGCCAGGCAATTGAAAGCGCCGCGCGGCGCGTGGCCGCGCTGGCGGCGCATGGCGTGGGGGAGGCTGTCCATGCTGGTGCGTAAAGCTCTGCTGCACGACGCCTCCAACATCTACGACCTGGTAAACTCGCTCTCCTCCGACGGCACTCTGCTCAAGCGGCCCTTTGCAGAAATCTGCGAAAACATCCGCGACTTCACGGTGGCCGAATCCGACGGCGGCGCGTTCCTCGGGTGCGGCGCGCTGCATCTCTACGGGCCTCACCTTTCTGAGGTGCGGTCAATCGTGGTCAAGCCCGAGGCCAAGGGACAGGGTGCCGGCGGGCGAATTCTCAACGCGCTGATTGAGGAGGCCGAAACCCACGGCATCCAGTCCGTCTGCCTGTTTACGCGCATCCCAGACTTCTTCTTCAAGCACGGATTCCGCATTGTCGAAGACAAGTCGGAGCTGCCCGACAAAGTCTTCAAGGACTGCCAGAGCTGCCCGCGACTGCACCGCTGCGATGAAGTGGCGATGGTACGCGGCCGGCTTCCCCGCATCTCCATACTAGGTCCGCGGCATGAGGCACAGGAGCTGGTGCGGTTGTCTGGGTAGATGAGAGTGAACAGTGGTCAGTGATCAGATGACAGCCGAAGCCGCGCTGCCGCCACCATAGCCTGGCCGTAACTCAGCCCGCCGTCGCCGGGGCTCACCTGCGCGTGCTCATACACCGCGAAGCCCTCGCGCTCCAGCTGCGAGCGCAGCAGCCGCGCCAGGCGCCGGTTGTGCACGCATCCGCCGGAGAGAACCACCTGTTGAATGCCCGTGGCCTGCCCTGCCTCTTGCACCGCGTGGACAAAGCTCATCGCGACTCCGGCATGGAATCGCGCCGAGATGGCCGCCGGTCCCCGGCCCGCTTTCAGATCGAGCAGCAATTCCCGCCACATGGGAGCTGCTGAGATTTTCGCCGGCTGCCGCGCTCTCCAGTTCCCCTCGATATAGGCAAACGGATATCCGGAGCCGGGTTGATCTGGCTCGTCGATGGCCACTCCTTCGAGCTCCATCGCGGCCTGCGCTTCGTAAGCGACTGCGTGCCGCTGCAGAACTACCGCGGCAACGGCATCGAAAAGTCGTCCTAGACTCGACGTAAGCGGCGAATTCACGCCGTGCGCAATCATGCGCTTGAGTAGTTGCGCTTCCTGCAGCTTCGCGCCGAGGAGCGTCAACACCTCCGGCGACTCCACATCAAGGTCCGCCGCATGCAATGCTCCGAAGGCCATGCGCCATGGCTCGCGAATTGCCTTTTCTCCTCCCGCCATCGGTACATAGTCGAGATGCGCGAATCGCTCAAACTCCTCAAGCCGGCAGATCAGCACTTCCCCGCCCCAGATTTTCCCGTCCGTGCCATACCCGGTACCGTCCAGGCTCAGTCCGATCGCCGGCCCGGTGAGCTCATGCTCGGCCATGCATCCGGCCACGTGCGCGTGATGGTGCTGAACGGCAATCGTGGGAACGTCCTGCTCCCGAGCCCATTCGCGCGCGAATTTTGTGGAAAGGTATCCGGGATGCAGATCGTGCGCGACCGCCTCCGGCTCGATTTCGAAGGTGCGCATCAGATGGGCCAAAGACTCACGGAAAAAATTGAGCCCGGTCAGGTTTTCGAGGTCGCCGATGTGCTGGCTCTGATAGGCGAATTCTCCGCGCGCCAGTGTGAAGACGCTTTTCAGATGTCCTCCAACGGCCAGCAGTGCGGGCGCATCCACTGGCAAGCGCACCCCGAGGGGCACGAATCCGCGCGCACGGCGAATGAGCTGCGGCGCGCCGTTGACCACGGCCGTGACGGAATCATCGCAACGTTGAAGGATTTCGCGATCATGCATGAGGAACGCATCGGCGATGCCCCCCAGGCGCTCCAGCGCCTCATGGTTGTCGATGGCGATGGGCTCTTCGCTCAGGTTGGCTGAAGTCATGACCAGGGCGCGCACCCGCGCATCGGCGAAGAGCAGATGCTGCAAAGGGGAGTACGGCAGGAACACGCCCAGCCAGGGAATGCCGGGCGCAACTTGAGGCGCAATTCCGGAATCGGCGCGGCTCCGCGCCAGAACGATGGGCCGCGCGGCGGTGACGAGCAGTTTCTCCTCCTCCGCCGTGAACCGGCAGATGGAGCGCGCAGCGTCAAGATCGGGCACCATGACCGCCAGCGGCTTCCCGTAACGATGCTTGCGCTGCCGCAGGCGCAGGACCGCGTCCTCGTTTGCAGCATCGACACAAAGATGAAATCCGCCGACGCCCTTGATGGCGACAATCTCGCCGCCATGCAGCCGATGGATGCACGCCGTAACCGGGCCCATCTCCTCGATTCGCTTTCCGGCCGCGTCCGTCAACCAAACGCGCGGACCGCAGTCCCAGCAGGCGTTGGGTTGCGCGTGGAACCGCCGGCTTGCCGGATCGTCGTATTCGGTCTGGCACGCGGAACACATGGTGAAGCTCGCCATCGATGTCTGCGGCCGGTCATAGGGAATGCGGCGCGTGATGGTGAAGCGCGGCCCGCAATTGGTGCAATTCAGGAACGGGTACCGGTAGCGGCGATCCGAGGGGTCGAAGAGTTCGCGCAGGCAATCCGCGCAGGTGGCCGCGTCGGGTGGAATACCGGTGGCCACCTGGCCGCGGACCGCGCTCGCGACGATCACAAACTCGAGTTCGTCCTTGGGCTCGAGATCGCTTACCAGGAGTGCATCGATGCGCGCAAGCGCCGGCGCCTCCGTCCGCAAACGGCGCAGAAACGCGTCCACCAGATGCGGGGCGCCCTCGACCTCAATCGTCACGCCGCTGGTGTCGTTGCCGATGAAGCCGGCAAGATGCTCTTCCAGCGCGAGACGGTACACGAAGGGCCGAAATCCAACGCCCTGCACCACGCCGTGCACGCGTATCTGCCGCCGCTCGAGCCGCGCATCCATCGGATCCTTGGCTTCCCTTGGCCTGATGGGCAAAGTTGCGCCTCACACACCGAACTTCAGCATAGCGCGCGGACATGCCCGATTCATGGCCGTTCCCGCCGCGTACGGGGCAACCAAAAGCGCTCGGCGGCGACTCATACCGGCAGCGGCCGGACGGGCTCGAAGCGCGGCCTCTGCATTGCGGCCATACGCGACCGGACTCGCGCAACAGGTTCATTACCGGCGCCGCTTTGCCGGCAGAGGCGACTCTAAAAAGATTCCGTGGAAAAAGGTGGGCTCTATGAAGAAGATGATGTTTCTTATAGCGTTGGCGGGACTGGCGTCAGTTTGCTGGGCAGACCAGTCGAAGGAAGCGGTAGACGACCGCATGACCCAGGCGGGAGTGGTGCTGCGCCAGGTAATGGCCACGCCGGACAAGGGCATTCCTCAGCAGGTGCTGGACCACGCAAAGTGCATTGCCGTGGTGCCGCATCTGGTCAAAGGCGGGTTCGTCTTTGGCGCCGAAGGCGGCCGCGGCGTGGCCACCTGCCGTACCGGGCACGGATGGAGCGCGCCGGCCTTCTTTGACGTGGAAGGCGGGAGCTGGGGACTGCAGATCGGTGTCGAAGGCATTGATCTGGTCATGGTCATCCAGAATGAGAGAGGCATGCAGGAGCTGCTGAAGAGCAAGTTTCAGATCGGCGGCGCCGTCTCGGCCGCAGCCGGGCCGGTTGGCCGCAACGCCTCTGCCAATACTGACTGGAAGATGGACGCGGAGATTCTCACGTACTCGCGGGCCAAGGGTATTTTTGCCGGGCTCACCCTGAACGGCGCCGCAGTACATCGCGATGACGACGCCATGCGGGCGGTCTATGGGCCGAACGTTTCCATTCACTCGGTTCTCTCCGGTGAAGTTCCGCCCACGCCGGCCGCGCAGGCGTTCCTGAGCGCGGTACACGGCGCCCGCGAACAAGCGCAGGCCGCGCACGATTGATTCACTTCGCCCCAGGCCGCGGCAAGGATGAATGTCCTTGCCGCATGGGCGCGAAAGGTGCGGCCCGATAACGACAGCGAAAAACGCAGGCCGGATTCCGTCGTGAGAGAATTTTCTGCATGGTAATCCGCATGCGGCGGAGAGCGGCCTGCGCCGCATTGGGCGCGCTGCTGTGGGCCCCTGCAGCAGCCGATCCGGCGCCGGAACCGGACGCGGCTTCCGTTGTCCGCATGATCGATGCCGAGGTGCAGCACCGCGTTCAAGCTGTGCTGGAATTCACGGACATCGAGCATTACCGGGTATTCCGCGGCGGCGACGAGACGCACGCCGTGGCGGAGATGACGGCGAAGGACCTGTATCGCAAGGGCTCCGGCAAAACCTACACCGTGCTTTCCCGCAGCGGATCGGATATCGTGCTGAAGTTCGGCCTCAAGCCGCTGATCGAGAACGAAAAGCGCATCAACAATCCCGCCACGGTCGCGCAATCCTGGTTCACTTCCGCCAATTACATCATGAAGCTGAAGCCGGGCGGCATCCAGAAAGTGAACGGCCGCGACTGCTACGTGCTCTCCATCGCACCGAAACAGAAGGCTCCCAACATGATCGACGGAACCTTGTGGGTGGATGCTCACGATGGTTCAATCGCGCAGGTTGAGGGAGTCGCGTCCAAAAGCCCGTCTCCATTCGCGGGAACAACCCACATGATGCGCCGCTACACGCAAATCGAAGGGTTCCCCATGGCCACGCACGCGCGGGCTGAATCGTCCAGCCTTCTTTTCGGCCGCACCGTCGTCCTCATCGATTATTCCGATTACCATCTTCAGATTGCCCCGCATAAATAGCCGCTGTCATCTAAAAGCTTCACTTTTCCCATTCTTTGGCGCACGCGCCGGCTACAGGGACCACGCTCGCGACCGGACGTGGACGCGCTCGTCGCCGGGATGTATCATCGGGTCAACTTTCCATTGCGGAAAATCCAGGCCGTCCGGCGGGGTTCGCGAAACACCTCCGGAGCTTCCAAAGTTCTCCAATTTTTCACGTTGCGGAAATCCGAGAAATCCGTCGAAACCACAGCGCAGGAAAGTTGACAGCCGGAAGCGATACGACCCGGAATTGGCTCATGCCCGCTGCATTTCCCGTCCGTGACCCGTGTCACCGCTGGACCTGTCCAGCGTGGAGTAAAAAAGGAGCAGCCGCAGCTTCGAGCTGAAGGCATCGTTTGCGCCGGAAGGCGTTCCATGGGAGGGAGACGTGCCCGCTATCACACCTCCGCCGCTGCCCAGCGACGATAAGCGTTGGAAGATCGTAAACGGCACCATGCGCAAGAACGGATTCGCGCGCCACGCACTCATTGAAACCCTGCATACGGTGCAGTCTTCGTTCGGGTATCTTGACGACAACGCCATCCGGTTTGTGGCCCGCTCACTGCGCGTGCCATTGAGCCAGGCCTACGGCGTTGCCACGTTTTACCACTACTTCAGCCTCAAGCCGCCGGGCAGGCATACCATGACGATTTGCACCGGCACGGCCTGCTACATCAAGGGCAATGACAAGCTGGTGGCGCAGGCCGAAAAACGCCTCGGCATTGCGCAAGGCCAGACAACGAAAGATGGATTGATCAGCCTCACGACGGCGCGCTGCGTGGGCGCTTGCGGGCGGGCGCCGGTAGTGCTCTGCGACGGCGAGCTGAACGGCCAGATGACCGGCGATCAGATGGTGGCGCAGCTGGAAAGGTGGAGCGCGGAATGAACAGCGAAGAGCTGGAACAGATCGCCGAATCCGTCCACCGGGAGAACGCGAAGTTCGATCATGAGATCAACGTGTGCATGGGCACCGGCTGCCTGAGCCAGCACTCTGACAAGCTCAAGGACGCCTTGTCGCAGGCGGTTGCCGGCCAAAGAAAGAGTTGTTTTGTCCGCCGCACCGGCTGCATGGGCCTTTGCGCCGCGGGACCGCTGGTGCTCGTCGATCCGGAAGAGACACTCTACCAGCACGTAAAGGCGGAGAATGCCGCAACGATCGCCGCGAGCCTCGGCGGCGAACCGGTGAAGGAGCTCAAATGCAGCCTGCGCGAACACTTTGATCAGCAGGTGCACATCGTGCTGGAGAACTCGGGGCACATCGATCCCGAAAAAATCGATGACTACATCGCGCGCGATGGCTACAAGGCGCTTGTGAAGGCGCTCACGGAGATGACTCCGGCCGAAGTGATTCAGCAGATCACCGAGAGCGGGCTGCGCGGGCGCGGAGGCGGCGGGTATCCGACGGGACTGAAATGGAGCACCGTGGCTAAGGCCGTAGGCGACCTGAAGTACGTCATCTGCAACGGAGACGAGGGCGATCCGGGAGCCTTCATGGACCGCAGCGTACTCGAGAGCGATCCGCAGCGCGTACTGGAAGGCATGATCGTTGCTGCTTACGCGGTGGGTGCCAGCAAGGGCTACGTGTACGTACGCGCCGAGTATCCGCTGGCGGTGAGCCGCCTGACCACCGGTTTGCGTGAGGCGCGGCGGCGGGGCCTGCTGGGCAACGGAATCTGCAACACGTCCTTCAATTTTGACGTGGAGATTCGCCTGGGTGCGGGAGCTTTCGTGTGCGGCGAGGAGACGGCGCTCATCGCATCCATTGAAGGCAAGCGCGGCACGCCCAAGCCGCGCCCGCCGTATCCCGCCTCGAGCGGGCTGTGGGGTAGGCCCACGCTGATCAACAACGTGGAGACTTTCGCCAACATCGCGCCCATTATCCGCAAAGGCGGCAAGTGGTTCGCGAGCATCGGATCGGAGCGGAGCAAAGGAACCAAGGTTTTTGCGCTCACCGGAAAAATCGCCAACACCGGCCTGGTGGAAGTGCCCATGGGTATCAAGCTGCGCGAGATCATCGAGGTCATCGGCGGCGGCGTTCCCGGCGGACACAAATTCAAAGCGGTGCAGACCGGCGGCCCTTCGGGCGGTTGCATTCCGGAGCACCTGCTCGACATCGGCGTCAGTTACGACGCGTTGCTGAAGATCGGGTCGATTATGGGCTCGGGCGGCATGATCGTCATGGACGACACCTCGTGCATGGTCAATGTCGCGCTCTATTTTATGGAGTTCTGCATGACCGAGTCGTGCGGCAAATGCATTCCCTGCCGCGCCGGCACGGCGCAGATGCACACGCTGCTCACGCGTATCTCCAACGGCACCGGCACCATGGACGACCTCGACCTGCTGGAGCAGCTCTGCTCCACAGTGAAGGAAGCCAGCCTCTGCGGCCTGGGGCAGACGGCGCCCAATCCCGTCCTCAGCACGCTCAAGTATTTCCGCCACGAATACATCGAGCATATCGTTCACAAGCGCTGTCCTGCCGGCGCGTGCGCCATGAAGTTCGCGGAGGAGGTAACGGCATGAACCCCGATGTGGACGTAAGAACCCTCCTCATCGACGAGCAGGAGGTAAGCGCGCGCGCGGGACAGACCATCCTCGAGGTAGCGCGGGAGAACGGCATCCGCATTCCCACGCTCTGCCATTTGGATGGCCTGAGCGACGTGGGCGCATGCCGCATGTGCCTGGTGGAGGTCAAAGGGAACAGCAAGCTGCTTCCGGCCTGCGTGGCGACGGTGCAGGAAGGCATGGAAGTGAGCACGGATACCGAGCGGCTGCGCACGCACCGGCGCGTGATCCTCGAGCTGCTCTTCGCCGAGCGCAATCACATCTGCTCGGTCTGCGTGGCCAACGGCCACTGTGAGCTGCAATCCCTGGCGCAGGACCAGGGGCTGACGCACGTGCGCCTGCCGTATCGCAATCCGGAGCTGGGTGTCGACGCCTCGAACGAACGCTTCACCCTCGACCACAACCGCTGCATCCTGTGCACGCGCTGCGTGCGCGTTTGCGCAGAAATCGAAGGCGCGCACGTGTGGGACGTGATGGGCCGCGGCATCCACTCGTCGATCATCTCCGATCTGCACGAAGACTGGGGCGCCTCCAGTTGCACGCGCTGCGGCAAATGCGTGCAGGTGTGCCCCACCGGAGCGCTCTTCGACAAGAGCAAGGTTGGCTCCGATCGTCCCAAGTATCCCGATTTTCTCCCCTACCTTAACCTGATGCGGGAGGCGCAATGAGCAAAGTCAAGCTGGCAACGGTCTGGCTGGATGGATGCTCGGGCTGCCACATGTCGTTTCTCGATATGGACGAGCGGCTGCTGGAGCTGGCTGAGTTTGTCGATCTCGTCTACAGTCCCCTCGTCGACGTCAAGCAGTTTCCGGACGGCGTGGACATCGCATTGGTCGAGGGCGCCGTGGCTTCCGTGGACGACGAGAAGAAGATCCGCAAAATTCGCGCCCATACCCGGACGCTGGTGGCGATGGGCGACTGCGCCGTCACCGGCAACGTACCCTCGATGCGCAACCCCATCGGTCCGCAGGCGATTCTCGAACGCGCTTACATTGAAAATGCAACTGTGCAGGCGCAGATTCCGTGCGTGATTGTTCCCAAACTGCTCTCGATCGTCCGGCCCATTCACGAATTCGTGAAAGTGGATGTTTTTCTTCCCGGCTGCCCACCCTCGGCCGACACCTTTCACACCGCACTCACCGCGCTCATTCAGGGCGGACCGCTGGACATTCCCGCGCTTACGCGTTTCGGAGCCTGAATCTGAGGCCTGAATTTTGGAGCCTTTCATGAGCCAGACCATCACCATCGATCCGGTAACACGCCTGGAGGGTCACGGCAAGATCACCATCCAGCTCAACCGCGCGGGCGAAGTGGAGAATGCGCATTTTCACGTGACCCAGGTGCGCGGCTTCGAGCGCTTCTCCCAGGGGCGGCCATTCTACGAGATGCCGGGCCTGATGGCGCGCATCTGCGGCATCTGTCCGGTCTCCCATCTCATTGCCTCGGCTAAGGCGTGCGAAGCCATCATGTCGGTGCGCATTCCGCACACGGCGGCGCAACTCAGGCGGATGCTTAACTTGGCGCAGATGGTGCAATCGCATGCGCTGAGCTTCTTCTATCTCTCCTCTCCCGACCTGCTCCTGGGCATGGAATCGGATCCCTCCGCGCGCAACCTCTTCGGCGTAGCAGCGGCTCGGCCCGAACTGGGACGCGCCGGCGTGGGGCTGCGGCGCTTCGGGCAGACCATCATCGAGTCGCTCGGCAACAAGCGCATTCATCCCGGATGGGTGGTGCCCGGCGGGGTAACCGAGCCGCTCTCTGCCGCCAAGCGCGATGCGATTCTCGCGTTGCTGCCCGAGGCCTACGCGAACATCAAGCTGGCCCTGGACTGGTACAAGCAGATCGCGGACAAATTCCGGCAGGAAATCGAGGTCTTCGCCAATTTCCCCTCGCTGTTTATGGGACTGATCAACGAAGACGAGACGATCGAATTCACCGACGGCGCGCTGCGGCTGATCGACGCCGAGGGCGCAGTTGTGGCCGACGGCATCACCGCAAGCGACTTCACGCAGGTAATTGGCGAGGCGGTCGAGCCTTACAGCTACACCAAGTTCGCGTACTTCAAGCCGCTCGGCTACCCCCAGGGCAGTTACCGCGTCGGCCCGCTCGCGCGCCTCAACATCGCCAAATCCATGGGCACGCCCTCGGCCGACGCAGAACTGGCTGAGTTCAAGCAACTGGCTCAGGGCCCGGTGCAGAGCTCCTTTTACTACCACCACGCCCGGCTCGTGGACATGCTGTATGGCATTGAAAAAATCGAACGGATTCTGAGTGACCCGCTCATCCTCGACAAGCATGTGCGTGCCTCGGCGGGCGTCAATCGCCTGGAGGGCGCGGGCCAGGCCGAGGCGCCGCGCGGCACTCTCATGCATAATTACAAGGTGGACGAGAACGGCAAAATCACATGGGCCAACCTGGTGATCGCCACCGGCCAGAACAACCACGCCATGAACCGGGGCGTGCTGCAAGCGGCGAAACACTACGTCAAGAACGGCAAATTCTCTGAAGGCATCCTCAATCGCGTCGAGGCGGTCGTGCGCACCTTCGACCCGTGCCTTAGTTGCTCCTCTCATGCAGTTGGCCAGATGCCCCTTGCCATTTCCCTCCTCACTGCCGACGGCGAGGTTTTGGATCGCGTCATCCGATCCTGAGGTTGCGGGGCCGCAAGCCAATCGCGCATTTCCGCTCCTGGCGCGTACGCAGGGCCGCCGGGAACTGATCGAGAACGAGATCCGGAAAGAACGGGGCCCCGATGAGCGCAAATCGGATTCCGTGCCTCATTCTCGCCTGCGGCAACTCTCTCCGCGGCGATGACGGCGTAGGTCCGTGGCTTGCGCAGTGGGCGTCCGGGCGCTTTCGCGCCGAATCCCTGGTCCGCGTGCTTGCATCCCAGCAGTGGGCTCCTGAAATGGCAGAGGAAATTGCCGGCGCGAAAGCCGTCATCTTCATCGATAGCTCGATGGAATCGGCTCCCGGCGCAGTGAAGCTGGCACAGGTCCAGCCCGCAACCGGGGACGCCGCGCTCTCCACGCACCACCTGGGCGCCGCGGAACTGCTCGGGCTGGGATGCGAGCTCTATGGCTACCTGCCGCGCACCGCGCTGCTCCTCACCGTCGGCATTGAGACCACGGCGCTACGCGAAGAATTCAGCGACGCCGTGAAGGCGTCTCTTCCCGAGGCGTGCAATTTGCTCGAGCACGCCGTGCAGCGATTGCTCACGGGCGCGGAGCTCTGGGCGTCCGTTCACCGCGTGTAGACGCCGGGGCGTCCCTTCCGCTCTGCGGTGGATCGGGATTCACAGGTGCAGACCCTCCACCAGAGCCTCCCACTCGGCTTCGAGCTCCGGCCGATGGAATTGCCGCCCCGCGCGCCGGTACCAATAGTCCGCGTTCCAGGCCGCGCCTTCTTTACGGTGCAAATAGGCGTGAACAGCCATGCCTTCCGGCGACTCCAACGAATCCACCAGCTCATGCGCGCGCGCCCAATCACCCTTCGCGTCCCACCACAAAGCCGCGAAGGTCGCGGGCATGTCCGGGGGCGGCGCTTCTAGAGAAAGCAGGGCGCGAAATTCGTCAATCCGCATAAGGAACCTTCTACCATCCCGTCGTCGGAGCGCGCATCCGGCGCCGCCAACTCGGGTGATTTAGGTCACATCCGGGGCCCTCGTTTCCTGCTAAAACTTGATCATTCTTCCGATGAATTGAGATTGAAGGCCCGCCAGGGGGGCTCGGGCGGAGTTGGCCCGAGCGGGCAAGTTCCGCGCCTGGGAGGTCGAAGATGCGCTTCTGGCGAACCATATTT
>DATJRT010000241.1:0-4433 GCA_035504495.1 Occallatibacter sp.
CTGCTGGCGCCGATCATCGTGAACATTCTGCTTACCGGCATGCTGCTGACGCATAGGGCGCTGGCCTCCGGCATCGTCGTGGCCATACTCTGGATTCTGGTCTACTTGCGTGTGCGCCCGGCGTTTGCCGGCATCTTCCAGGCCAAAGCGGCGGCCTGAACGGCGAATCGGCGAGCCGGGATCCCCCGCGCTTTCTACAATAAGAGCCAGGCGATGATTCAGTACGTCTATCTCGGGCGTGTGGCGTATGACGACGCGTTGCGGCTGCAGGCGGAGCTGGCCGCGCTGCGGCAAGAGGGGCGCATCGAGAATGTGCTGCTGCTGCTGGAGCATCCGCCGGTGCTCACGCTGGGGCGCAACGCGAAGCGCGCGAACGTGCTGGCTTCTGACGAGCTTCTGGCTGCGCGCGGGGTGACGCTCCACGAGATCAATCGCGGCGGCGACGTGACCTACCACGGGCCGGGACAACTGGTGGGGTACCCGATCTTCGATTTGCGCAGCCTGCGCAACCCGGCAAGCGGCGCGCGGCTGGGGCCGGTAGATTTTGTGCGGCTGATGGAAGAGGCGCTGATGAAGCTGTGCGGCGAGTTCGGCGTGAAGGCCGGACGCATCTGCGGCCTTACCGGCGTCTGGTGCCGCCCTGCGGGCGGCAGCCCTTTGGACGAGAGTTGTGGCCGGAAGGCGTCGGATCCGCCTGCCGGCGAAAAGAAGATTGCCGCGATCGGGATTCACGTATCGCGCGGGATCACGACGCATGGGTTCGCGTTCAATGTGGCGAAGGACCTGAGCGGATTCGCGCTGATCAATCCCTGCGGCATTACCGACCGGCCGGTGACGAGCCTGGAAACGGAGATGGCGCATCCGGAGCAACTGCCGGGCCTGGAGGTTCTGGCAGACAGGGCGGCGCGGCAGTTCGGGGCAGTATTGCAGGAACCGGTGCTGGCAATCGAAAGCCTGGCGGTTGCGGGTATGGACGCGCTTGGCGCGCGGCGCAAAGGCGGCGACGCGGTTGCGTTTCCTGCCCCAGAATTTCCGGCGAGCGACACGCCGCTCGAGATTCCTCCCGAGATTGAGCGGTTGCGGCATAAGGCGAGCCGGCCCGTGCGCGCATAGGGATTCGTGTGAGGGGCGCGCGTGAGCGGCGAGCGAGCGGGATTTATAATCCGGCTGGAATGGCCGCAAGCCGCGCCGCATTGGATGCGAAGCGCCCCGGGCAGGAAAGAGGAATGGATGCCGACCGAAGTGATCATGCCGCAGATGGGCGAATCGATCTTTGAGGGGACGGTCACCCGGTGGCTCAAGAAGCCCGGCGACGCGGTAGAAAAGGACGAACCGCTGCTGGAGATTTCAACCGACAAGGTGGATGCGGAGATTCCTTCGCCGACGGCCGGGGTGCTCACGGAGATTCGCGTGGAAGAGGGCGCAACGGTTCACGTCAACGCGGTGATTGCGGTGATTGGCGAGGGCGATGGCGCCGGCCGCGCAGAGCCGAAGGCAAAAGCGGCGGCGAGGAGCGCGCCGGCGGAGAAGGCGGCTGCCGATCGACCGCAGGTACTGGAGCAAGCCGCGGCGGCGCAGGCGGAAGCGGTGGAAGTGGTGATGCCGCAGATGGGCGAGTCGATCTTCGAGGGCACGATCACGAAGTGGCTGAAGAAGCCCGGTGAGCGGGTGGAGAAGGACGAGCCGCTGTTCGAGATTTCGACGGACAAAGTGGACGCGGAGATTCCTTCGCCGGCGGAGGGGATTCTGACCGAGATCAGGGCGCAGGAAGGCGCTACGGTTCATATCAATACGGTGGCCGCGCTGATTGGCGGGAGCGGGGCGGCTCCACGCGCGGAAAGGAAGGCGGAAGTTGCCGCCGCGCCGACACCGGCAGCGGTGCAGGCGCAACCCGGAGCCGGGCGGGAAGCAGTGCGTTCTTCGCCGCTGGTGCGGCGGATGGCCAAAGAACACGACGTCGATCTTAGGCGCGTGCAGGGCACGGGGCTGGGCGGGCGGATTACAAAAGAAGACATTCTGCGCCACCTGGCTGCGAAGCCGGCGGCGAAGGAGATGGCCGCGCCGCGGGCGAGCGTGAGCAGCGCGCCGCAGCCGCTAAGCCGGATGCGGGCGATCATCGGGCAGCGGATGGTGGAGAGCCTGCAGACGAGCCCGCACGCACACACCGTCTACAGGGTGGACATGACGCGGATTGCGCGGCTGCGCGAGCGGGAGCGGGCGAGCTTTGAGCAGCGCAACGGCGTGCGCCTGACGTACATGCCGTTTATTGCGGCGGCGGCGGTGCGGGCGCTGACGAAGTTTCCCATTGTGAATGCGTCGCTCATCGAGGGCGCGATTCAATATCACGAGCACGTGCACCTGGGGATTGCGGTGTCGCTGGAGTGGGGCTTGCTGGTGCCGACGATCCGCGAGGCCGAGCGGCGCAGCTTTGCCGACCTGGCGCGCGCGATCAACGACCTGGCCACGCGGGCGCGGGGAAAGAAGCTGAACCCGGACGAGGCAACGGGGTCGACGTTTACGCTGACGAACTCGGGGCTGTTCGGAGGGGAGTTCGGCACGCCGATCATCAATCAGCCGGAGTCGGCGATTCTGGCGATTGGCGGATTGCGCAAGGAGCCGGCGGTGCTGACGGACGCCGAAGGGAATGACACGATTGCCATCCGGTCGATGCAGTACTACTGCCTGGGCTTCGATCACCGGACGATTGATGGAGCCGATGCGGGGAAGTTCATGCTCGAGTTCAAGGACGCGCTGGAGAACTGGGATCGGGCGATCGGGTAGCTCAGTCCGCGCGTGGACTCATTCGACAACGGGGAACATGCAGGCGCCGCATAGCTTTGCGCGCGGAGAGCGCAGCGGCTTGCCACAGCGCTTGCAAGGTGGTCCGTAGAGCGAGAGCCGGTGGTGCATCACGGCGTTGGGGTTGGTTTCTTTCATGCCCGTCAGCTCTTCGTAGCGCCTAAGCAATGGGCGAAATCGTTCCTCCTTGCGTATCCCTTCGAGCGGAATTCCCCATTTTTGGCGAAACTCCTTCGTGGCGCGCATTCCTTCGCCAAACAGACGGGAAACTTCCGCGAACTCGCCTTCGTCGAGCATCGGCATTTCAGTTTTGCAGCGCCAGCACCAGAGTAGTCTCACGCGCGATTGTTCCTCAGAGCGCTAGTCACCTGCGGCCCAGCCGAGGCCATCGGTGCCCTTGCCGGTGGCGATGTGGCCGGTGACCGACCAGGCGCTCGTGTCAATCTGATCCACCTGGTTGCTGCCGGCGCAGGAGACGTAGGCAGTCTTGCCGCCGGGCGCGATGAGGACTTCCTGGGGGCTCAAGCCGACGGGGATGGAGCGCGCGAGCTTCATCGTCCCAAGATCGACGACATCGACATGGTTGGCGGCGGGAACGGCGATGAGGAGGAAGCGGCCGTCGGGGGTGACGGCGCTGCCGTAGCCGAGTCCGCTGAGCGGGACGCGCGTCTGGACCTGATTGGTTGCTGTGTCGATGACGGCGAGCTGGGGTTTGGTCTGATCGGCGGTGAAGACCCATTGACCGTCGGGTGAGACGGCGATGCGCTGGATTTCGCCGGAGACATGAATGATGGCGAGGGTCTTGCGCGCCTTGAGGTCGAGAACGGAGACGGTGCCGGGGCCGACGTTGGCGGTGTAGCCGCGGAGTCCGTCGCGGGAGATGGCGAGCATGTGGCTCTCGGGCTGGCCGGTGGGAATGGCGCCGACGATGCGGAAGGTTCTGGGATCGATGATGGTGATGGAGCGGTCAAGCTCGGTGGTGACGTAGAGAAGGCCGTCAGGGCCAAGGACGGCGCAGTGGGGGCGCACGCCGTGGTCGAACTCGATGTTCCGGACAATTTTGTGGGTGGCGAGATCGATGACGGCGATGGTGCGGCCGTCGGTGCCGGGCCTGCCCACGCCGGAGTTGCCGTAGATGGGCACGAAGGCGAGGCGGCCATCGGGCGAGGCGGCGACTTCGTGGCCGGTGACGGCGTTCTCCGCGACGTTGGCGATGACTTTGCCGGCCGCGGGATCGACGAGGGCAAGACTGCGGTCGCCTTTCTGGTCGACGAGAAGTAGGCCGGGGAGCGGATGGCCTTGCGCCCTGACGGCGGGGACGGCGCAAACGGCAACAACGAGCGCGGCCAGCGCGGCGGCAAAGAAATCTCGATGCAAAGAGGGCCTCTTGCTTGACTACGAAAGAACTATAAAGCACGGCGAGCGGGGCGAGGAAACCGCAGTCAATTTCGCCGTTTGATTCCGGCGTTCCGCCCGAGAGGCTGAAGCGCCGCCAGCAGGGCGGATGCATCCGACCTGAGGTTCATTCAAAAAACAGAAACGGCCTAGAAGCCGGAGTCTTCTAAGCCGTTTGCGGGGTATTATCCGAATGGTTGCGGGGGCTGGATTTGAACCAGCGACCTTTGGGTTATGAG
>DATJRT010000242.1:0-4353 GCA_035504495.1 Occallatibacter sp.
GCGTCGATCTGATCACGGTTGGCTTCAAGGTTCCGCTCCGCCACTTCAAGCGAGGCGCGCGAAGCGTCGATACCGGTGACGCGTTTGCACACCCGCGCCAGATGCAGCGCAAACCCGCCCTGGTAGCAGCAGACGTCGAGCGCGCGCCCGCCCCATCCGGGCTTCGCTGCCATTTGCCGCGTCCATTGCTCGGCGGCCGCGTAATTGGCGCGCTGGTCGAGAAACGCGCCCGTCTTCTGCCCCGCGTTCACGTCGTAGTGAAAGACGAGTCCGTTCAGGTGAAACAGCGTGCTGGTCTTCGGCTTCTTCGCATCGGCCAGCCACAACGGCTCCGTGCTCGGCGCTTCCAGCCCTTCGAGCTCGCGGATGCGCGGATCGGGCCGCTCGAAAATGGCGGCGGGCGCCGGAACGGGCTTTAAGGCGTCGCGCAGCACAGGCACGCAGGTCTTGCGCACCGCTGCGCTGTCCAACCCTTTGGCCAGCAGTTGCAGAATGACCAGGTCGCCGTACTTGTCGGCGATGATCCCCGGCAGCTCGTCGGCCTCGCTGAAGCAGAGCCGGCACGCATCGTTCTTGCCCGCGAGCCCGTTGAGCATCGCCCCGCGCCGCTCAATCGCGCGCTTCAGCCGCTCCGCCAACAGCTTGAGCCACGCCTTCTCGTCGAGCAGCTCGCGCGCCACCATGCGCAGCGCAATCTGCGACGTTGGACTATAAAGCGCCGTGCCCAGCAGCAGTCCGCGCGGATCGGCCACCGCAACGAGAGCGGGAACGGGCTCGCGGCCGGGCACGGCGCCCGGCTCGAGGTCCGACGCGTAGACCCAGAGGTGTCCCGCGCGCAAACGGTCCGCAGCGCGGCGGCTGATGCACACGCCTTGAGCTACCGGATCGGGCGCCGGCTTCGCTTCGATGCCCCGAACCGGGTGCTGGGCTGGGCGCGGCTTGGCGGGGCTGGGCTTGCCGGATTGGGCCATCGGTTCCCTCTTCCCCGAGCAGCCGCTCCGGCACACCGGGCGTCAGCGGGTCTGGAGAGTTCTCAGGTAAGCGGTCAAATTATTGATTCTGATCGTCTTTTCCTGATACGCGCTCTGATCCATGGTACCAAAGATCGGGCCCCACACCGGCATCTCGCGGGTGCCGTGCGAAGGAATCGTCGCTCCGTACTGAAGCACGGAGGTGACGTGGATTGCCGGAAATTTTCCGTTGTTATTGCGGCTGAGCACGGTCAAATCCGACGGCTGTGCTTTGAGGGCAGCGGCCACCGGGCCGTTGCCTTTGCCGTCCACGCCGTGACAGGGCGCGCAGTAATTCACGAACATCGATCTTCCGTCCGCCGGCGCGGTTTTTCCCACCGGGATGACGACCTTCTGGTCCGGCTGACTGGCAAAGCACGCGCCCACCAGGGCCGCGGCCGCCAATCCGGAGAGTAAGAGGCTCTTGATCATACGATCCTCCAATTGGGTCCTTTTCCCAAACGACCCATTTCGCGCCTCTCAGCGCAGAACAGGATGTGATGGGTGTTACGCATCTCGGGGTTATCGGACACCGACGCAGGTACTTTAGCGGGCTACTATCATAGGGGCGTTCCGCCGCGCGAAACACATGCGGCCTATAATGAAGCATGGCGACGGCGCGGCAGGCCCTCGATACAGCGAACCTCAGCGCGGCGCAGGATGCGCTCCCCCGCACGGCGGGCGAAAACCCTGAAGCTGTGCAGCCGTCCGCCCCTCCCGTCACTCATCTTGACGCGCGCGCGGCCAACGAGCGCATTGAAGCCCTGCTCAAGCGCGCGCAGGCCAATCGCTCCAGCGACGACATCTCCCTCATCCGCAAGGCGTGGGAGTTCTGCGTGCAGCACCACGAGGGGCAGCGCCGCGCCTCCGGCGACCCCTACATCGTGCATCCGCTGGAAGTGGCGGAGGTGCTGGCGGAGATGAAACTGGACGCGACCGCCATCGCCGCCGGACTTCTGCACGACGCCGTCGAAGACACACCCGCCACCAGCGCAGAGATCGCCTCCACCTTCGGCGACCAGGTGGCGCACATCGTGGAGGGCGTCACCAAGATCGACAAGATTCAATTTGCCAACCGCGAGGACCGCCAGGCCGAAAATGTACGCAAGATGCTGCTGGCCATGGTCTCGGACGTGCGCGTCGTGCTCATCAAGCTGGCTGACCGGCTGCACAACATGCGCACCCTCGAGCACCTCAAGCCCGAGCGCCAGGAGGCCATTGCGCGCGAGACCCTCGACATCTACGCACCGCTCGCGCATCGCCTGGGCATGGGCAAGGTGCGCGGCGAGCTGGAGGACCTGGCCTTCCGCTTCACCGATTCCGTGAGCTACGAGCGCGTCTCGGCCGCCGTCGAAGCGCGGCGCGTCGAAGGCGAGCAGTTTTTGCGCAGCGTGGAAGACACCCTGGTCGAGCAGCTGCGCGAGAACAACGTTGAGGCGCGCGTGGAGTGGCGCATCAAGCGACTCTATTCGATTTATCAAAAAATCGAGCGCACCAAGATCACCTTCGACCAGGTCTACGATCTGCTTGCCGTCCGCGTCATCACCCAGGACGTGGCCTCCTGCTACGCCGTCTTCGGTCTCATCCACACGCTGTGGCGGCCGGTGCCGGGCCGCATCAAGGACTTCATCGCCATTCCCCGCGCCAACCGCTATCAATCGCTGCACACCACGGTGATGGGCGCCGGCGGCCATCAGTTTGAAGTGCAGATTCGCACCGAGGAGATGCACCGCATCGCCGAAGAAGGCATCGCCGCGCACTGGAAGTACAAGGCCGGCGACGGCCAGGTGACCGCGCGCGACGAGGAGCGGCTGAACTGGATCAGGCAACTGGTCGAGTGGCAGAAGGAGATGACCGACCCCAACGAGTTTCTTTCGAGCCTAAAGATGGACCTCTATCCCGATGAGGTCTACACCTTCACGCCCAAGGGAAAAGTCGTGGTGGTTCCGGCCGGCGGCACGCCCGTCGATTTTGCGTACACCATCCACACCGAGGTGGGCCACACCTGCGTGGGCGCCAAGATCAACGGGCGCATGATGCCGCTGCGCACCAAGCTGCGCACCGGTGACATTGTGGAGATCGTCACCCAGAAAGATCACAAGCCCAGCCGCGACTGGCTCACCTTCGTCAAGAGTCCGCGCGCGCGCAACAAGATCAAGCACTGGCTCAATGAGGACCAGCGGCTGCGCGCGGTGGAGATCGGCCGCAGGCTGCTCGAAAAGGAAGCGCGCAAGTTCAAGGTGCCCATGGCGCAGATCGGCGACCAGGACCTGGGCCGCATTGCCGGCGAATACGGCGTGGCCACGGCTGCCGACCTGCTGGCCACCCTGGGCATGGGCCAGCACACCGCGCACCAGATCCTCAACAAGCTGGCGCCGGGCCTGTCGCAGAACGCGGAGCCTGAGGTCGAGCCCAAGCCCGGCGAGGGCGAAGGCGGCACCGCGGGTATGTCTGACCAGGTGCGCAAGGTGCACCTCACCGGGTCGGATTCGCTGGAAGTGGAGGGCCAGAGCGATCTGCTCGTCTACCGCGCCCGCTGTTGCAACCCCATCCGCGGCGAGGAGATCGTGGGCTACGTCACCCGCGGCAAGGGCGTGGCCGTGCACGCGCGCAGTTGCCCCAACGTGCAGAATCTGCTCTACGAGAGCGACCGCCGCATCAATGTGGAGTGGTCGCGCGTGGGCGCGGAAGCCGGCGCCGCGCCGCGCTACCCGGTCAAGATGACCGTCTACTGCGACGACCGCCCGGGTATGCTGAAAGAACTTACCGCCGTCATCTCCGACGAAAACTCCAACATCCGCAACGTGGAGATCAATCGCGACGAAACCGGCGAAGCCATCATCGGCTTTCTCGTCGAGGCCGAGGACCTGCGCCACGTGAACCGCATCGTGCTGGGCTTGCGCCGGGTCAACGGCGTCCGCGCCGTGCAGCGGGCGCAGAAAGTGTGAAAGCAGCTTCTAGCCGTTAGCTCCTAGCTTCCAGCTTTGCAGACCGGTTCGCCGTCGGCTTTGTATCAGGGCGCGGCTTCAGCCGTGGCGAAGAAACTCCACAAAAATTGGTAGGGCTTCAGCCCATGGGAGGGAGCAGAGGCCTTCAGGCCTCTGAGAGCGCCGGCGAAAGATTACTGACCTTCAAGCCCGGAAAGAGACGCACATGCTGGTCCGAAGTGCTCAGACTTTCGCCTATTGCCGTGCGAGCCTTTCTAGAGCGTTTCTAATTTAAGTATTTACATTATGTGCGATAATGACCCTGCCAGGAGAATGGAGGCAGGATGCAATCGTATTCGCAGGATTTGCGTGAGCGTGTATTGTGGGCGCTGGATCGCGGCGAGAGGCCGAGCTCG
>DATJRT010000243.1:0-22871 GCA_035504495.1 Occallatibacter sp.
CCGCGTGCTTCATCCTGTGCTCGCCATAGGCCAGATTGAAGGCGGCGTGGCTCAGGGCGTAGGCTACGCGCTTTACGAAAAAGTGGTGCTCCAGAACGGCCGCATGGCCAATAACCAGATGACGAATTACATTATGCCCACGGCGGAGGACGTGCCGGCCATCCACGTCGTCTTCGAAGAAATTCCCTTCCGCTACGGCGGCTACGGCGCCAAAGGCATCGGCGAGCTACCGCATGATGGCCCCGCGCCCGCCATCCTCAACGCCATCCGGGACGCCACCGGGGTGCCCTTCAACGCCATTCCCCTTCTGCCCGAAGACCTCTTCGCTACGCTCGCCGCGCGCGAACCACGACACCGTTTTGCCGAGCCGGTCGCCCTATGAGCGCACGGTGGGCCTCCATCCGATTCATCGTCAACGGCAAACCCACGAGCGTGAGCGCGCCGCCCATGAAACGCCTGCTCGACGTGCTGCGCGAGGACCTGCACCTAACCGGAACCAAGGAGGGCTGCGGCGAGGGTGAGTGCGGCTCCTGCTCCGTGCGCATGAACGGCGAGCTGGTCAACAGTTGCCTCGTGCCCGTGCTCCAGGCCGAAGGCGCGCAGATTCAAACCGTGGAAGGCCTCGCACCCCAATTCGAATCCGGCGGCGCTCTGCATCCGTTACAGCAGGCGTTTTTGCAATGCGGGGGCGCGCAGTGCGGTATCTGCACGCCCGGCATGCTCATGGCCGCCGCGCAGCTCATCGAGCGCAACCCGCATCCCTCCATGGCCGAGATCCGCGAAGGCCTCGCCGGCAATCTCTGCCGCTGCACCGGCTTTGCGCGCATCTTTGCGTCGATGCTCGCCGCGGTCGCGCACGCTGCTCCGGAGCAGAAGCCCGATGCGCGGTGATCCGGAAGCGCACCAGCTCATCGCGCCCGGGAATCTGGACGCGGTGCTTCATCTTCTTGCTGCCGAGCCCGGCCTGTGGACGCCCATCGCCGGCGGCACGGAGCTGATGGTCGCCCACGCCGCCGGCCGCCTCAGCGCGCGCAAACTCGTCAACCTTTGGGGCATTCCCGATCTGCGCTTCATCCGCGCCGATGAAAGCTCCATCGTCGCCGGTGCGGGCTCAACCTTCATCGATCTGCGCCGAAGCGTGGAGATCGCCGCCGAACTGCCTCTGCTTGCCCAGGCCGCCGCTCTCATCGGCTCCATCGCCAACCAGAGCCGCGCCACGCTTGGCGGTAATCTGGTCAACGGCTCGCCCGCCGCGGACTCTTCGCCCGCGCTGCTCGCCTACGACGCCCAGATCGAGCTCGTCTCTACGCGCGGCCGCCGCATCATCCCTTACGAAAAATTTCACACCGGCTATAAGCGCAATGCGCTCGCTTCCGACGAACTGCTCTTCGCCGTTCGTCTGCCGCGCCGCTTCACAAAACATCGCCAGTATCTGCGCAAGGTGGGCACGCGCCGCGCCATGGCCATCGCAAAAGTCGCGCTCGCCGCCACAGCGGTCGTCGAAGATGGAATCGTCGTTGAAATCCGTCTGGGCGCGGCCAGTCTCGCGCCTTTCCCCGCGCGGCTGTACCGCACGGAAGACACCATCCTCGGCAGCGCCGTGACGGAAGCGACCATCCGCGCAGCGCGCACTGCCGTTCTCGCGGAAGCAGCTCCCATCGACGACATTCGCTCCAATGCCGAGTATCGCCGCTGCGTGGCCGCCAACCTGATAGAGGAGTTCCTGCGCCAGCTCATGCGCCCCGCCGCTCCGGTTGACGCTGCGCCGACGAACGCTGCTCTTGCCGCATGGAATGCGGCCGACGAGTCTACCGCCCTTGCCGCCATGCTCGCCTGCTGCGGCGCGCAGCGCTGGGCCCACGCCATGGTTGCGTTGCGGCCCATTGACTCCGAGGATGAACTGCTCGCCGCCGCCGACCGCATCTGGGCCGCGATGGAAGAACCGGACTGGATGGAGGCCTTCGCCTGCCATCCAAGAATCGGCGGGGGCATCGGCGAGCGCAAGGCCCACGCCAGTCCGCAATCCGTCGCGTGGTCGGCGCAGGAGCAATCCGGCGCGGCGCAGGCCGCCGCGCGCGTGCTCGAGAAGCTGGCCGCCGGCAACGCGGACTACGAAAGGCGCTATGGCTTCACCTACATCGTCTGCGCTACCGGCAAAGGCGCGGAAGAGATGCTCGCCATCCTGAACCGGCGTCTCCAGAGCGACCGCGCAACCGAATTACGCGAGGCCGCCGAGCAACAGCGCCAGATCACCCGGATCCGTTTGCGAAAATGGATGACAGCATGAGCGCAATCACCACCCACGTTCTCGACGCAGTCCTTGCCAAGCCCGCCGCTGGCATCCCCGTGCGCCTGGAGCGGTTCGAGCAAGATCGCCGCAAGACCGGCCGCTGGGCCCCGGTATCCTCCGGCGAAACCGACGCCGACGGCCGCTGCCGCAACCTCGCGCCCAGCGCGCCCGCAGGCACTTATCGGCTCACCTTCTCGACCGCCGAGTACGTCAGGCGCCACCGCCGCACCAGCATCTATCCCGAGATCGCCGTCGAATTCGACTGCGACGGCGAGACCCATTACCATCTCCCTCTGCTATTCAGCGACAACAGCTACACCACTTACCGGGGAAGCTGAGCGAGAAAGGCAAATCATGGCACGACTGAGCGAAAACCGTTACGGAAAATCGCGCGTGCGCCTCTCGCGGATCACGCGGAATGGCGAACGTCACGAGTTCAACGAGTGGACGGTGCGGGTGCTCCTTGAAGGCAACTTCGACGCGAGCTTCACCTCCGCGGACAACAGCAAAGTCTTGCCCACGGACACGATGAAGAACACCGTCTACTCGCTCGCCCGCGCCTCCCGCGCCGCCACCATCGAAGAGTTCGCCATGGAGCTGGGCGATTACCTGCTCGCCAACAACGAGCACGTCTCAAGTGTCAGCGTCGAGATCGATGAAAAGCCCTGGGAGCGCCTGATCGTCGACGGCGTGCCCGACGCCTCGACCTTCCAACTACGCGGGCCTGAAGCACAGACCGTCCGCGCCGTGCGCGCGCGCGGCGCCGCATGGCAAATCGCCTCCGGCATCGACGGCCTCACCATTCTCAAAACCACAAAATCCGCCTTCACCGGCTACATCAAAGACCGGCTCACCACGCTGAAGCCCGCCACTGACCGCATCTTCGGCACCCGCGCCACCGTCGCGTGGGACTACGCTTTGCCCGCACCGGGCTTCGCAAGCGTCCGCGCGCGCATTCTGGCCGCGCTGCTCAAAGAGTTCGCCGGCCACATGAGCATGAGCGTGCAACACACCCTCTTCGACATGGGCAAAGCCGCTCTCGCCGCGGCGCCGGAGATCGCGCGCATCCATCTCACCATGCCCAATCTGCACCACCTGCTTGCGGACCTTAGCCCCTTCGGGCAAGATAATCCAAATCACATCTTCGTGCCCATCGACGAGCCGCATGGCTATATCGAGGCCACGATCGAGCGTTAGCGGAAAAGCGGAAGGCGGATTCGTGAGCAGCCCGACCAGCTCTGACGGCGAAGTGTACGCGCAGGCATCCGCAAGCGAAAGATTTGGCCTTCACGCAGGCGTGCTCGGCCCGCTGGAGACGCTGGCGCAGTCGGTCTCCGCCATCGCGCCCTCCACCACGCCTTCGCTCACCATCCCTCTCGTCTTCGCGCTCGCCGGCAACGCCATCTGGTTCGTTTATCTCCTCGCCACCGTCGCCATGCTGCTGGTGGGCTTCTGCGTCAGCCGCTTCGCCCGCCTTTCCGCCTCGCCCGGCTCGCTGTATTCCTACACCGCAAACACATTGCCGCCCATCTTCGGCGCCGTCTCTGCCTGGGGACTGCTCCTCGCCTATCTCGCCACCGGAGGCTCGGTTGCCGGCGGCGCGCTCTACTACACCCGCCTGCTCGCGCTCGAGTTCTTTCACTGGTCGCCGCCGGTAGTTCCCGTGCTCGCTCTCGTCTGCGCCGCTGCCGGCGCCATTGCCTGGCGCGACGTGAAGCTCTCCGCGGAGACCATGCTCTGGATTGAAGCCGTCTCCGTCGGCCTCATTGTCGTCGTGCTCGCGGTGCTGCCCGCGCGGCTCGGCTTCCGCCTCGATGCCGAGCAGTTCCACCTTGGCGGCATCTCTTCGTCGGGCTATGGACCCGCGCTGGTGCTTGCCATCTTCAGTTTCGTCGGCTTTGAGAGCGCCACCACGCTCGGCGGCGAAGCCCGCAATCCCCTGCGCACCATCCCCCGCGCGGTGATCCAGTGCGCCCTCTTTTCGGGAATCTTTTTTATCCTCTGTTCGTACTCTGAGGTGCTGGGTTTTCGCGGCCAGCCTACGCCGCTCAGCGGCGCCGCCAGTCCCCTTCATCTGCTTGCGGAGCGAGCCGGCGTGGCGCCGCTCGGCGTCGCCATCGACTTCGGCGCCGGCATAAGCATGTTTGCCTGCGTGCTTGCCTGCACCACCGCCGCTGCCCGCGTGCTCATGCGCATGGCTCGCGGCGCGCTGCTGCCCTCTGCGCTTGAGCGCACCAGTCCCACGCACGGCACGCCGGGCGCAGCCATCGCGCTCTCCGCAGCGCTCATGTTCCTTGGCACTTGCGGGCTCCGCCTGTGCGGCTTCTCCGGCGCGGAGATGTACGACCTGCTTGGCTCATTCTCGGTCTTCGGCTTCCTTACCGCCTACGCGCTGGTTGCGCTGGCGCTGCCCTTCGCGCGCCGCGCCTTGGGCCAGCACTCGCACGCAGTGGCCGCGATCAGCGCTCTCGCGGTTCTCACCATGATCGTCATCGGCGTCTTCGATCTGCGCTCCGCGGCCGATCCCGTCCATGCCCGCATTCCCGTGATCTATCTCGGCTACATCGCCCTCGGCATCGGGTGGTACCTGGTACGCAGAAAGGCCATGTGGCAGCGCGTGCCCTGATGCGCCTTATTCCCCGCAACTCGATGTGGATAAGCGTGTGGAAAAGAAGTGGAAATCCCGCGCGCTGCGAGCACCCGTATCGTCGCCCTGGTGCGTGCCGGCGCTCACTCGTCCGTGTCCCGGACGCAGCAGCGCAAAGCCGCGTATTTTCGCGGTATAGCCGGTCTCGGCAGCCGGCGCGCCGCGGAAAAACTTATAAGAATTTTATGAGAATGGGCGTACTCTGGCCCTACCCCGTAGTGCGAACTGGTTTTCGATCAGGAGACGAGCAAGACTCGTGGAATTCCACCTTCCTCTTCTTGAGCTTGTGCCACTCTGATTCACGGAGCCCTTCTTTCCAACGTTTGTCTCGCCGTCTCAAAAACCTAAGGGGGATATCTCTATTCCGAGGTCAATCCTTTGAGGCATCCGATGCAAAACCCCCGCTTTCTTTTTCCCCGGCTGCTTGCCGTTGCGGCAGTCTTTGCGCTCTCCAGTGGATTGCTCCTGAGCCAGCAAACGCTGGGCGGCATCACGGGCGCGGTCAGCGATGCTTCCGGAGGCGTGATTCCCAATGCCACCGTGACCGTTGTCGACGAGCAGACCTCGCTCACGCGCACCACCACCACCAACGGATCGGGTGTGTATACCCTCGTCGATCTGCCCATCGGCACTTACACGCTCAGGTTCGCCGCCGCGGGCTACGAAGCACAGAAGACGCCGCACATCACCATCCAGGCCGAGCGCACGGCCACGGTGAATGCCACGCTAAAGGTAGGCCAGACCTCAACCACGATTGAAGTGGAAGCCGCGCCGCTGATGAACGCCGTAGACACCACCAACGGCTACGTGATGGAAACCAGCCAGATCGCCGCCACGCCCCTGCCCACGGGCAGCTTCACCGGCTTGGCCATTGAGTCGCCGGGCGTAGACGCGGAGCTATCCGGCGGCACCGGCGCCAACTCCGGCCTCGGCAATGCGCCCATCTGGGCCAACGGCCAGCGCGACACTTCGAACAGCTTTCTGCTCAACGGCGTCGACGCCACCAACCTCTTCAACGGCAAGAGCACCAGCCAGGTGGATTCGGCCCGCGTCATCAACTCTACCGGCGTGCAGACCCTCCCCGGCGGCGCCGGTGGCGTCATCATGTCCGCGGCCTCCATTTATCTCTCCATCGGCAACGCCATCCCCACTCCCGCTCCGGAAACGCTGCAGGAGGTGCGCGTCAACGCCTCTATGTACGACGCGCAGCAGGGATCCACCTCTGGCGCGCACATCGACATGAGCACCAAGTCGGGAACCAACCAGGTGCATGGCTCGGTCTACCTCCATCACGGCACCAACTGGATCAACGCCGCGCCCTTTTTCTTCAACCAGGATCCCGACGTACCCGCGAACGATAAGGTCCCGCAACTGCACCGCGAGCTCTTCGGCGGCACCTTCGGCGGACCCATCATCAAAGACAAGCTCTTCGGCTTTGTCGGCTTCCAGTATCTGCACGTCTCTGACGCCGAGCTCGGCGATTCGTTTCTCGACGTGCCTGTCGGCCTCAGCGACAGCAACCGAGACACGGGCGACCTGGCCAACGTGAGCAACAACTCCTTCTGCAGCGCGTACGATCAGGAATATTACGGCTGCACTCCGCTCACCGGCGCCAACATCGATCCGCTCGCCGCCATTCTGTTCAATTCCCCTTCACTTCCCGGCGAGCCCGGGAAATGGCTCATCCCCAACGACGCCCTCGGGGGCAACCCGCCCACCGCCGCTCACCTCGATAACGCCTTCATCCCCGGAACCGGCTACTTCAAATCCAGTCAGGGCGTCGGCGATCTCGACTGGAACGCCACCTCCAAAGACACCATCAGCCTCAGGTACTTCTACCAGCACGATCCCACCACTGCTCCTTACTCCTACTCGAGCGTTCCCGGCTTTACCGAAAATCTCGACTCCGGCGCCCAGGAGTTTTCCATCAACAACACGCTCCTGCTCAAATCCAACCTGAGCACCACCCAGACTCTTGGCGTTCTGCGCGAGAAAAACTGGGCCGATAATTCGCAGGCCTTCGGTCCCAGCGCCATCCCCGGCGGAGCCTACGGCACCGGCTCTATTAACACCTTCGGATCAAAGTATTTTCCCGGCATCTCCGTCGTGAACATCCTGGGCGATTATCAGCCCAGTGGCATCAGCCCCGTCTTTCTCAACATCGGCCCCAACGCCGAGTCCCAGTCGGCCAACACCGGCGTCTTCCAGAATCGTCTCTCGCCTTCTGGCAATGCCATCTGGTTGCTGGGCAAGCACACGGTCACCTTCGGCGGCAGCTACGCCTATACCCAGCTCAACACCATCGACAAGCGCACTGGCACTGGCACCGTGGCCGCCGACGACTTCAGCCAGTTCGTCCAGGGTTACGACGTCCCCGGCGGCGCAGCCACTTCGTTCTATGTGACCTCATTCCTGCAGGGAGACGCCAGCCGCTATTTTCGCGCCAATCAGCTCGGCCTTTACGTCGAAGACAAGTATCAGGTCACGCCCAACCTCTCCATTTCCGCCGGCGTCCGCTACGACTGGGATGGCGGACTCACCGAGAAATATGGCCGCCTCTTCAACTTCAGCCCTTCCCTCTACAGCTACGATCCCGGCTCTGACACCATCACCAACTCCGGCCTCATTATTGCCGGCAACAACGTCAACGGCACCAAGGGCGTGAGCAACACCACGCTTACTGGCCGGCAGTGGGGTATCGGTCCCCGCGTGGGCGCCGCGTGGTCGCCCTCCCGCGATCACAACACCATCGTCCTTCGCACCGGCGCCGGCATCTACTACGATCGCGGCGAGCTGTTCACGTACTTCTCGCCCGGCTACGCCATCGGCACCGTCACCGGCGGTCCTTTTGGCGTCAACCAGCAGTTACCCTTTGTCAACGACTCCACCTGCCCCTCGTCGTCCCTCTTTTATTACGAGGGCTATCTGCCCACCTGCGGCGGCGGCGGCAATCCCAGCACGCCCGCGGAAGGCAACATCGAGAATCCCTACGGCACCAGCCTCGAGTACGCGGCTCCCTCCAGCCCCAAGGCCTCCGATCTCTCCAACTTCCTGCCCAACGTTTGCAGCATCGTCAACACCGGCTATTCCGGCGTTTCCGGCGAATGCCCGGCCACCCCCACCAACCCCAACGGCTACATCATCAACAACGGCCAGCCCATCTCGCTCGGCGTCTACGACCGCGCCAACAAGCTGCCCTATACCATGAATTACACCCTCGACTTCCAGTGGCAGCCGCGCAACGATTTCGCCTTCGAAATGGGCTATGTGGGAAATCTAGGCCGTCACCAGGTCATCCCCGTGCCCTTCAATCAACCAAACATCGCCTCGCCCACCAACCAGTTTCTCTCCGCGACCGGATGCCCGCAGGCCTACACCTACGGCTACAACGTAAACTTCTATGGCTCCCTGCC
The DNA here is from genome assembly GCA_035504495.1 of Occallatibacter sp. GTDB lineage: Bacteria > Acidobacteriota > Terriglobia > Terriglobales > Acidobacteriaceae > Telmatobacter. The sequence continues at coordinate 8,351 of DATJRT010000243.1, forward strand.
CACCAATGCACCGGCCTGCTTTGGCGTGCCCGCTTATTATCTCGGCACCTACGAAGGCGGCAACGTGGACCTGCGCGTGCCCTACATCGGCTACGCCGCCGAGTCCATCGACTACAAAGCCGCAGGCGTGGATGAATACAATGCCCTCCAGGCGCATGCGGAAAAGCGCATGAGCCATAACTTCCAGATCGGCGCCTCCTACACCTGGTCTCATGCACTCGATGAGCAGAGCGGCCTGGGCCTCTTCTACAACGGCAACAACCCGCTCAACCTGCGCAGCGGCTACGGCTCCTCCGACTTCGACCGCACCCACATCATCAACTTCGACTACACCCTCAAGCTTCCCAACTACGCGCCTTCGGCCCAGCTCGTGGGCAAATTCATTGATGGATGGTCGCTCGTCGGCCTCACCGTGCTGCAAAGCGGCCAGCCCTACTCGATCATCGACTTTTCCGGCGCCGTCGGCAGCATCTACTACTCCACCTCTGACGGCATCACCAATCCCATCGTGCCTCTGGCCAAAGGCTGCTCGCCGCGCAGCGCGCTTACCGGAAGGTCGGGCGCGTTCTTCAACACCAGCCAGCCGGACAACGGAGGCGCCCTCAAGGCTTCCTGCTTCACGCTTCCCCTGTTGCCGGCAGGCGGCCTCGGCGGCGCCATTCCTCCCGACGATCCATACGAGACCGGCTTTACCAACGGTCAGCGCAATATCTTCCGCCAGGCGTTCCAGAAGCGCGCCGATGTCTCCGTAGTCAAGGAGACTACCTTCGACAACGAGCGCTACAACCTCAAGTACACCTTCGACGTGTACAACGTGACCAACACCGCCAGCTTCGACATTCCCGGCAACGAGGTCTCGCAGAACGCCGGCTACAACAACTTCCCTTCGCCGGGTCAGCCCGTTGAGGGATCGGGCGGATTGTATTCCGCGCCCGGCGGCCTCGGCCTCGTCGGTCACACCATCGGGGCGCCGCGGCAGATTCAGATGTCTCTGCACTTCGACTTCTGACCCGCCCCCGCTCGCCGGGCCCCAATGAAGAAGGGCATCCGTTTCGCGGATGCCCTCTTCTTTTGCTCCCCGGCTTTCACGTTCGCCCGCGACCGCCTCACTTCGTCAGCGTCACCGTCAGCGTTTTGATCTTGGCCTGCTCAAAGGCCCGGTCAAGCTGTTCTGACGTGGCAAAGAACTTGCGCTCCACGTGACGCGCCGGGATCATGAACACCAGTTCCTTCTCCGTAAACGGCCACGGCGCCAGGCGGAAATGCCGTTCGGCGAGCGGCGTTACATGCACTTCGCGCGAGGTGCCGTCGCTGAGCGGCAGGGGATGCAGCAGTTGCGCCGGCCGGCTGAAGGCTACGCATGCCAGCAGGGAGAGATTGTCGCAAGCCTGCAACAGCCGGAAGTGCTCCACGATCCGCTCGCCCGATTTTTCTTCCCAGCTCAGCGTGCGGTCGCCGGCAATGCGCGCGTCCAGCTCGCTCTGGTAGCGGCGCTGGCGGACCAGAAATGAATCAAGAAGCAGCAGATTGCGCCGCGTAATCGTCGATGGATCGGCGTGCTCGGTGAGCAGGCTGTAAGTGTGCATGGAAACCAGCAGCCCCGCGTAGGCATCCTGCTCGGCAATGATCTTCACCGCCCGCTCGCGCACCTCCAGGAACTCCTCCAGATCCATCTCCTCGAACGCCGTATACTTGCCCACCAGCTCGGTGGAGAAGGCGGAGGGTCTCCCCTCGCGCGTCACCACAGGGTGCGCGTCGCGATCCATCCAGCCGTCGTCGTGGTGAGCGACTGCGTGCAGAACTCGCGCCCGCGGCTCCGGCTTGCGGAACTGCGTGTTCCCCCATGCCTCCGCCAGGGCGCCGGCCAGCCGCGCGTGATCCACGTGCGTAATCAGCCACCAGCCCAGGTCGGACTCCATCCGTATCATTGCGTAAATCATCGCACACCCCGGGCAGGTACCGCCCGCCTGCGCCAGTTCCAGCAACGGCTTCGCTCACCGGCCGGCGCTGCCTACAATCGATGTATGGCCAACCCTCCCGCCGTCTCCTCGACCATCCATGCCCTGCGCCACGCGCTCTTGAGCGGCGCTGCGGACCCCGTTCGCCTCGCCGAGGACGCCCTCGCCAATTCCAATGGCAACCCTGGCCGCAACACCTACCTCTGGCAGGATTCAGCCTGGACGCGCGCCGAAGCCGCGCGCGCCGCAGCCATGCCGCGCGGCACAGGCGGAGACTTCGGCGACGGCCGCGCCGCCCTCTGGGGCCTTCCCGTCTCCGTGAAAGACTGCTTCGACCTCGCCGGAGCGCCAACCACCTGCGGCGTGCATTTTTACCGCGACCTCAACGGCATCGCCGCGCACGACTCCTGGCTTGTGGCCGAGCTGCGTGCCTCCGGCGCCGTCCTCACCGGCAAAACCCATCTGCACGCCCTCGCCTACGGCATCACCGGCGAGAATCCCGAATTCGGCGACTGCATTCAGCCCGGCAATCCCGGCGCGCTCACCGGCGGCTCTTCCAGCGGCGCCGCGGCCAGCGTTCGCGAGGGCTCCGCCGTCGCCGCCATCGGCACGGACACCGGCGGCTCCATCCGCGTGCCTGCCGCGCTCTGCGGATTGGCCGGCTACCGCGCCACGCTCGGCCGCGGCCGCTGGCGTGGCGGCGCGCATCTGGCAGAATCCTTTGACACCATGGGCTGGCTCTTTCGTGATCTCGAAGACGCCCCGCTCCTCGCCGCGCCCTTCGCGCCTGCATCGCCTCCGCCCACGCGCGCCTTCACCCGTTTCGCCCTCGTGGCCCCAAGCTTTTTCGACGATTGCGAACCGCCCGTGCTCGCGAGCTATCTTGCCCTCACGCTGGAACTCGAGTCCCTCGGCCTCGCCGCTCGCGCAATCGAGCCCGCATGGTGGCGCGATTCGGTGGAGATCTTCGCTCCCCTCCAGGCCTCGGAGGCGGCGCTTCTCCACGCCGGCCGCTTTGACCATTTCGAGCCCGCCATCCGCGACCGGCTCAAGTGGGGCGCGTCCTTCAACCCCGGCGAAATCGACGCCCTGCGCCGCCGCCACGCTGAGTTCCGCACGCACATGGACGAGCTTTTCTCAGCGCACGAGCTCGTCGTCCTTCCCTGCGCGCCGGTTGCCCGACTCGAGGCCGGAGCCGACCACGCGCAGACTCGCGCGCGCCTCCTGCGCTACACCACCCCCTTCAGCCTTTCCGGTACGCCCGCCATCGCCGTTCCCTGCGCCGCCGGCGGCATGCAGATTTCCGCCGCGCACGAGTCCGATGAATCCCTTCTCGCCCTCGCCGCCCTCCTTGGAAAAGGTCGGAGAGAAACTGCGCGCTAGAAAAGGCCTAGTTCCAAGATTGTGCTGAAAAAATCCCCGCGTGAAGGTCTTGTATCGGGGCGCGAGTCTACTCGTGCCGCAAATGCTGCGATAGGAACCTGGGCATTACCCCCGCGGTTCGGGGGCAGGGGCCTTCAGGGCCCCTGAAGTGAGAACGCAATTCAAGCGGCGCCTCAGCCTCGGAGAAAAGCAAGCTCTAACCCCTAACCCCCATCTTCTGCTCCCTCGTATCTTCCTCTTCCCCGATATCCTCATGCCACACCGCGGGGTTCTCCGCGATGTATTTCGCCAGCAGCTCACGGCACGGCGCATCGTCCAGGTCGATCACCTCCACGCCGTTCGCGCGCAGCCACTCGATCCCCCCGGCAAAGTTGCGGCTCTCGCCCACCACCACCATCCCGATACGGAACTGCCGCACCAGCCCGCTGCAATACCAGCAGGGCGCCAGCGTGGTCACCATCACCTTGTCGCCATAGCTGCGCTGCCGCCCCGCGCGCCGGAACGCATCCGTCTCCGCGTGCATACCGGGGTCGCCCTGCTGCACGCGCCGGTTATGCCCGCAGCTCACCAGCTCTCCCGCGCGCGTAAACAGCGCCGCGCCAATGGGAACGCCGCCTTCCACCAGCCCCATCCGCGCTTCCTTGAACGCCACTGCCAGCATTTTCCGGTAAGGTTCCAGCTCTTGCGATTCGCCCACGATAAGGCTCCTCCCATGAATGATCCATGTTGGAAGATTCAGAATACCGCGGCACGGCGCCGCACCGGCTCGAACCTATTCCACGTCCCCGCTCTCGGGCATGTCCACCGGCTTCCGGTCGAGATCGATCGCCGGCCTTTGTGCGTTGCGGAGAATCTCATTGAGCGACGGCAGTTGCTTCGCCTTGAAGTCCTCCCAGCCCGGCAGCACCTCTTTCGCCTCGCCCTCCACGTGCGTCGCCGCCGCAAGCAGGGCCGCGGTAGGCGCAGCGTCGGCCTGCTGCAACTCGCCATACAGTTCGGTGGCCTCGTCGGTCACGCGGTCAATCCCGGGCTTCGCTCCCTTCGACTCTTCTCTCTCGAGCAGCGCCTTCAGCGCGTCGCGGAACGGCGCAAGCTGCGCGGCAATCGCCGCATTCTCAGGCGCCGCAATCTGCTCGCTCACCGAGTGCGCCGTCAGATCGACCCTCGCCAGCGCATCGAGCGACGCGGCCATCGCCGCCTGCGCATCATGTAACGTCTCGAGCTCGTCCGGCGGCGTGTGCACCCGCGGATCCATCTTCACCATCAGCTTCGCCGTTGCAGATTGCCCATCCACCGTCAAGCGCACCGTGTACGTGCCCGGCAGCGCCAGCGGCCCCTGCGGCTCGAGTGGCGTGCGGTGCGGGACCGCGGAAATGGGGTAGTCGTAATGGGTCGCCATGGGCGCGGTCGCATGCAGGTCCCACACCCAGCGGTGCATGCCCGCGGTCGCCGGCAGCGGACCCACAATCAGCGGCCACATCGGCGGAATCAGGTTCGTGCCCAGCTTTTCCGGCGTAGGCGTCTCCTTGTCCTCGCTGCTGTAGCGCCGCACCAAGTGACCCTCTCCATCCAGAATCTCCAGCACCACCGGCTCGCGCGCCTGCTGCGCCAGGTAGTAGTCGAAAATCGCCCCATTCGGCGGATTCTCACCCGCCGGCTCATCGCCCGGCAGCGGCGTATCCGTATTCGTGTCGCGCCGCACGCGCCACGTCGGCGCCGGCGCAAACAAGAGCGGCGTCTTCTTGCCCGCATCCGCGGCCAGCTCCCGCAGCGGTGCAATATCGTCGAGCACCCAGAACGAGCGCCCATGCGTGGCCACAATCAGATCGCCGTCCTTCACCAGCAAATCACGCATGGACGTGTGCGGCAGATTGTATTCGAGCGGCCGCCAGTGCGCCCCGTCGTCGAACGACGTCCACACCGCGCGCTCGGTTGCGGCGTACAGCAATCCCGGCTGCACCGGATCGGCGCGCACCGCGTTCACCGGCGCATCGTCCGGCAATCCCGCGCTGATCACGGTCCACGTCTTGCCGCCGTCGTGCGTGCGGAACGCGTAAGGGTGCAGATCGTCCACGCGCAGCCGGCTCACGGCCACATAGGCCGTGTCGTCGTCAAAGTGCGAAGCGTCGATCTGCGTAATCTTGCTCCAGGGCGCAACTCCCGGCGGCGTGATGTTGCTCCAGTTTTTGCCCCCGTCTCGCGTAATCCACACCAGCCCGTCGTCCGTCCCCGCCCAGATCGTCTGCGAAGTCTTGTACGAGGCGGCAACCGCGTAAATCGCACCTCGCCGCTCGGCAAGCTGTTCCGGCGTGAGCCTGGGCAGGTTCGCGAGCTGCGGCGTCGTCTCCCGGCTCAGGTCCGGGCTGATTGTCTCCCATGTCTGTCCGCCGTCCGTCGTCTTGAAAAGCCGGTTCGCCGCGTAGTAAAGGGTGTGCGGATCGACCGGAGAGAACAGGACCGGCTCGGTGCGGTCGGCGCGGACGCTCTTCCGGTGCATTGGCAGCGGCGACACATTCTGTACCTGCCCGGTCGACACATCGTACCGCGATACTTCCGTCCGCCCAGCGCCGTAAATTATCTCGGGATGCAGCGGATCGGGCGCAGCGTAGCCGTACTCGATGATTCCCACCGGATGCCACTCGCGAAAGGTAATCTCGCCGTCGTTTCCCCGCGTCGACGTACACACCGACCCGCTCTCCTGCTGTCCTGCGCACACCTGATAAGGAAATCCGTATGTCGCCGCCACGTGATAAAGCTGCGCCGTGGGCTGGTTGTACCACGAGCTCCAGCTCTCGCCGCCGTTCACGCTCACCAGCGCGCCCTGGTCGCTCACCAGCAGCAGAATCTTCGGATTTCGCGGATTGATCCACATATTCTGGTAGTCGTCCCCGCCCGGCGCGCCGCGCAAGCTGATCCAGGTCTTGCCGCCGTCCTCGCTGCGGCAGGTCACGATGCTGGTCGAGTACACCACGTCGGCATTCTGCGGATCGACTACCGGCACCGGCAGATCGCCCCCGCCGATCTTCATCGCCGGCCGCGGATCGTCAGTGATCTTCCGCCAGCTCGCGCCTGCATCGTCGCTGCGGTAAACGCCCAGCCCTTTGTCGTTCGCATAGCCGCCTTCTTCCGTTGTGGAGATGGTCGCATATAGCCTGGTGGGATCGCTGGCCGCAATGGCCACGTTGATCTGCACCAGATTCTCGGGAAGCCCGTTCTTGAGCTGCGTCCACGTCGTGCCGCCGTCGGTCGACTTATACAGCCCGCCGTTGGTTCCCGCATAATCATTGCCGTCCTCCCACGGTCCCAGCGTCTCCTCCCACAGGCACGCGTACACCACCTGCGGATTTTGGGGATCGACGGCGACATCCGATCCACCTGTGCGCTCATCTTTGTACAAGACCTTTTGCCAGGTGTTGCCGCCATCCTCCGAGCGAAAGATGCCGCGCTCCGCGTTCGGCCCGTAGGGATGCCCAAGGACGGCAGCAAACACCCGCTCCGGATTTGTTGGGTCCACGGCCAGCGCGGGGATTTGCTCGCCGTCGCGCAGCCCCAGGTGGGTCCAGGTTTTGCCCGCATCGTCGGAGCGATAGATTCCGTCGCCCACGGAGAGATCGGGCCGGTGCAGTCCTTCGCCGCTGGCCACGTAAACAATGTTGTCGTTCGAGGGCGCCACGGCTATGGCGCCGATCGATTGCGTGTCTTCGCCGTCGAATATCGGCTCCCACGTGCGCCCGTAGTCGTTCGACTTCCACACCCCGCCGTCCACTTGGCCCACATAAAAAACATTCGGCTCATCGGCCACGCCCGTTGCCGCGCGCGTGCGCCCGCCGCGGAACGGTCCGATCATGCGCCAATGCAGATCGGGCATCGGCCCCGCGCCGGCATCGTCCGCGGCCTGGCATGCGCTCGCAGGTAAAAATGCCGCGCTCAGGACTGCGGCAAAAAAAAGGGCATACGCAGCAGGATGCCTTCCCGTCATTTGGTTGACCTCGTTGTTTTAGTGTGAGCTGAAAACCCGCGCCGCTCGATTCTCTAGAATTCTACGCGCGCGGAAAACTGCATCTCCCGCGGAAGCAGTTGATTAGTCACGCCGGCCAGCGGCGCGCCGAAACCCGCTTCAGGGGCCGCATTGTCCCCATAGGTTCCGCTGAATCCCACCATATTGCGGTGATTGAGCGCATTGAATGCCTCCGCACGCAGGTTGATCCGCGCGCGCTCCGCGCCCAGCTCAAAGCTCTTGCCCACAAACGGCTCCAGGTCGTAGATCGCCGTGCCGCGCCCGGTGTTGCGGCCCACCACCGCGCCGTCAACCACCGGCCGGTCCGTAGTTGCGCCGGTGTCGCCGCTGTTGGTCACGCCGGTGACACAGTTGTACGGCAATCCCCCGGCCATGGTGGCAATGCCGCCCGCAGTGAACCCGAACGGCGCTGCGTATACGCCGCTCACCACCAGCCGCTGGCGCTGGTCGAAGATCGCGTTGCCCAGCTCCGTGCGGCCCGTCATCAGCGGATCGTTGGGATTCTGGCTGGGCACATCCGGATCCACCGTGTCCAGCGCGTGCGACCACGTGTAGCTCACCAGCAGAGCCGAGCCCTTCGCTCCGTGATGGCTGAAATTCACGTCCATGGCGTCGTAATAGCCCTGCCCGTCGTTCACGTCACTCTGGATCACGCTGTACGGCGGCGTCTGTCCAGCATTCTTGACCGGATCGCATGTCAGCCCCTCCTGCGCGTACCATGCAATCCAGTACGGCCGCTCGCAATTGGCCGTCTGCGCCGTGCGAATCTGTTCCGGCGCGGTGCGCACAAACGAGGGCGGCGGGTCCACATCGAGCGGCCGCACAATCTTCACCGTGTGCGTGCCTACGTAGTCCACGCTCAGCACCCATCCCGGCGCCATTTGCTGCTCCAGGTCCAGCGTCCATTGCTCGCTGTCGGGATTCTCCAGCCCGTTCGGATAGCCGATAAGCGTGCTCGTGGGGAAAAACTGGCTGTAGTAACCTGCGCGACCAGGCCGCAGGTACAAACTGCGCAGCGGCGCAACCGCGCCCGGGGGAAACGCCGGCAGCGGCACGTCGCTCACGCTTGCCGGAAAGCCCACCTCGCCCGGCTGCGCGGTGTAATTGAAAACCCCCGTCGGCCCTGTCAGCGCGTAGTTCGCCTCGGAGTTGTCAACTACCTGCGAGTAATAAATTCCGAAGCCCGCGCGCACCGTCGTAAGCCCGCGGCCGGCCACGTTGTAAGCAAAGCCCACGCGCGGCGCAAAATCTGCGCGCGCATCGGTAAAGCTCTGGAGCTCGTAGCGCAGCCCCGCGTTCAGCGTAAAGTCTCGACTGAGGTGGGCGTCGTCCTGCACAAACAGCGCGGCCATCGCATCGCCCACCAGGTAATTCGCGTTCCCGTAGCTCTGCGTGTAGCTTTGCACGTTGTCAATGTTGTCGAGATATGCTGAACTCTCGCAGTACGCCGTCGTGTCGGTGGCAGGGCAGGTACTGTAAACCAGTTCGCCAAGATAAATGGGCCCGCCGAATTCCTTGCTGTTGCCGCCCGTCCGCGCATGGATCACGTCGAACCCCGCGCGCAGTTCGTTGCGGCTCCACGTCTTTACCAGCGAATCCACCACCTCGAACTGGTGGTTCATCAAGAGCGCTGCCTGGGACGTTCCCGATGTAAACGTGCCGCCCGAGGGGATGGGCACCGAGTACTCGGTCCCGTACACCACCGGCACAAACTGCGTAATCGGCGAGGCCAGCTCGAACTGCGCCCGCACATCGTTCACCAGCGTGTCGCTCAGCACCGCGGTCTCGCCCGCCTCGCTCGTATAGGTTCGGCGATGAAAGACGCGGGCCACGGTGGGCAGCGTGTTGCCGCCCACGATGCCATTCGGGTTGGTGTCGAAGAAACTGTCCGCGCCGCCGTGAAAAAAGCCGCGGTTGTTCTCGTTGAACGCGTGGTCTATGCGCAGAAACCCAAGCCAGTCGCGGTAATGCCCGACGTAATTGCCCGGCGCGATGGGCGAAATCACCGGAGAGGCGCGATCCTGGTAACTGTATTCGGCCGAAGCCAGAAACTCCGTACTCTTCACGCGCGCAAGCGGCCCGGAGGCCGTCGCCGCGCCCTGCTCCAGCGTATCGCGCGTAATGTCGTTGCCGCTGGTCGCGGTGGTCGCGGAGAAACCCGAGAGCTCCGCCTCCGGTCCCGATGGCCGCCACAGCCCCAGCACATCGCCGTGATACACCGCGCTGCCGCCGCGCGTGACCAGGTTCACCACCGCACCTTCGCCGAATCCGTAATCCGCGGCGAAGGCATTATCGAGCACCGTCATTTCGCTCACCGCGTCCAGCGGCACATTGGTAAAAATCGTCTGCCGTCCCCACGCGTCGTTGCCGCTGGCGCCGTCCACCTCGAACCACGTCTGACGCCGGCCTGTGCCGTTGGCCGTGAACAGCACCTGGTTCATGAAGATGTCTCCCTGGTTGATCGCCGGCCGGTTCGCTGCCAGCAGCAGAGGCAGCGCCGTGATCCGCCGGTTGAGCAGCGGCGTGTTTTCTATCTGCAAAGCCGTAAGCCGGTCGCCCAGTTGCGGCTCGTCCGTGCGCACCGCTCCCGCCGTGCCGGTCACGCGCACCTCCGCCTGCGCTCCGGAAATTTGCGCACGCAGTTCCAGGCTCGCCGTCGTGCCCGCGGTCAGCGTCAGCGCGCCGGAACTCGCCGGGGCGAAGCCCGGGTACGCAGCCGTTACCTCGAGCGTGCTGCCCACGGGCAAGTCCTCGGCGTCAAAGCCGCCCGCCGCACCTGTTTTGAGCGTGCGGATCGCCTGATGGTGCGCATCTTCGATCACCACCGTCGCCCCGGCAAGCGCCGCACCGTCTGGGCCGGTCACGAACCCGCGCAGCGCGGCCGTGTCCGGGGTCTGCGCCCGCAGAACACACGCGATCGAACACAGCGCCCAGGAAAGCAGGGGCGCTGTTCGAAAACGGCTTGCGGAGTATCCCATGTCAACAGCATCGCCGATTTTCTCCGCTTGCGCCAGAGCCTTTACGCCGAAAATCCCTTGCCCATCCCGCCCTCAGCCTGCACAATCTTATCTAGCGATGACCACCTCCCTTCGCTTTTCCGCCGCGCACCTGCGTTTCGTTGTTTGTTTTCTGGCGATTCTCATTGCCGCAGCCGCACCGCTCGGCGCTTCCGCGCAACAAAATTCGCCGCAGCAGGTCTCGCCGCAGCTCTTCAACGGACTGCGCTGGCGCCTCGTCGGACCCTTTCGCGCTGGCCGCGCCGTGGCCGTGAGCGGCGTGCCCGGCAGCGAGACCACCTTCTTCTTCGGCGCCGTCGACGGCGGCGTTTGGAAGACCTCTGACGCCGGCACCGTGTGGCAGCCGCTCTTTGACGCCGAGCCGGTCGCTTCCATCGGCGCGCTCGCCGTCGCTCCCTCTGACCCGCGCGTCATCTACACGGGCACCGGCGAGTCCGACATCCGCTCCGATCTCGCCACCGGTGACGGCGTCTATCGTAGCGATGACGCGGGTGAGACCTGGACCCACGTCGGCCTCGACGACTCGCGCCAGATCAGCCGCATCCTCGTCGATCCCACGGACGCGCGCACCGTCTACGTGGGCGTGCTCGGCCACGCGTACGGCCCCAACGATACCCGAGGCGTCTACAAATCCAAAGATGCGGGCGCTCACTGGCAGCGCGTGCTCGACAAAGGCCCTGACGTAGGCATCGCCGATCTCGCCATGGCGCAGAACGCGCCGCAAATTCTCTTCGCCGCCACGTGGAACGCCCATCGTCCGCCGTGGAGCACCTACCCCCCGATCGAAGGCCCGGGCAACGCGCTCTACCACTCCACCGACGCAGGCGCGCACTGGGCTGAAATTTCCGGCCACGGCCTGCCCGAAGGCGCATGGGGGCGCACCGGCATTGCTGTCGGCGCCGATGGGCGCCGCGTCTACTTGACCATCGACTGCCCCGGCCACTCCGGCCTCTACCGCTCTGACGATGGCGGCGAGACGTGGGCTCTCATGAGCGCCGACCCGCGCCTCACCAGCCGCGCCTGGTACTTCAACTCGCTGGCCATCGATCCCACCGACCCCGACGTGCTCTACATTCCCAACGTCGCGCTCTACCGCACCATAGACGGTGGCAAGACTATTGAGATCGTGCGCGGCGCGCCCGGCGGCGACGACTACCACCAGGTCTGGGTCGATCCCAAAAATCCCTCGCACCTCGCGCTCGCCGTCGATCAGGGCGTCTCCATCAGCCTCGACCGCGGCCGTACCTGGTCCACCTGGTACAACCAGCCCACCGCGCAGCTCTACCACGTCACCACCGATCACAGCTTCCCGTACGCCATCTACGGCGCGGAGCAGGATAGCGGCGCCATCGCGGTCTACAGCCGCTCCGATCACGGCCATATCGATATGCGCGACTGGTTCATTCCCGGCGGCAGCGAGAGCGGCTACATCGCCATCGACCCCAAGGACGAAAACATCATCTACCTCACGGAGGCGTACGGCGGCGTCTCGCGCTTCGATCGGCGCACCTCTTTCACCCAGAACGTCTCTCCCTGGCCGCTCATGAGCTTTATGACGCCCATCGACAAGCGCCGCTATCGCGATACCTGGACGCCGGTGCTCGTCTTCTCGCCTGCGGACAAAACTTCGCTCTACCTGGGCACGCAATTCGTGATGAAGACCGTCGACGGCGGCCTTCACTGGACCGCGATCAGTCCCGACCTCACCGGCGCGGCCGGCGAAGCCAAAGACGACAAGTCACCGCCCACCGTCGGCAATGCCGAGCAGCGCGGCTACGGTGTCGTCTACACCATCGCGCCCTCGCCGCTGAACGCGGATGAAATCTGGGCCGGGTCCGACACCGGCCTCATTCATCTCACCCGCGACGGCGGTAAAACCTGGCTCAACGTCACTCCGCCCGGCCTCACGTCGTGGAGCAAGATTTCGCTCATCGAGGCCTCGCACTTCGATCCCGCCACAGCCTACGCAGCCGTCGATCGCCATCGCCTCGACGACCTGAAGCCCTACCTCTACATCACCCACGACTACGGCAAAACCTGGAGGCTCGCCGTCGACGGCATAGCGCCCACGCATTTTCTTCGCGCCGTACGCAAAGACACCGTCAACCGCGATCTCCTCTTCGCCGGAACCGAGTTCGGCGTCTACGTCTCCTTCAACGATGGCCTCCACTGGCAACACCTCAACCTCAGCCTGCCCGTCTCCTCCATTCGCGACCTCAACATCCACGGCAGCGATCTTATCGTGGCCACGCATGGCCGTTCCTTCTGGGTTCTCGATGACATCGCACCGCTGCGCCAAGCCGCGTCTGCCGAGGGTTCGCACGCTTATCTCTACGCACCGCCTCCTGCCATCCGCGTTGATAATGACACCTTCCTCGGCACACCGCTGCCGCCGGAAGAGCCGCAGGCCGGCAATCCGCCCAACGGCGCCATCGTCGATTATTACCTTCCCGCCGACGCGACAAAAATCTCGTTGCAGATCCTCGACGCGCAGGGCCGGGTCCTGCGTCACTTCGCGAGTGACGACAAGAACGCCTCAAAGCGCCCACTGCTGCCCATCGCCGAGCGCTGGTTTCCCAAGCCGCAGACCCTCTCCACCGCTCCCGGCGAGCACCGTTTCATCTGGGATCTCGCGGCCGGCGGCGCAAGCGCGCGCATCGAGGATGGGGACAACGCCTCCGCCGCGCCGCCCGGTCCGCGCGTGCCGCCGGGCGATTACACCCTGCGCCTTATTGTCGACGGCGTGCAGCTTGACCGCCCCCTGCGCGCGGTGATGGACCCGCGCGTGACCGCTACCCCGCAGGAACTCGCGCGCCAGTACGCGCTCGCCGATTCCGTCTACGGGCAAACCCTCCTCAGCCGCAAAGCCATGGCCGAGCTCGCAAGCGTCGAGAGCCGGCTCACAACGCTCGTCGGGAACGCCCCGCCGCCGGAGCTTGCGGCCATTCTCGCCGGCGCGCTCGCGCGTCTCAAGCGAATTGAAAGCGGCGAAGAAGAGGACTCCGATGAAGGCTCGGACGGAAAGCAAGAAAACGAAGCCGGCCTTGCGCAGGCCAACGCTGGACTGGCCGCAGTCCTCGGCGTTTGCGAGAGCGGCCATCGCCAGCCTCCGGCGCAGGCCCTCGAACTCCTCAGCCAGGTGAGCAAAGCTGCGCGCGAAAGCATCGCCGCTTGGCAGCACTTCAAATCTGCCGATCTTGCGCAGGTCAATGCTGCGCTCGCCCGCGCCCACTTGCAGCCCATCCGGATCGCAGCCATCGAGGAGCAGGTCCACTACGCCATGACGCGCTAAAGGATGCGCTGACACCGCTTAGATGAACGCGGTCTTGAAAGGGCGCGGCTCTAGCCGTGCCGCGATAGCCGCATAAACAGGGGAGCTTTTCGCCCCTGAGGGGAAGAACTTTCCGGCGCTTCGATCATTTGCGCGACACGCGCCCGCGCCTTCGCGGATAGGGCCGCGCCTGCCGGCGCGATCTCGCCGCAGCTCTCACCGCCGCACCGTGATCTCGTACCACGTGGTCGCGGTCTGGCCCAGCGCAAACTTCCATCCCGCGGCGGAGCGCGCGCCTTTGACCGGCGTGCCCAGCGGCTGCCCCGCGCCGTCGATCGCCTGCAACTCCACCTCCCGCGCCGGCGCAAGCCGCCTGAGCAGCAGCGTTCCCCGCACCGGCTCGATCAGCGTGGGCGATTCGCCCCAGTTGGTCACGGCCGTTCCTGCGGAGTTCCAGCGTTGCCCCGTGTTCTCCACGCGCGCTCCGGCCACCAGCAGCATCTTCGCCGCGCGCGCAATCGGCTCTTCGTCCAGCGAGCTGAGCTGAATGGTGCAAAAATCGTTGTCGACGTCTACTTCCAGGTTCATATCCGCTGCCCGGTGTGCCTTCACAAACCCGATCAGCGCCTGCGTGCGCGGCGAATCCACCGTAACCATCCCCGTTCCCGGCGCTGCGTGGTACCAGGCGAGCTGGCCCGTATCCGAGCGAATGGGATCCTCTTCCGGTACGGCTGCAAACGCCTGCGTCGCCGGCCCATCGAACGAGCCGATGCGCATCTCCTCTTCGAGCGGCAGCTCCGGCGCAAACCCCGGCGTGAAATACGGCCGTTCCGTCGAGGGCAGCAGCATGCTCGCGTACACTTGCTCCGCCGTG
>DATJRT010000244.1:0-4180 GCA_035504495.1 Occallatibacter sp.
GGCAGCTTTGTGCGGCCTGGACAGCTGGTTGGCTACGGCGCGATGGGCAGCGCGGGATTCCGCGGGATGGGCCTTTCGGGTTTTCGAACTCCCTACAATGGAAATCGATTTATGGCCGGGCGTTCTGCGTTTGGTTCGATGGACGCCGGCCGGTCCCGTGCCTGGGGCCGCAATGGGGATGAGGACCGCGATCGATTCGACAGGCGGAGACGGTCGTTCATCAATTGGTATCTCAACACCTATTCTCCAAATTGGCTCGGATACGGATATGGATACCCCTATACGATCAACCCCGGGTTCTTCGATTGGGGAGACACCGATGACTCCGGATATGACCAGGGCGGCGAATATGACCAGGGGGGTGCGGCTCCTGCATACCCGCCCCCTTATCCGGACGAGGGCTCCCCGTATCCAGACGAAGGCTATGCCGCGCCAAACGAGCAGCCCGTTGCCGCCGCACCAGCTGCGCCGGAGCCCGACCAGACTCTTCTCTTGATTTTGAAGAGCGGGGGTGCGCCCGTGAAGGTGCAAAACTACATGATGACCGCAAAGGTCCTCACCGTTCTTGATCCCCAGCACTACCAGCAGATTCCGTTGGATCAGATCGACCTGGCCGCAACCCGGCGGGTAAACAGCGCCGCCGGCGTGGAGTTTCAGGTTCCGGACGCATCGCGCGAATAAGACCGTGAAATCAACCCCTCGGGCGCGTACCTTGGATGGCCGGGGATGGAGCGGCGCCGGCAACAGATTCAGGCCCCTGAAAGCCTGACACCTGAATCCCGTTACTCGTTTCCTTCCTGGCGCTCGATGCGGCGCTGTTCGGCCAAGAGCGACATCGAGGACATTAGATTCTGCACGCTCACAATGCCCACCACGCGGCCGCTTTCCGTAACCGGAATGAGCGCCAGGCCGCGGCCGGCCGTGAGGCGGCGGATGGTGGTGCCCAGCGTGTCCTCGGGGCGCGCCACCTGGAAAGCGCGGGACATGACGGACTGGATGTAGCCGTTGCCCTCGGTGCGCAAGGCGTCCACGATGCGCTGGCGGGAGACGATGCCGACCAGTTGCGGGCCGCGGACCACGGGAAAATCCTCCTGGAGCGAGTGCACGCAGCGGATGAGCGCGTCGGCCAGCGTGTCTGAGGGCGAGAGGGTGGCAAAATCTGTGAGCATGACCTCGCGCATGCGCACGGTGTCGACGACGGACTGAAAGAAGACGCCCTGGTCCTCGATCTGCGCGCCGATCAGGATGAAGAACCCGGCAAGAACGAGCCAGGGATTGTGCAGGGGCATGCCGCCCAGCATGAACACCAGGGCCAGCGCCTGGCCCAGACCCGTAGCGGCGCGGCCGGCAGGCGCGTAGCCATGCTTGCGGGCAAAACTGGAACGGATCAGCCGTCCGCAGTCGAGCGGGTAAGCGGGCAGAAGATGCAGCACTCCGAGGAAGGCCTGCATCCAAACCATGCTGCGCAGCAGGTGCGCAGGGCTGATGAGCGGGTGTTCATAGAGGCGGATGCCTGACGTTGCGCCGAGGATGGCGGCGGCGATGACCAGCGCCGTGGCCCAGTTGGCGATGGGACCGGCGAGCGCGAGAGCCCATTGTCCTGTGCCCTGGCTGGCGCTCTCCTGGCTTTCGGGGTTGGCGTACGCAAAAAGGCCGCCGATGGGCAGCATGAGGATGGCGCGCAGGCGCAGGCCGAGCCACGCGGCCACCAGCAGCCGCGCCACTTCGCGCGTGACCACCGCGGCCACCAGCAGCAGAAAGAGGCCGAGACCGCGGGGCCAGCCGTCCGCCGCGCTGATGGCGAAGAAGACGAAGAGCAGCAGCGGAAAGAAGACGTGCACGCGCAGCTCCACGCCCATCCAACGGCCCAGCGGGATTGACCAGCCGCGCATACCCCGATTGTACGGGGTCGGGAGCGAGCGCAAGGGCATTTTTCAAGGGACCCGATCGCGCGCGTTGCTATGCTGGGGAGCGATGCGGATCATTGCGGGAAGGTTTCGGTCGCGGGTGCTTGCCGGCCCCCCGGGAATGGCGACGCGGCCCACCAGCGACCGGCTGCGGGAGACGTTGTTCAATGTGATCGCCGGCCGGTTCGAGGGCGCGGCTTTCCTCGACTTGTACGCCGGTTCCGGCGCAGTGGGGCTGGAGGCGCTTAGCCGCGGTGCGCAATCCGTTGTGTTTGTGGAGCGCGCGCCGGCCGCGCTGAAGGCGTTGCGCGCGAACCTTGCCGCGTTGGACGTGGAGCGCGAGGCCTATCGCGTGTACGCGGGGAGCGTGGCTGCGTTCCTGCGCTCCGCGACTTCAGCCAATCCCAAACCGGAAAACAACTCAGCCGTGTTTTCGGTGATCTACCTCGATCCACCCTATGACGCGGCAGCGGAGTATGAGGCAACGCTGGGTCTCCTGGGCAACGAGGGCTGGTCTTCCAGGTCCTCCTATGCCAGGGACCCTTCGACGAGCTCAGGGCAGGCTCTGGGGCACACACTCCCGTTATTGACTCCAGGCGCGGTGGTCATTGCCGAGCACCGGCGGAAGGAGAAGGTCGCGGACCGGTATGGAAAGCTTGCGCGGACGCGGCTCCTGGAGCAGGGCGATGCGGCGCTGAGCTTTTACGCGGCTCGAGAGGTGAGGCTCGAGAAGTGAGCTGAGCGGGGAGATTCGGCTTTTCAAGAAAAGCTGCCCGCGCCCGCCGACGCGCGTGGAAAGCGCATCGGCGAATGCGGGGTTGGTAGCATTCTTACAACTTCGGCTTTTCTTCTTTGTGCGGTGCAGAGGGCGCGTGTTCGTGCGAGGGAGCAGCGTGGGCCTCCGGCGCGGGATGAGACGCGTGTGCTTCAGGAGCCGGATGCGATTCTTTCTCCGGGCTGGGCGCAGCGTGCGACTCGGGGCGGGACTCGTGCTCCGCCCTGGCCGTGGTGGTCTCATGGGTTTCGGGCTTCGGTTCGGGGTTGGGGCGAATCACGGTCGCCGATCGAGCAGGATGGGATTCGCTCTTCGGACGAATCTCCATCGGCGGCTTCGATTTGCGCTCCGTGCTGGCAGTGGTCGGGTGCGATTCCGGCCTGGGTTGCTTTGCCGCGTGCGACTCGGTGACGGGACGCGATTCGTGCTCAGTGTGGGCGGTTGTGGACGGGTGCGACTCCGGTTTCGCTTTAGTCACCGGATGCGATTCGTGCTCAGTGTGGGCCGTTGTGGACGGGTGCGACTCCGGTCTGGCTTTAGTCACCGGATGCGACTCGTGCTGCGAGCGCGCGGCGGTGGAGGAATGCGACTCCGGACGCGCGGTTTCGGGATGCGCATTGCGCCCGGTGCGCGCGGCGGCCGAGCCGGATTGCAGCCTGGCTGCCGGCGCCGAACGGGCTGTGCGTTCAGTCGCCTCCGGTTTGGCGATCACGACGTTGTGCGGATGGCCGCCGTTGACCTTGGCGTAAGCGGTGCGGTCAGCGCGTGCGGCGGCGATGTGCTGCTGCTGAAATGCGGTTGCCGGCGTGTGATGCGCGTTCATGGCCGCGCGCTCCTGCGCGGTGGGCGCGTAGCGCAGGCCACCGGGACCGCCGTTGTAGGCGACGTGGCGGCTGTTGACGATGGTGTGCTGGTGCACGATGGTTTCATTCACGTAGGTGTTGTGAATGACGGTGGTATTCACCCGCATGACTGCGGTGTTATAGGCGAAGGCGCCGCCGCGCCACTCGCCGCCGACAAAGCCGACACCCATATAGCCGAAGCCATAATCGATGCCGCCGTAGTATCCGACCGTGGTTCCCCAATAGCCGGGATAGAACATGTACTGGCCGTTGGACCATCCCCAATAGGGAGGCGTCCACAGCGCGCCGGTGAAGGGCGCGGGCACCCATTCACCGGGAACCCAGTAGTAGCCGTCGTCGCCGTATGCCCAGTAGCCGGGCGTCCACATCAGGCCTTCTTGCGGGCAGAGCGGCTGCTCATAGACAGGAAGCGCAGGCGGCGCAAAGCCAACGGTGATGGAAACGCCCACGGCGGCAGCGGAAGAATGCGTGGGGATCCAGGTGAGAAAAAGCGCCAGCAAAAGCCAGCGCGCGGACTTGATGAAGCGCATAAACCCTCCGTATCGATCACTTCAACCCGGGGTCGTGCGGCGAGGCTGAGTCCCCGAACGCGCAGACCGGGCGTGACCCTGAGTTGGAACCAAGACGGGCTCAAT
>DATJRT010000245.1:0-13869 GCA_035504495.1 Occallatibacter sp.
CCGTCTATACGTTGAATGAGGAGCCGCAGCCGCAGGTGGATTTCACCTGGGGATTTTCAAACTTGAAGCCGGCCGCTTCCAGCGTCTCCACGTAATCTACCGTGCAGCCGTTCAGGTACATCAGTGAAGTGGCGTCGATAAATACCTTCAGATCGTCGAAGTGAAAGACCTTATCCATCATGCCGCCCTGGTTCTCGAAGGCCATCGAATACTGGAATCCGGAGCAGCCCCCGCCGACCACGCCGATTCTCAACCCGGCCGGCAGCGGATCCTGGGTCGCCATGATCTCGCGGACCTTCGCGATCGCCTGCGGAGTCAGCATAAGTGGTGGTTTCTTAGCGGTTTCCTGATTCGGGGTAACAGTTGCGGCGGCCATAATTTCTCCTGTTTTCAAAGTCCCGTAGTTCCAGAGTACCCTTCCGGCGGGCGGACGTACAAGCCCCCGTTCCAAGACTGCTAATTCGATGCCTCCGGGAAACAGAAGGTCGCAGACCTCCGGGGAGTTACTTTGGAGGGTCGAAGGGCCGATTATCGCCTGAAAACCGCCCCACATTGGTGAAATTCAGGCGGACAACCGTGGCTGATTGGAGCTATGATGTTTTGCCAAACGGCCCCCGCTACCGGCGCGAGACCTCGTAGCGATCCATAAACTTGGGACTGGCCACGGACCCGCCGGTATCTGGGACCCTACTCGTGCTGTCGGAGGTGGGTATGACATTCGTTCCGGTCATGTGGATCGTCTGGTCGTTTTTCGTCGTGATTATGGCTGCGCTTTACATCTATCGTTCGAGCCTGACCCGCGATGAAGAGGATCAGATTTTTCTGGACGACGCATTCGAACACGAAAAAATGGCCCAGTCGGCGATTGTGGCCAGGGTGACCAAGGTCGAGCCGGTCATCCGGGTGTCGCAATGGCTGGTAATTGCCATGACCATGTTTGTTCTGGTGTATTACGTGCGCGATATCCTGGTCCACCTGAACATCATCGGCTCCTGATCCTGGGCGCAAGCTCTGGCCTTCGTGGCCTCGTAACGGTCTACCACTCCGGTTCGCACACCCCGGAAACGCCGACTTGCGTGCGCCTCGACGAAATTCGCATGAGCGTCGCTGCGCGAGGTTTATCGGAACTGGCTCACCATATCATGAAGGTAATAAGCCACCACGAACAGCGAAGCCGCCGCCAGAACCCAGAGAAAAGCGCGCTGAATCGGCTCAACCTTATGCAACCGGGAAAGGATTTCCGCCTGCTCCACCCGCAGATGCTCGGAAGACTCCAGCAGGATGAGCTCGTCGTCTTCATCGCGGCCCAGCCGGGAGACGTAGAGTTTCAGGATCACCGACACCGCTAAAAAAGCGGCCCAGACCACCCACATTGCCGGAACAAAGGTCATCATCCACCTCGAATCAGGGAATCGCCCAGGCTGCGCGGGAAACCGGGCTCCGATTCCCCTTGCAGCAAGGCCTTACGGTTCCCGATCATAGCGCCGCGGAAACCGGGCGCGAGGTGATGACGGTCACGCGGAGCGTGGCGTGGGGCGCGACCGGGACTGGAGCGCAGCCGTGATTCCCGAATCGGATAAGGTCCGCCGGGCAGCTCCGAAGCGGGGCGAAGGCCGCCTATTCCACTTCCTGCTGGGCGCGATAGCCGTCGCGGGCGATGATTTCGTATTTGAGCGGCTTATGCTTCTCGTCCTGCATACGCAGGGGCTGGCCCTCATCGTCCACCAGCTCGACGCGGATCTTTCGATATGTGCCGTCCTGCTTGGGGTTGGTGGGGCGATACACAAGCTGATACTTGGCGCGGATGTTCTCGTTGATGGTCCTCACCATGTCGGGCAGTTCGCCGGTAAACTTCGGCTCGAACCACATGCCGCCCGTGATCTGGGCGAAGGTGCGCATTTCGTTATCGGCCTGCAGATAATCGATGTCGCGAATCGAATTCATCATCCCAGGATTGCCTTCCGTCATCTCCCGCAGCAGGCCGCCGGTTGAGATTGCGTAGATGGTGATGTCCCGCGATTCCTTCACCCGCTTCAGAATCTTGTCGAAAGTGAGTCTCGACATGGTGTCGATGCCGGAGGCGATGAGGATGATGTACTTCTGTCCCTGGATGCGGTCAAGCCGGTCCATGGACTCATAGAGCGCGTCGAAGACATTCGTCTCGCTGAACGCGGCCGGCATGTACACCGACATCGCGAGTTCGTTGATGGCTTGCTGAATCTGCTGTTTGTCCTGCGTAAAGTCGACATCGATGTGCGATTTCATGTCGAAAGTCATCAGGGCCACGTAGTCCTGCGGGCGCAGTTGTTGCGTGAACGCCCAGGCCGCATTCAGCATGTCCACGCGGAAGGCAAACCCGCGGGCGGCATATTCGCACAGCAGCAGTGCTGTGATGGGTGCCTCCACGCGTTTGAAGCCTTCGATCTTCTGCTCCACGCCGTCTTCGTAGACGCGGAAGTTTTCCGGCCTCAGGCCGGGTACAAACTGGCCGGTCTTCTGCAGCAGCACGCCCACATCCACCGTCACCTCGGGCACATCGATGTGCAGCGAAACCGGCGGCAGACCCGGAGGGTTCTTGACCGTGGGCTCGGACGGAGCCGGCGGCGCGGGTGGCGGCTGGTCTTCGGGGGCCTTCTTGGGCACGGCGATCACGCCCGTGTCCCCTGCGGGCCCGCCGGCATCCGGCTGCGATTGATCGGGTTGTTGCTGTTGCTGTTGCTGCGGCTGTTGCGGATTGGCCGTCTGCGAGTCGCTTTGGGCATTCACCAGCGGCAGCGGCAACAGAGCTGCAAGAGCAGCGAAAAAGAGAAGGATTCGGGTACTGCGCGAGGCGCCGCGGGATGTGCAGGAAGTGGCCATGACAACAACCTCTGTGCTCACAGCATAGATGATCGGGTGGCTCGCTGCCGTCCGGCGCGAGCCATGCCGCCAAGCGATTCCACGCGGGTACTTGAACGCGGGAACCGCCCACGCTGTACTCTTATAGACGTGGAAAATCGCATGAAGGAAACCCGATTCCGGCCTGCAGTCCGGGTGTTTTTGGTCATTGCCGCAGCGGCCGTTTGGGCAGCGCCGCTGGCGCCTGCGCAGGACGCAGCTATCCCGCAACCGGTTGGCGCACAGGCAGCTGGCGGGCAAAATGCCCCGACAGAAGTGTCTCCGCCGCCCAGCACAGGCGGATTCTTCCCTTTGAGCCAGGTGCACCGGGGTCTGAAAGCCACTGCCTGGACGGTCTTTGAGGGAACCAAACCCGAGCCGATGCAGGTGGAGATTCTCGGCATCCTGCGCGGAGCGCGCGGTCCGGGGCAGGATTTGATTCTTGCCCGTCTCGAGGGCGCGAAGCCCGAGTATACCGGCGTGGTTGAGGGCATGAGCGGTAGTCCCGTTTATATCGGCAACAAGCTTCTCGGCTCACTCTCGTACCGCATTGGCGTATTCAGCAAAGAACCCATCGCCGGCATCACGCCCATCGAACAAATGCTCGAGGTGCGCAATCTGCCCCTCGGCGATCTCGAGATGGCGTCCAACTCACCTGTCCCGCCAAGTGGCATGCAGGCGGATGCTGAAAGCGCCGCGGATGGCGCCCTGGCCGCTGGGGATACGAACGGCGATTCCAATTTCAGGGCCATGGAAACACCCCTGGTGATGAGCGGCTTTGCACCCCAGGCGATCGAATTCTGGCAAAAAGAGATGCGCGGAACCGGCCTCGAATCCGTGGTGGCCGGCGGCGTCGCGGGCGCGTCGGACTTCGGCCAGAAACCCTCGGCGGCAGCCGCGGCGGCTCTCGAACCGGGATCCGCCATCAGCATGCAACTGGTGCGCGGCGACGTCGATATCTCCGCCACCTGCACGGTCACCTATATCGATCCCAAGCAACTGCTCGCCTGCGGCCATCCGGTGCTGCAGGCGGGAGAAGTTTCGCTGCCCATGACCACGGCAGACGTGGTGACCACGCTGGCTTCTCCTCTGGAGGCATTCAAAATCATCAACACCGGCGCCACCGTGGGCGCGTTTACAGAAGATCGCGAATCGGGCATTCGCGGCGTGATGGGCGCAAGCGCACACATGATCCCCATGCACATCACCATGGATGGTCCCGAGGATCATCGCAAGCTCAACGTCGAAATCCTCGATCTTCCTTCGCTCACTTCGCAGGCCATGATGGTGGTGCTCTTCGATTCGCTGCTGCAGGCGAACTCGAGCACCGCCGAGACCAGCTATCACCTCACCGGTAACGTGGCTCTGCAGCAATACCCCGCGGTGCCGCTCGACTTCTGGGCCTCGCCCGGCGAGATGGTGCCTGCGCCGCTCGAACTCGCGCTGCAGGCCGGCGAGCGCTTTGCCGCGCTCTATACCAATGGCGCGCGCCAGGGCACCGTCCGCAGCATCGATCTCCATGTTCAGGAGGTCCCCAAGCGACTGGGCGTTACGCTCGAAGGCGCACGGCTCATTTCGAACGACATTGTTCATGCCGGCGACACCATCGAAGTGGAAGCGACTCTTCGTCCCTGGCAGCAGCCGGAGCGCAATGTGCGCATCGCCGTCCGGCTCCCTGACCGGCTCACCGAGGGCAACATCCGGGTGCTGGTCTCCGACGCGGAGACGCTTGATCGCACGTTGAATCAGCCCCACTTCCCCGCGCGGCCCGCGAGTCTCGAGACCGTCCTTGAGCAGGCGCGGCACCAGCATGAGGCCGACCGGATTTATGTAAGCCTCCTGGTTCCGGAGCCGCAGGCGGGCGTGAACGGCGATACGCTCTCAAGCCTACCGCTTTCCGTGGCCAACGCGCTAGAAGCCGTGCGCTCCACTGAGGATATTAACCTGAACGGAGAATCGGCTGAAGTTGCGGGCGAAGCTCCAGCGGGCGGCGTGCTCAGCGGGTTCCAGATTCTCAATCTGCACATCGACCCGGGCGGCGGTTTAAACTAACTGCGGGATAAGGGACGCCTTCCTTTCTTGCAATCATTCTGCCGGGCGCAGAGCCTTCGCACCCGGTTGTTCCCGCTCGCCAGTGAGGACTCCGCAACATGGATCAAATACACGGTCTTGCAGCGCATGCAGCAGGAGCAGAACTTCTGCCGTATCATTACGACCCCGGCAAGCTGGGCCCGCAGGAGGTTGAGATTGCCGTTACCCACTGCGGCATTTGCCACAGCGATCTTCATCTCATCGCCAATGACTGGGGCATCAGCCAGTATCCCTTCATCCCGGGGCACGAGGTAATCGGCGCGGTCGCGGCCGTCGGTCACGAGGTCCGCCAGCTTGAAGCGGGTCAGCGCGTGGGCCTGGGTTGGCAATCGAACTCCTGCGGCGTGTGCGAGTGGTGCATGCAGGGGATGGAAAATCTTTGCCCGGAGTCGGAGGCCACCTGCGTGCATCGTAACGGCGGCTATGCCGACCGCGTCCGCGCCAACGCGCGCTTTGTGCTGCCCATTCCCGACGCGCTGGCGAGCGAAAACACCGCGCCACTGCTGTGCGGCGGCATTACGGTCTACAACCCCCTGCGCACGCACGGCATCAATCCTTCGTCGCGTGTGGGCGTGGTGGGCATCGGCGGGCTGGGCCACATTGCCATCCAGTTCGCGCGCGCCTTCGGCGCCGAGGTTACGGCCTTTTCCTCTTCTGCGGGAAAGGAAGAGGAGGTGCGCGCGCTCGGCGCCCACCACTTTGTAAATACGCGCGAGACCAAGGCGCTGAAAGACGTAGCCAGCAAACTGGACTTCATTCTCACTACAGTGAATGCCGACCAGGACTGGAGCACGTATCTTCAGGCGCTGCGGCCCACGGGAAATCTGTGCTTCGTCGGCGTCCCGCCCTCGCCCATCGCCGTGCCCGCGTTTCCCCTCATCGCCGGTGCGCGCAGCATCAGCGGCAACCCTACAGGAAGCCCGCATCGCCTGCGCGAGATGCTCGACGTCGCTGCGCGCCACGGGGTGAAAGCCACCACGGAGCTCTTTCCCATGTCCAAAGCGAACGAAGCCATCGAAAAAGTGAAGAAGAGCAAAGTGCGTTATCGCGCCGTGCTGGCGAACTAAGGTACTTCATCCAAAACAAAAAAGGGCGCCCGCAACGCGGACGCCCCTCTGCGTTCCGGGGAACGACACTCGAGCCGCGATCAGTCGGCCGCGACGGCCTCGGCAAACTCCGCGGCGCGTGCCGTCAGGTCGTAGCGGTCGAGGTTCATCACCTTGGTCCAAGCCTTCGCAAAGTCCCGCGCGAAGGTTTCCTGGGCATCGCTGCTCCCGTAAACCTCCGCCAGTGCACGGAGCTGGGAATTCGAACCGAAGACTAGGTCGACCACGGTGCCCGTCCACTTGAGCTGGCCCGTCCTGCGATCGCGCCCTTCCAACACGCCCTCCTGCTTCTCCGTCTTCTGCCACTTCGTGCCCATGTCGAGCAGGTTGACAAAGAAGTCGTTGGTCAGCGCTTCAGGCCGCTTGGTGAAGACACCCAATTGCGAATGCCCGTAATTGGCGCCGAGAACGCGCAGGCCCCCAATCAAGACCGTCATCTCCGGAGCGGTGAGAGTAAGCAGTTGCGCCTTGTCAAGCAGCAACTCGGAGGCGTACCCCTCAAGTCCCTTCTGCACGTAGTTGCGGAAGCCGTCCGCCTTTGGCTCGAGCACCGCGAACGAAGCCGCATCGGTCTGTTTCTGCGAGGCGTCCATGCGGCCCGGCGCGAAGCTCACCTTCACGTCGTGTCCGGCCTTCTCTGCGGCAACCTCAACGGCAGTCGAGCCCGCGAGGACGATGAGGTCGGCCAGCGAGATCTTCTTGCCGCCTTTCTGCGATGCGTTGAACTCCTTCTGGATAGCTTCGAGCCTGGCGAGCACCTGGGCGAGTTCGGCCGGCTGGTTCACTTCCCAATCCTTCTGCGGCGCGAGCCGAATGCGCGCGCCGTTCGCGCCCCCGCGCTTGTCGCTACCGCGGAAACTGACGGCGGATGCCCACGCAGTGCCGACGAGTTGCGAGATCGTGAGGCCGGAGGCGAGAATTTTCGCCTTCAGCGCCTCCACATCCTTGTCGTCGACCAGTTCGTGATCGACGGCGGGGATCGGGTCCTGCCAGATCAGCTCTTCCTTAGGCACCAGCGGACCCAGGTAGCGGGCGCGCGGGCCCATGTCGCGATGCGTCAGCTTGAACCAGGCGCGGGCAAAGGCATCGGCAAATTCGGCCGGGTGCTCGAGGAAGTGGCGCGAGATTTTTTCGTAGACCGGGTCGAAGCGCAGGGAAAGGTCGGTGGTGAGCATCGTAGGCTGATGCTTCTTCTTCGGGTCGTGCGCGTCGGGGACCGTACCCGCGCCGGCATCGCCTTTGGGCTTCCACTGGTGCGCGCCCGCGGGGCTCTTGGTCAGCTCCCACTCGTAGCCGAACAAATTGATGAGAAAATTGTTGCTCCACTTGGTCGGGGTCGTTGTCCAGGTGACTTCCAGTCCACTGCCGATAGCGTGCGTGCCCACGCCCGTCTCGTAGCTGCATTTCCAGCCTAGGCCCTGCTCCTCGATGCCTGCGGCTTCGGGCACAGCGCCAACATAGCTGGCCAAACCTGCGCCGTGCGTCTTGCCAAAGGTGTGTCCGCCGGCGATCAGGGCCACGGTCTCGTAGTCGTTCATGGCCATGCGGGCAAAGGTCTCGCGGATGTCGCGCGCCGCGGCCACCGGGTCGGGATTGCCGTTGGGACCTTCGGGGTTCACGTAGATCAATCCCATCTGCACCGCAGCCAGCGGGTTGGCCAGCTCGCGATCGCCGCTGTAGCGCTCATCGCCGAGCCAGGTCGCTTCCGGGCCCCAATCCACGTCCAGCTCCGGCTCCCAGATATCGGCGCGGCCGCCGCCGAAGCCGAAGGTCTTGAAGCCCATCGACTCAAGCGCCACGTTGCCGGTAAGGATCAGTAAATCCGCCCAGGAAATCTTGCGGCCGTACTTCTGCTTGATGGGCCAAAGCAGGCGGCGGGCCTTGTCGAGATTCACGTTGTCCGGCCAGCTGTTCAGCGGCGCAAAGCGCTGCGAACCGCGGCCCGCGCCTCCGCGTCCATCGTCGATGCGGTAGGTGCCGGCGGCATGCCAGGCCATGCGGATGAACAGCGGACCGTAGTGGCCGAAGTCGGCAGGCCACCACTCCTGCGAATCAGTCATCAGGGCGTGCAGATCCTTGATGAGAGCATCGAGATCGAGACTCTTGAATTCTTCGGCGTAATTGAACCACTCGCCCATGGGATTGGACAGGGACGATTGCTGATGCAGGATGGATAGATTCAGCTGGTCGGGCCACCAGTCTTTGTTGCCTTTTGCTGCCGCCGTCGTGTGCTGGATCATGCCATTGTGAAACGGGCACTTGGATTCGCTGGACATCGTGACTCCTTTATTGCCTGTGAAAGATTGCCTTCTTCCGCAGGCTGGCTGGAAGAAGGGTTCGTCGCCGCCGGGCTTCACGCGCCTCGACGGGATTCGCGCGTCGACAACTTCGAAACGAACCACCGTCTCGGTCAGAAGGACCTTTACGAGTTCCAGATTAAGCCTTGCCGGGCAATAAGGGAAATCAATTACTTCTAACGTTACGATTGTTTTAGCCTATGATAGATAAATCGGCTTTCCGGCCGCATCGAGCTTCCCCGTGAATCTTCAGGACCTTCGCTATTTCGTTGCCGT
Organism: Occallatibacter sp.; assembly: GCA_035504495.1. GTDB lineage: Bacteria > Acidobacteriota > Terriglobia > Terriglobales > Acidobacteriaceae > Telmatobacter. The sequence continues at coordinate 8,648 of DATJRT010000245.1, forward strand.
AGCCGAGCACCGGCATTTCGGGCGCGCGGCCGAATCCTGCAATGTGAGCCAGCCCACGCTGAGCAGCCAGATCAGGAAGCTCGAAGATGAACTGGGCGTCACGCTACTTGAGCGCACCAACAAACGCGTGGACCTGACCCTCGTGGGAAGCCGGGTTTTGAGTCACGCCCGGCAGGCGCTGGCCGAGGCCGGCCAGATGGAAGCCGTGGCCCGGGCAGCCCGTGACCCGCTCGTGGGTCCGCTCAAGCTGGGCATCATTCCCACGCTGGCCCCGTACCTGATGCCGCTGATCCTCAAGCCGCTGCGGCAGGCGTGCCCGCAGATGCCCGTCGAGCTTTGGGAAGACCACACTCGCTCCCTCATCGATGGGCTGCGTAATCACCGGCTCGATGCCGCGCTGCTGGCCACGCCGCCCGATGCGCCTGGAATCACCGAACTCAAGCTCTTCGACGAGCCCCTGCTGGCGGCTCTGCCCCTGCGCCACCGCTTTGCCGCATCCCGAAGTGTCAACGAAAACTCGCTCGCGGGCGAGCTCCTGGTGCTGGCCGATGGCCACTGCCTGGCCAACCAAGCGCTGGCCGCATGTGGCGCGCGCCATGGCTCCCCACGCGGTTCCGCCGCCGGAGCATTACCGGGCGCGACGGCCGGCGCCGTCACCGGTTCCATGCAGGCCTCCACGCTGGAGACCCTGGTCAACCTGGTCGCGGCAGGCTACGGATCCACGTTGCTGCCGGCCCTCGCCGCGGATTCTTTCCACAGCCGCGAAATCATCCTGCGTCCGCTCTCGGGCCGTTCTTCGCGCACTATCCGGCTGGTGAGCCGGCCCGGGTTTCCCCGCCCGCAGGCGCTGCGGGCGCTTGAGCATGTGATTTTCGAGACTGTGAACTTCCTGTGGAAAACTGGTGCAAATCTCCAGGAACCCCGCAAAACTGAGCATCAGTTCCGGCAAATCCCGAAAACGCGAATTCGGGACCCCCTTATCCACAAAAACACCCCTTCTGGACGTTGACCCTGTTCATCGCGCTCCGTAGAGTCTCTAATCAAAGAGAGTACGGGTGACTGCGCGCATTTTTGAACGGCAAGAAGGCGTGCACGCACGCGGAGTTGCAGGGCACACACGCATTCGGGAGTAAAGATGCTGAAATTAAAGAAGATCCACATCCTCGGCTTCAAGAGCTTCTGTGACCGCACGGAGATTTCAGTTGCGGGCACTGGGATTGCCGCAGTGGTGGGGCCGAACGGGTGCGGAAAGTCGAACATCCTGGATGCGATGAGCTGGGTACTGGGTGAGCAAAGCGCCAAAAGCCTGCGCGGTACGCACATGCAGGATGTGATCTTTGCCGGCACGCGTACACGCAAGCCGCTGGGCATGGCCGAAGTGTCGCTCACTCTCGTCGATCCCGAGGTTTACGCAGGCCCGGTTCCTGTCGAGCCGGAGCTTGCGTTTGAACCCGACGGCGCAGCGGACTGGGACGAAGAAGAGATGCGCAGGCAGCGAGCGGTAGAGGCCGAAGAAATTATTGCTGCCGAGCAGCCGCGTCCGTCCATGGAGCAGGACGGACAGTCGCCGGCCGACACCGCGCAGGACGATGCCCCACCCGCAGAGGGTCCGCAGCCGGTGGTGCTGAAGATTCGTCGGCGCAAGTTCCACAGCGTTCCACAAAAGGGTGAAATCGTCGTCACGCGGCGCCTTTTCCGCACCGGTGAAAGCGAGTACCTGCTCAACGGAAAACTCTGCCGCCTGCGCGACATTCAGGACATCTTCATGGGCACCGGCCTCGGGCCGGACAGCTACGCCATCATCGGCCAGGAGCAGGTGGGCCAGCTGCTCAGTTCCAAGCCACATGAGCGGCGCGCCATCATCGAGGAGGCCGCGGGGATCACGCGCTTCAAGACCAAGAAGCGGCTGGCGGAACTGCGTCTCGAAAGCGCGAAGCAGAACCTGGCGCGCGTCGACGACATCTTTGAAGAAGTCACGCGGCAGATGAACAGCCTCAAGCGGCAGGCAGCCAAGGCGGAGCGCTTTGTGGCTGTGCGCGATGAGCTGCGGGGGCGCATGCGCGTGGTGCTGGCCAGCCGCATGGCCACCATGGACGCCGAGCGCGCCGGCCTGGAGCAGGAGATCGCCGCGCTGTCAGAGCGGGTGCTTGCATCGGCGGCAGAGATCGTAAACCTGGAAACGAGCCAGCACGAACTCACCGAGCGCGGCTACGCTCTGGAGAGCGCGGGCCAGGCGGCGCAGGTGCGCGCCGGCGAGTCGGCGGTCGAGCTGGAGCGGGCCATGGCGCGCGAGCGCAGCAACACCGAGCGCATCGGCGAGCTTGAAGGACGCATCGAGGCGCTGGGCGCGGAGCTCGAACAGACACGAGTGCAGTTGAGCGCAATTGCCGAGGAGCGCGCGCAGCAGCGCGGCTTTCTTGAAACCGCGGCGGGCGAATCGCGGGCGTTCCGCGAGAAGGTGGGGGCCCGCCAGCAGGAGGCGCGCGCCGCAGCAGACGAGGTTTTTGCAGCCGAGCGCGAGCTCGAGAGCGGCCGCCGCCATGCCATGCACCTGCTCACGCAGGCCGGCAACGCCCGCAATCAAACCGCGCAGAGCGAAGAGACCTTGGCGGCGCTGGAGCGGGAGGCGGAACGGCTGGAGACGGAGATGGGCCGCGCGCGCGGCGAAAGAGAGAACCTAGGCGTGGAGAGCGGGCAGGCGCGGCTTAAATTCGGAGCGGCTGCCGACGCGCTCAGGCAGATGGAAAATGAGTTGGGCGAGTTGCGCGAGACGCTGCACGCACGCCGCGCGGACGAGGCGGCGCAGCGCGCGCGCGCCAACCAGCTGCGCAGTGACCGGGCCGCGGCCGCGGGACGCCGCGACTCGCTGCAGGCCCTTATCCGCAACCATGGCTACTCGTCTGACAGCGTGCGCAAGCTGCTGAGGCCGGGTGCGCTCGGCCAGGGAATGGCGCCGGTGGGCACGCTGGCGGATTTTCTGGAGGTGAGCGGCGAGCACGAAGGCGTGGTGGACGAATTTCTGCGGGAAGAGCTTAATTACGTGGTCGTCAAGAGCTGGGGCGCAGCCGAAGAGGGCGTGCGCCTGCTCAAGTCCGGCGACGGACGCGCCACGTTCCTGATTCATGGCGACGAGCAGGGCAAGCTCTTTGACTTGGATTCCGGAGCAATCCACGAACCCGGGCTTACGCCGCTTCGCGCAGCCGTGCGCGTTCTCAACGGCTTCGGGCGCTCGCTCGAATGGATTCTTCCCAAGCTGGGCCACGGATATATTCTTGAGGATTCCAGCCAGGCGCTCGAGTTGGCCGCGCGGTATCCGCATGCGTTCTTCCTCACCCCGGAGGGCGAGTGCTTCCACAACGCGACTGTGACCGGCGGCAAGCCGGCCAGCGAGGGACCGCTGGCGATGAAGCGCGACCTGCGCGAAACGGAAGTGCGGCTCGCCGGCCTCGACTCCGACCTGGTGCAGGCCGAAATGGAAGCCGCGGCCCTGGCGCGCGAGATGGAAGGATTGACGGCGCGCGTGGAGGCGCTGGGCGAGGAACGGCGCGGCGCCGAGAGCGAAAGCGCCAACCTGGGCGCGGCGCTGAAGCAGATGGAAGCCGAGGTGCAGCGCATCGAGCGGCGTCTCGAGGACTGGACGCTGCAGGCGGCGCGCAACAAGGATGCATGCGAGGCCAAGCGGCTGGCGATCGCCGAAAAGCGCGACGAAGCCAACCGGCTCGAAGCGGAGCATGCGCAGGCCGAGGCCGGGCTCGACAGCCGGTCAGCGCAACTGGATGCGCTGCGGCAGAAGCGCGAGGCGCAGCAGCAGGAGGCCGCGAAGGTGACAGCCGAGCTGGCAGGCCTGGAAGAGCGGCGGCGCGGCGCGGAGGCGGCATTCCAGCGGATCGACCGGCTGCATGCCGATCTGGAGCGGCGGGTGCAGGCGATCGAGCAGCAGAAGACGGCCGCGGCCAATGAGCGCGAACAGCGCGTGAGCGAAAGCGCCGAGCTCGTGGCGCGGCAAACGGAGCTGGTTGCGGCGCGCGCGGACGCGCTGGCACAGGCGCAGACGCTCGCCGGCGAAGCCCAGGCGCTGCGGCAGCAGTTGACGGAGATCGACACGCGGCTCAAGAGCGGGCGCGCCGCGCTCGACCAGTTGCGCGACGAACGTTCCGGACGCTCGAGCGAACTGGCCAAGCTGCAGTCCGATCTCGAATACCTGGAGGCAAGTTGCCTGGCTGAAGTAAACGTGGCCGCGCAGGTGCTGCGCGAGGATGCGGTGATCGCGCGCCTGGCCGGCGACGAGCTGAGCCAGGAAGAGGAAACCTGCCGCGGATTGCGCCAGCGCATGGAGCAGATGGGCCCGGTGAACATGATGGCTCTGGACGAGTACAAGGAGACGGCGGAACGGCACTCCTTCCTCGAAACCCAGCGCAACGACCTGATCGAATCCATCGAGAACACGCAGGAGACGATCAAGGAGATCGACCAGATTTCGCGCACCCGCTTCGACGAAGCCTTCGCGCGCATCAACGAGAACTTCGGCCAGGTGTTTACCCGGCTCTTCCACGGCGGCAACGCCTTCCTGCGCATCACGGACGAGGAGAACCAGGACGAGAGCGGGCTCGACATCGTGGCTTCGCCCCCGGGCAAGAAACTTCAGAACGTTCTGCTGCTCTCCGGCGGCGAAAAGGCGCTCACCGCGCTGGCGCTTCTCGTGGGCATCTTCCAGTTCCGGCCCAGCCCGTTCTGCGTGCTCGACGAAGTGGACGCGGCGCTGGATGAAACCAACGTGGGACGATTCGCCGACCTGATGCACTCGCTCAGCCGCGAAACCCAGTTCCTGGTGGTGACGCACTCCAAGCGCATGATGCAGACGGCCGACATGATTTACGGAGTCACCATGCAGGAGCCCGGCGTCTCCAAGATGGTGAGCGTGCGCCTCGGGCACCAGGAGCAGCCGAGGGAGCAGCAGCGCGCCACGGCGTGAACCCGCAGCCGTTCGACCTCAGCTTGGCCCCGGCGCCACATTCAACCCCCCTCATCCTGGCCGGCGATTTTTAGGAGCCGCGCTGCGCGGAGCACTTTGTGCTGCCCGGGCGGCCGCATTGAGGCAATCCCTGGTTGCCGCGGCCCTTCGGGTTTTGCCGGTTTGCTCCAGGAATCGACGGGTTTTGCAGGCTGGGCGGCTCGGGGCCTTCGGCGTAAAGTTTTTCTTTTGTACTGGTTGCGGAGCGCGC
>DATJRT010000246.1:0-5872 GCA_035504495.1 Occallatibacter sp.
GCGAGGGCCTTGAGGGGCGAGACGTAGACGATGCGGCAGGCGGGCCGCCGATCCTTCGATCCGCGGCCAGGGGTCAGGGGACAGGGATCAGGGGTCAGAGGCAGTTGTGCCGGGTCGGCCGCGGCGGCTTTGTCGTGCTCCCTGTTCCCTGGTCCCTCTTCCCTGCTTTCGAGCATCAGGCGGTCGAGGCACCAGAGAAACGCGGTGAGGGTTTTGCCGGTGCCGGTAGGGGCGAGGATGAGGGTGCTTTCGCCACGGGCGATGACCGGCCAGCCGAAACGCTGGGGCGCGGTGGGCGCCTCGAAGACGGCGTGGAACCAGGCGGTGGTGACGGGATGGAAGCAGGCGAGCGGGTCGAGAGAATGAGCCGGAGAACCGGCGGGAGAATCAGCCGGAGAACTGGCGGGATCGGAGGTTGCATGAGCGGCTGGCGCCTTCGGCCGGGAGGAAGATCGGGTGGGCGATTCGGGGCTGGACCGGCTCGGGGACATGCTTCTTTGAGCATAACGCGGCGAGTGAGCGAATACAAAGCGAAGATGGGGAAGGGTGTGGGAATCCTTGAGGGCGGGTTTTAGTCCAACAAGACAAGGCTTGAAGGTGCAAGGCTCCAGGGTGGCCGGTCGCCGCGCGTGGGTTCCCTTACCATGAACGTGGCCGAGCACTCATGCGAGAGAAGATGCGAGAGAACCTGACCTCACTTCTCGACGATTTCCGCCGCCTGGACGGCGCGATCGCCGTGGTCCGGTACCAGGGCAACCGGCGCCGGGTGACGACGTATGCGGAGCTGGCGCGGCTCGCGGGGCGATTTGCGGCCCTGCTCGAGCGGCGAGGGGTTGCGGCCGGCGACCGGGTTCTGCTGTGGGGCGAGAACAGTGCGGAGTGGATTGCGGCCTTTTACGGATGCATGCTGCGCGGCGTGCTGGCGGTTCCGCTGGACGCGAACGGAACCGCGGAGTTCGCCCGGCGCGTGACCGAAGACGTGAAGCCCAAGCTGGCGTTGGGGGACGCGCTGTTGCTGCGGCAGCTTGTACCCAGGTCTCAAAACCGAGACCTGAGCCGCCCCCAGTTTGAGAAGGGTTTTCCCTCTCTCTCCGCAGAAAGAAATGGACAAAATGGGGCACGGGATTCTGTTTGCCACCCTTGCGACAAAAGCGAAGACAGCGCGAGGGTGGAGCACCCCGATTCGGAAGATGAAGAACTCGATTTTCCGCGGCTGGCGTTTGAAGAGTGGCTGACGGAGCTGCCGGAGAAAGAGGCGGGAGCAGCAACGGGACTCGGGCGTGACACTCCCCTCCAGATCCTGTTCACTTCCGGAACCACGGGCGACCCGAAGGGCATTGTTCTGACGCACGGCAATGTACTGGCGAGCCTGGGGCCTATCGAAGAGGGAGCGCGGCCGTATATGCGCTGGGAGCGGCTGATTCATCCGCTGCGCATTCTGCACACGCTGCCGCTGAGCCACGTCTTCGGGCAGACGATGGGATTGTGGATTCCGCCGATCCTGCGCGCCGAGCTGCATTTCGAGAATCGGCTGGCGGCGCCGCGTCTGATTCAGATCATCAGGGAAGAGCGCATCTCGGTGCTGGCGACGGTGCCGCGAGTGCTGGCGATTCTGAAGGCTCATCTCGAAGCCGGCGAGCCCAAACTGGCGGGGCGGCTGGAGCAGTCGAAAGGGATCGGGCCGGCGAAGCGGTGGTGGCGCTTCCGGAAGGTGCATCGGGCGTTCGGGCTCAAGTTCTGGGCATTTGTGACCGGCGGCGGCGCGCTGGCTGGGCCGCTGGAGCAGTTCTGGAACGCGCTGGGCTTTGTGCTGGTGCAGGGATATGGGATGACGGAGACGACGGCGCTGATCACGCTGAACCATCCCTTCCACGTGGCCCGGGGAACGATCGGCAAGCCGGTCGCCGGGCGCGACGTCAAGCTAGGACCGGATGGCGAAGTGCTGGTGCGCGGGCCGATGATCTCCGCTGCGACCTGGCAGGGCGGCAAACTGCAACAGCGGGAAGACGAGTGGCTGGCGACGGGCGATCTGGCCGAGAGGCAGGAGTCGGGCGAGCTTAAATTCCTCGGGCGCAAGAGCGAGGTGATCGTGACCGCTTCCGGTGTGAATCTGCACCCGGAAGACATGGAAGCAGCGGTAGAAAATCAGCCGGGCGTGGCCGGGTGCGCGGTGGTGCCGGTGGAGACAGCGGGCGGGCCGGAGCCGTGCGCGGTGCTGGCGGTTCGCGGCGCAGGCGAGCCGATGGCAGCGGCGGCAATTGAAAGCGCAAACGGACGGCTGGCGGAGTTTCAGAAGATCCGGCGGTGGGTGGTGTGGCCTGAACCGGATTTGCCACGCACCTCGACGGGCAAGGTGAAACGCAAGGCCGTGGCCGATTGGCTCACGCATAGGCAGGCTGCTCCCAACGGAAAGGCGCACGCGGGCGCGGAGGGACTGGGCGCGCGGCCGGATTGGCTGCTGGCGCTGATTGCGCAGGTGATGGGCGAGACACCCGCGCATACAGGCGATGAAGCGCGCTTGACCGAGGACCTGCATCTGGACAGCCTGGCGCGGGTGCAACTGGCTTCGGCGATCGAACAGCAGATGGGCATTGTTTCCGGCAACGGGATGCTCGAAGAGGTGGGGACGCTGGGCGATTTGCGCAGGCTGGTTGCGGGGTTGGGCGCGGCGGAGCCGGAAGAGAGCGGTACCACACTCTCCGCAGAAAAAAGCGGACAGGATGGGGCGCCCAGGCAAATGGATGGGGTACGCGAGGCTGCGGCGCCGTCGGCAACGGAGAGCGGTCAGGATGGAATGCGGAGAGCGCCGGAACAAACGCAGACGCATTTCGCCTATCCCACGTGGCCGTGGTGGAAGCCGGTCGCGTGGATGCGCATAGCGTTTATTGAGCTGGTGATGCGTCCGCTGGTGTGGTTCCTGGCGAATCCGCGGGTGAGCGGGCCGGAAAGACCGCTGGGCGGCGATCCGGTGAGCGGAGAACCGATGCTGATCGTGGCCAATCATGTAACCGCGTACGACGCGGCGCTGGTCGAGTATGCGCTCACCGGACGGGTGCGGCGGCATATTGCGGCGGCGATGCTGGGCGAGATGCTGGAGGACTTTCGGCACTGGCGCAATCCGGAGCGTGCGCCGGGCACGCGGGGATTTTATATCTTTGGACCGGCGGCGTATTTCCTGGTGACGGCGCTGTTCAACGTGTTTCCGCTGCCGCGCCTGCGCGATTTTCAGAGCAGCTTCTTTCATGCGGGAAAGGCGCTCGATCACGGCTATAACGTGCTGGTGTTTCCCGAGGGGACGCGCTCGGCCGAAGGCAAGCTGGCGCGGTTCCGTCCGGGGATCGGACTGCTGGTGAAGCAGAGCGATGCGCCGGTGCTGCCGGTGGGCATCCGAGGACTGGGCGAGCTTAAGGCGAAAGGGCGGGGATGGTTCCGTTCGGGGAAGATCGAGGTGCAGGTGGGCGAGGCAATCCGCTTTGCGCCGGAGGAGACGGAAGCAGCGATTACGGAGAGGCTGCATGCGCAGGTGGGAAGGCTGATGGGGACTGAGGGACCAGGGAGCAGGGAGTAGGGCGCGCAGAGCGGGGATAAGAGGAATCGCGCAAATCGTTGCTCCGCGTTGGCGGGCGGATCAGTTTTCCGAGGGCATCTCGATGTGGTCGATGACGAGCACCCGGACCGGGCCGTTGGCAGGCTTGAGTTTCAAGCCGAGTTGCTCCTCAAGCGCGGTAAAGATCGAGGGACCGGAGTCGGGCGAGGGGGATGGATTTGCGGCGGGATCCGCGAAAACATCGGGAGTCCACTGGAGCTTGAGATCGTAGCGGCCGGCAATACCGGTCTCATCGATGACGTCGCGGCCAACGACCTTGGAGAGCTCCTCGGCGAGAACGGCGACGCTGTTTGCCATTTGTACCTCAATGCGTCCGTTGCCCGTGCTGACGCTCGATCCGGTTTGTTGCGCCGTACCGAGTTTGGCGCCGCCCTTTGCGACGACAAGGATGTAGATCGGCAATTGCCGGGTTTCCGTGTGGAGCGCAAGCTGGAACCGGTCGGCGAGCAGCGCCTGCACCATCTCTTGCTTTCGCTCGCGACCGACTTCGGAGGGGAGACTCTTCAATTGCCGGTCGACCGAGGGATCGGTCGTAGCATCGATGTTGAAATTGGTTGTGCCGGCCCAACCCGGCGCGTGGAGAATTCGCGTTTCGGGCATGTCGTAGGCCCAGTGGATGAGACTCATCACGGAGATGTTTTCAGCCTTGAAGTTGCCGTCATACGGCGAGCTCCAGATGGAGTTGTGCTCGTGCGGCTCGGATTCATGCACATGAATTGCGGCGACGTCGAAGGAGGGTGAGGGAGCGGGCGCGGCTTGCGGCGGGACAGGCCGAGGGGATTGGCCGCGCGCCAGGGCGAGAAAGAGGAGCGTGGCCGGCAGCGGAAGGCGCCGCAGATACGGAGCCGGACGCCGGTGTGCATCTGGCCCGGGTGTACAGCATGGCGTGCAATGGATTAGCCTCAAATTTCACTCCGCGCGCATGGGAGAACCTGCATCCAAGACGAAACCGCTCGATCCGGCGCTCGAAAAGCTGCTCGAACAGGCGCGCCAGGCCGCAGTTCGATCGTACTCGCCTTATTCGGGATTTCGCGTAGGCGCGGCGCTGCGGCTCACCAGCGGAGAAATCGTGACGGGAACGAATGTGGAGAATGTGAGCTACGGGCTGACCATCTGCGCGGAGCGCGCGGCGCTGGTGCGCGCGGTTGCCGAATTTGGGCCGGGCATCCGCATCGCGGCCGTGGCCGTGGCCAATCTCAACCATGCGGCCAGCCCGCCGTGCGGCGCGTGCCGACAGATGCTGGCGGAGTTTGTGCTGCCGGATGCGCCGGTGGTGTTCCCCGCCGCGGACGGCGTGCGCACGATGGCGTTCAACGAAGTGCTACCGCTGGCGTTCGAGATGAGGTTGAAATAAGCTCACACCTGATGAATCCCCTCGGCGATCCATTCAACGGTAACTCTCCGGCTCCGCTGCACATGATCGACATACTCCGCAAGAAGCGGGACGGCGCGGCGCTCACTGCGCGCGAAATCGAATATGTCGTGGCCGGCGCGGCCTCGGGGGCGATTCCGCTGGAGCAGCTGGCGGCGTGGCTGATGGCGGCGTGGATCCGAGGCTTGACCCTCGACGAGACGCGCGCGCTGACGTTGGCCATGCGCGACTCCGGCGAAAAGTTCTCGCCGGCGCCTCTGGGCAAGGCCGCAGTCGACAAGCACTCCTCCGGCGGGGTGGGCGACAAGACGAGTTTTCTGGTGGCGCCGCTGGCGGCGGCGTGCGGCGTGGCCGTGCCCATGATCAGCGGCCGCGCGCTGGGCCACACCGGCGGCACGCTGGACAAGCTGGAGTCGATCCCCGGCTATCGCACGGCGCTTACGCTCAAGGAGTTCGAGGAGGTGCTCAAGAAATGCGGCTGCTCCATCGTGGGCCAGACGCCGACGCTGGTGCCCGCCGACCGCGTCCTCTACGCGCTGCGCGATCGCACCGCAACGGTCGAAAATGCGAGCCTGATCTGCGCGTCGATTCTCAGCAAAAAACTTGCGGCGGGACTGAACGCGCTGGTGCTGGACGTGAAAACGGGCTCGGGCGCGTTTCTACGCAACGAAAAGGATTGCGAATTTTTGGCGGCGCTGATGGTGGCGACGGCCGAAGCCGCGGGCACGCGCACGGCGACGCTGCTCACGGACATGGGGCAACCGCTGGGGCGCGCGGCGGGCAACTGGATTGAGCTGGCAGAGGCAGTGGAGCTGCTGCGCGGCAACAGGCCGCCTTACAGCGAAGACCTGCGCGAGCTGTCACTGATTCTGGCCGGATGGATGATAGCCCTG
>DATJRT010000247.1:0-4220 GCA_035504495.1 Occallatibacter sp.
TGGGCGCTGCAGTATTTCGATCCGTCGGTTGGAGTGCAGGAACACGCGGGGTTCGCGCATTTCCTAGGTTGAGCCATGGCTTCTCCTTTCCGTCCGCTGGATTCTTAAGGCCCAGCGCGGGCATGGGCTGTACGATGCCGCCTCCATGGGAAAAGGATGGGCAAAGGATGGTGAGGGAGAAGCTACGTGTTCATCCAGTAACGGAAGGCTTTGACGAAGCAGCGTGCGTGCAGCGCCCAGACCCCGGAAGGCTGGATTTGCAAAAGAATTCGCAGGCCGGCGGTAAGATGGATTTCACCGACTCAAATGAAAGTTCCAGCCGAACAAACTTGCGGCCAAGCGAGGCCTTCAAGGGGGACAAGGAAAGGAGCATTCCGCCATGGCTGATTTTGCAGCAGCGTTTCAATGGGTGATGCAATTTGAAGATCCATTGATGGCGTGCGCGCAGGTTCCGGATGCGGCGCCGGCCGGCGCGGTGGGACCGTGCTATGCCATCAGCGGCATCAACTCCGGCGCGTGGCCGGGGCAGTTTGCGGCGATTGCGGCACTGCCACAGGGCGGGCGCGCCGCGGCAGTGGAGGCTTTCTACCAGGCTGAGTTCTGGAACAGCTGGCTGGCGCAGCTGGTCTCAGACGATGTGGCCAAACGCGTGTTCGATTTCGGCGTGAATGCGGGATCGGGCACATCGGTGCGGACGCTGCAGCAGGCGGTGAACGCGGTGGGCGGGAGCCTGACGGTGGATGGAGGGTGGGGTCCGCTGACGCTGGCTGCGGCGAATGCGGCTGCGTCCGCGGCGCTGGTGGCGGCCTTCATTCAGGCGCGCGTGACGCATTACGAGGCGATTGCGGCGGCCAACCCTGCGGATGCGGCCTACCTGAAAGGCTGGCTGGCGCGGGCGCGAAGCTGAGGCCCGAAGCCGTGGGCGGAAACCTTGAGATTGCAATCACCTAGGGGTTTCCCGAGGCGATGCTTCAAGGCAATTCTTTGCTGTCGGACGGGGTCGCCGGCTGGTATACTGGTGCTGTGACCACGACCGTACTCGAACCCACCGCAGACGCGAGCGCGACCGGGAACTCCCCAACGCAGAAACAGGTCTTGTTACTGAAACCGCGAGGCTTTTGCGCCGGCGTGGTGCGCGCGATCGACATTGTGAAGATCGCTCTCGAGACCTTCGGCGCGCCCATTTATGTGCGCCGCGAGATTGTGCATAACCGGTACGTGGTGAGTGAGCTTGCGGAAAAAGGCGCCATTTTTGTTCATGAGATCGAAGAGGTGCCTGACGGCCAGCGCGTAATTTATTCGGCGCACGGAGTTTCGCCGGCGGTGCGCGAGATGAGCAAGCGGCGTCATCTAAAGGTGATTGACGCGACCTGTCCGCTGGTGACCAAGGTGCACATCGAGGCGGTGAAGTTCGCCAAGCAGGGTTTTTCCCTGGTTCTGATCGGGCATCGCGATCATGACGAAATCGAAGGGACGCTGGGTGAGGCGCCGGAGGTGACCCAGGTGGTTTCGAACGTGGCCGAGGTGGAGGCGCTGGTGGTTCCGGACCCGAACCGCGTGGCCTATCTGACGCAGACCACGCTTTCACTCGATGAGGCGCGCGACATCATTCATGCGCTGAAGCTGAAGTTCCCGAATATCGTGGGCCCGCACTCGCAGGATATCTGCTACGCAACGGAGAATCGCCAGGTGGCGGTGCGCAACGTGGCGCACCAGGCCGGGTTGGTTTTGGTTGTGGGATCCACGAACAGCTCCAATTCCAATCGCCTGGTTGAGGTTTCGCGCAATCTGGGAACGATCGGCTATCTCATCGACAACTCCAACGCCATCGATCCCAAGTGGCTTGAAGACGTGACCACCGTGGCGGTGACGGCGGGCGCTTCCGCTCCGGAAGTGCTGGTGGAGGACGTGGTGAATTACCTGCGACTAACGGGTTTTTCGAGCGTCGAAGAAGTGGAAGTGATGCCGGAAAATGTGCGCTTCGGCCTGCCGCCGGAGATCGTGCAGGCCATCGGAAGCGCGAATGGCAACTCCGCCGTCGCGGTATAAGGCCAGAGCTGACGATCGAAGCAGCTTTTCTTTTCACAGGCAAGAACGGGGCAGGCGGCATAAAGGCGCGCCAAGAGGCCGGAATCGAGCATCCAAAGAACGATCCGGACAGAATTGAGGCGTTTCAAGACCGCATGAGTTTCAAGGAACCTAAAACGCAGACGGCGGCAGAGTATGGCCGCCCCCGGTTCGGCCGCATGGACGCGGATATGGCCGAAGTGGACACGGCCCTGGGCCGCGCGCGCGATTTCCTGCTCTCTCTGCAACATCCCGACGGCTACTGGTGCGGTGAGCTCGAAGCCGATTCGATGCTCGAGGCCGATTACATTTTTCTGCACACGCTGCTCGAGTCCGGCGATCCCGGACGGCTGGAGCGCGCGTGCACGGAGATGATGCGCTACCAGAACGCGGACGGAAGCTGGAGCATCTATCCCGGCGGTCCGGGCAACGTTTCGCTCAGCGTGAAGTGCTATTTCGCCGCCAAGCTGATGGGCATCGGTCCCGAGGATCCGCGGCTGAAGATCTGCCGCGAGTGGGTGCTGGCGCATGGCGGGGTGGTGGAGTGCAATACCTTCACCAAGATGTACCTCTGTGCGCTGGGCCAGTACGATTACGACGCAGTGCCCGCGATTCCGCCGGAGATTGTTCTTTTTCCCAACTGGTTTTACTTCAACATTCATGAGATTTCGTCGTGGTCGCGCTCCATTCTGGTGCCGCTGGCCATCATCTACGCGAAAAAGCCGTTCAAGAAGATCCCGCCGGAGCATGGGATCGATGAGCTGTTTGCGGGCGGACGAGGGAATTCAGAACTGCGGCTGCGCTGGGACAGGAAGAACCTGATCTCGTGGCGCAACTTCTTTCTGGCCGTGGACCGAATCACGCATTGGTTTGAGGCCGTGCACATTCGCCCGCTGCGCCGGCTGGCGCTGAAGCGCGCGGAGACGTGGATGCTGGAGCGGCTGGAGATGAGCGACGGCCTGGGCGCGATTTATCCGGCGATGCTGAACGCGATTCTGGCGCTGCGCTGCCTGGGCTACTCCGAGGACGATCCGCAGGTGATCCGCGCGCGCGACGAGTTTGAGAAGCTGGGCATCGAAGAAGGGCCGAGCGAGGCGATGGGGGAGCCGACCTTCCGCATGCAGCCGTGCATGAGCCCGGTGTGGGACACGGCGCAGGCGGTGTTTGCACTGGGCGAAGCCGGCGTGCCGCGCAACGACCCGCGCATGGTAAAGGCCGCAGACTGGATTCTTTCAAAAGAGGTGCGGCACAAGGGTGACTGGGCGGTGAAGGCGCCGAAGACCGATCCCGGCGGCTGGTACTTCGAGTTCAACAACGAGTTTTATCCCGACACGGACGATACGGGACAGGTGCTGCTGGCGCTGAGCCGCGTGGACAATCCGCGCGAGCGCTACCAGCACCAGGTGGCGCAACGGGCGATCGACTGGATCTTTGCCATGCAGTGCCGGAGCGGGGGATGGGGCAGTTTTGACAAAGACAACACCAAGATGATCTTCCAGTACATCCCCTTTGCCGACCATAACGCCATGCTCGATCCGCCGACGGTGGACATTACGGGAAGAATCCTGGAGATGCTGGCCACGTATGGTTACACGCGCGACGACAAGCGGGTGCAGAAGGCGATCCAGTTCGTCTTTTCCGAGCAAGAGCCGGACGGGAGCTGGTTCGGCCGCTGGGGCGTGAACTATCTCTACGGCACGTTCCTGGTGCTGCGCGGCCTGGATGCGATCGGCGTGGACAGGCACGAGCCGCAGATTCAGCAGGCGGCGGAGTGGATTCGCATGGTGCAGAATGCCGACGGCGGATGGGGCGAAACCTGCGGCAGTTACGACGACCCGGACACACGCGGCGTGGGCGCGAGCACGCCCTCGCAGACGGCGTGGGCGCTGCTGGGGCTGCTTGCGGCGGGCGACGACCGTTCCGACTCGCTGGCCAAGGGCGTGCGCTGGCTGTTGACGAGGCAGAGACCTGACGGCAGCTGGGATGAGTCGACCGGAGCGGGAGCCGCGCGGCAGGCGCTGTACACTGGAACCGGTTTTCCCCGCGTGTTTTATCTCGCTTACACGATGTATCGCGATTACTTCCCGCTGCTGGCGCTGACCGGCTACAAGCGGGCGATGGAGAGGCAGCTCTTAGCTTCCAGCTCCTAGCTA
>DATJRT010000248.1:0-7273 GCA_035504495.1 Occallatibacter sp.
CGCGTAAACCGGCCGACATCCGAAGTCAGGAGAAGCAATGGCACGTTATACGGGAGCAGTCTGCCGCCTTTGCCGACGCGAAGGCACCAAGCTCTTTTTGAAGGGCACCAAGTGTACGTCGGACCGGTGCCCGATCGAAAAGCGCAATTTTCCGCCGGGGCAGCACGGCAAGGACCGCAAGGCCAAGATTGTGGGCTACGGCCTGCAACTGCACGAGAAGCAGAAGGCCAAGCGCATGTACTTCACCCTCGAAGGCCAATTCCGCCAATACTACGAGAAGGCCAGCCGCTCCACCGGCGTAACCGGCGAGCTGCTGATCCAGCAACTGGAGCGGCGGCTGGACAACGTCGCCTACCGGCTGGGCTTTGCCATCTCGCGGCGCCAGGCGCGCCAGGTGGTGCGGCATGGGCACGTGACGGTGAACGGGCGCAAGGTGAACATTCCCTCGTACCAGGTGAACGCGGGCGATGAGATTGCGATTCGCGACAGCGCCAAGAAGCTGCAGATCGTGGAGCAGGCCGCGCAGTATGCCGCGCAGAATCCGGTTCCGGCGTGGCTGGAGGCGAACTTCGAGAATCTTTCCGGCCGGGTGCTCACGCTGCCCAAGCGCAAGGACGTGAATCTGCCCATCAACGAGCAGTTGATTGTGGAGTTGTACAGCAAGTGAGTTGTCAGTGATCGGTGGTCAGTGGTCAGTTGGATTTTGCTGCTGCGAGCGGAATCAAATTGAATACGGATCCCTGGTCCCTGAGACTGAGATTCACAGTGACCAGATGCAGGAATCAGCCGGTCGCGCTCGCTTGTGCGCGAAAGGCCGATCACCGACAACTGATCACTGATCACTCAAAAAAGGAGCACTTGCGCGGCCGCCGCAAAATGCATCGCGACGTACATGCCGTGCGGGAGACGAGAGACGATTATGCTGTGGAGAGGATTTCAGAAACCGAAGCGCCTGGCGGTCGACGCCGAGACGCTTACCGACACTTACGGCAAGTTCAGCGCCCAGCCCTTTGAGCGGGGCTTCGGCACCACCATCGGCAACGCGCTCCGGCGCACGCTGCTGAGCTCGATTGAGGGCGCAGCGGTGACGGCCATCCGCATCGAAGGCGTTCTGCACGAGTTCCAGTCGATCGGCGGCGTGGTTGAGGACGCGACCGACATCATCCTCAATCTGAAACAGGTTCCCTTCAAGCTTGCGGGCGAGGGGCCCAAGGCGCTTTACCTGCGCGCCGACCAGCCCGGCGTGGTGACCAGCGGCATGATCGAGGCCGATGGCGACGTGGAGATCCTGGACAAGAGCATTTATCTGGCCACGCTGTCGGAAGGCGGCAAGCTGGATATGGAGATGCGCCTGAAGCGCGGGCGCGGGTATGTCTCTGCCGACAAGAATTTCGACGCCGACCTGGGCCTGGGCTTCATTCCCGTCGACTCCGTGCACTCGCCGGTGCGGCGCGTGAATTATGTGGTGGACGCCGCCCGCCTGGGGCAGATCACCGACTACGACAAGCTGACCCTGGAAGTGTGGACCAACGGGGCGGTGCTGCCCGCCGATGCCGTGGGCCTGGCGGCCAAGCTGCTCAAGGACCACATGAACATCTTCATCAACTTCGAGGAGCCGATTGAAGCCGAAGCGCGCGGCGAAGAGGGACGCATCCTGCTGCGCAACGACAATCTCAACCGCAGCGTGGAAGAGCTCGAGCTCTCCGTGCGCAGCTACAACTGCCTCAAGAACGCCAATATTCAGACCATCGGCGAGCTGGTGCAGAAGACCGAAGCGGAGATGCTGAAGACCAAGAACTTCGGCCGCAAGAGCCTGAACGAGATCAAGGAAATCCTGGCGCAGATGGGCCTTTCGCTGGGCATGAAGATCGACGAGCAGGGCAATGCGGTTCCAGGGCCGACGAGCATTCCGCCGGCCACGGCGCTGGCGGCAAGCTACGGCCGCTACGACGAGGAAGACGAGCCGCTCGATTCGGTGGACCTGCAGTTGCCCACCGAGACGGAGAACTTCTGAAGACAGCCATCAGCTCTTAGCTTTCAGCTTTCAGCTTGACCGTGCGGGACCAGACAGCCAGTTCCGGCACAACGAGCTAACGGCTAAAGGCTAAGAGCTAAAAGCTCAAGCTGAAAGAGAGTTTCAACATGCGCCATCGCAATGCAGGATTCAAGCTCGGACGCAACACCAGCCATCGCCGCGCGCTGCTGCGCAATCTGGTCACTTCGGTACTTCAGGAAGACCGCGTAGAGACCACCGTGGCCAAGGCCAAGGCTGTGCGTCCGCATATCGAAAAGATGATCACGCTGGGCAAGCGGGGCGATTTGCACGCACGCCGCCAGGCGCTCAGCTTTCTCCAGACCGACAGGGCGGTAACGCGTCTGTTCGACGAGGTAGCCAAGCGCTACCACGACCGCAACGGCGGGTACTTGCGAATTATCCGCACCGGCTTCCAGCAGGGGGACGGCGCGGACAAGGCGTTCATCGAGTTGCTGGGCGCAGAAAAGCAGCTCGAGGTGAAGCGCCAGAAGCGTGCCGACCTGAAGGCCAAGAAGCGCGCCGAGCTGGAAAAGCAGCTCGAAGAGGTCAAAAAGGAAGAGGAGAAGACCGAGGGCGAAGGCGGCGAAGAGGCCGCATAAAACACGCTTTTCTCCGAATCTGCGGTAGAACTTTCGAGTTAGAAATGGACCGGGCGCCGACTTGAGGCAGGCGCCCGGTTTTTTGCGTAAGTTAATTATAATCTGGCACTTGGCGCGGCTTTCCCGCGTTGAACCCGCGCCATCCACGTGCGCGGGTTACCCGCTTCTACCCCTCCCTGGTACTCGACCGCCGCTCAAGTTGTATCTGAAGTTTGTCGCTAATATGTTACGAATGAGCTGTAGCTTTAACGTTTTATCTCAATATCGAGAGCGGAATTGTCGAAGAGAGGAGATGCGATGCGAACGAACATCGATCTCACCGGGAAAGCTGATGCGGAGACGCAAAGCTCAGCCAATGGATTAGAGACAAGCCAAGCTGGCAAGTCAGCCGCCGCACGGCGGCGTGGCGCGTCAGGAATTATGAGAAGCGAAAGCGGGCAGGCGCTCGTATTAACAGCGATGAGCCTTTCAGCCCTCATGGGCGTCATGGCCCTGGCCATCGACGTGGGCAATATCCAATATAGAGAGACGCAGTTGCAGACTGCAGCCGATTCAGCGGCGCTCGCAGCAGGTCTGGAACTTGGCAACTGCAGCGACGCCGTTTGCAGCAACATGGAAACGGCGGCGGAGAAGGCCCTGATCGAAGACGGCATTACCAGCTCGACGGTTGCTCCGTCAGTGAATGTGTGCAGCGTCTCCAGCACGTCCGGGCTCGGCATGATTATCAACGTTGCTCCCTGCATGCTGGGAGCGAGCGACCCGAACAAGGGCAACACGCACATGGCCGAGGTGGTGCTGACCCAGCCGCAACCTACGATATTTGGCCGCCTTTTCGGGATTCCGACCATGAACCTGGTGGCGCGCGCCGAAGCCGGGGATGCCTACGTCAATTCGAGCGGCGGCGGAAATTGCATCTGGACGAATGGACTCCAGTTCAACAGCTCCAACGGCGCCTTTAATTTGACCGGTTGCGGAATCTACGACAATGGCAACCTTCAGACCGACAACGGCGACAGCGTTACCTCCACATCGACATTTCTTTATTACGGATCGTGGAGCCCCAACAACTGCAACAGCAGCTGTACATGGAGCTTGGGGGATTCAGAGACCCAACCGACGCACACCACTTCGGCGCAAAGCGACCCGCTGGCGAGCCTGACGGCGCCTTCCCAGCCCGCGGCATCTACAACTGCCAGCGACACCGCGCCAAACAGCGGCACAACCCTGCAACCCGGCTATTACGCCAACGGCATCAATCTCAACTCCAACGTTACCGTCAACCTCACTCCCGGCCTGTATTACATGAATGGCAGTATCAACGTCGACAGCGGCGCGACGCTTGAGTGCACGACATGCACCAGCGGGAAGGGCGTAACGCTCTATTTTGTTAACGGCAGTTTTCAGCCAAACAGCGGCGCCACGGTCACGCTTTCCGCGCCGACAACCGACGCGACGAGTAACGCGGTGGCAAATATGTTGATCTGGCAGAGCTCTTCCAATAGCTCGGGAATGGACATGGATGCCAGCACAACGGTCACTCTTAACGGAATCATCTATCTCCCCGATGCGACACTAACCCTCAATAGCGGCTCGGGCACCACCATCAACGCTGCAGCAACCTCAACGGCTGTCGATGCGCAGGATATCATCGTTGATTCCGACGTAACCTTCGACGTCAACGGTTCCGGGGGGCTCCTCGGCGGCGGCAGCGGTCAGACATTGGGGTCGTTTGCGCTTGCGGAGTAGCTTATGAAATTGGAGAAGCGGATTCATCTCTTGAGAGACGAGCGCGGGGCCAGCCTTGTGGAGATGGCGGCCCTGTTGCCGTTGTTTCTGCTGCTGCTGTTCGGCGCTATCGATTTTGGACGGGCCTACTATCTGACGATCGAGGTCGCAGGTGCAGCGCACGCGGCGGCGGCCTACGGGGCTCAGAATCCGACCGACGTAACCGGCATGAGGAACGCAGCGAACAACGATGCGCCGGGTGTGACTCTGACATTTGCAAACAGCACCCCCAGTTACGGTTGCGAATGCTCAGACGGCACCAGCTACAGCGCAAGTTGCTCAACCGCGCCCTCGTGTTCAGGCACCACCGAGGTATACCGGGTGAACGTAACGGTTTCGGCAACGTATTCGCCGCTGTTCCCCTGGCCCCGGGTCCCTTCCTCCATGTCGTTTACCAGTACTGCATCGATGCGCAGCGCAGGCAGCTAGTCTTTTGACGATTGGGGGCGAGGCAGGCGAGATTGCTCCTCGCTGCCGGGCGGAGCACTGGAAGGCTGAAGGCGTCCAGGAGCGGAGCGAAAGGTCAGGGAAAAGGGCGATCGATGAAAAAAGGGATCAACATGCGCAAGCTGTTCCGCCTGGCGCGCGAAGAGCGTGGCTCAACGCTGGTGGAATTTGCCATGACTACGTTGCTCCTGGTAGCCCTCTTAGCCGGCGTTCTTCAATGGATGCTGGCGATGTACGCCTATCACTTTACGACCTACGCGGCCCAGGAGGGCGCGCGCTTTGCCGCGGTGCGCGGCTACACCTGGAGCAAGAGTAAAACCACAAACTGTTCGACCTTGGCGCCCCCAAGCTTCACGATGCCTTATGAATGCACGGCCTCCGCTACCGATATTCAGAATTACGTGCAGAGCCTGGCGACCGGGGGGATTAATTCAAGCAACGTGACGATCAACACGACGACTTCGTATGTCTGGCCGGGCACGACACCGGATAACACCACCACCGGTTGCACTACAAATGCCAACAGTCAAGGTTGTATGGTGAAAGTGACCGTCAGCTATACCTTTAGTTTTTTGCCTTTTCTGAAATCTCCCTCCTTGACGCTCGGCGCCACATCGGAAAACGCGATTCTACAATAACGAGCCCGCCAGGGGAACGTTTCGTTTCCTGCTTCTGCTTCATCCCTCATTCCACCCTGAATCTGAGCAGCACGGCAGAAGCGGTCAATTCGCGATGGTTGTGCACGCAGGGGCGCAATCGCCCGTTGATTCCGGCAAATTGCGGTGGACGCTTCCTCATGCCGCGTGGGCGAGACGCCCCGGACGCAAGCTGCGCAGGATAAGATAGGCGAGCAGCTCGAGCGTGATGGCGCCGCAGCAATCCAGCAGAACATCCCAGGGCGTACCGGTGCGGTTGGGCAGGAAGGCCTGGTGCCACTCGTCGCAACTGGCAATCAGCGCCGTTCCCACGAGAGCCAGCACGGCATCCGAAAGAAAATGCGAGCGCGGCAACGTCATCCACCAGGCGCGCAGCCAGGCCACGCCGATGAGGCCGTAGCCGACGAAGTGGCCGGATTTGCGGATGGCATGGTGAATGATTTCCCAGTGCGCATCGGAAACGCGGCCGAAGAGGGCCTGGAAGATTGCGCGCAGCGGGCGCGAGGTGTGATCGGCGCCGAACCACACGGTGGACTCAAGCGCAATCACGGCAATACCGAGGAGAACCGGCAGCCAGGCGCTGAGCCAGAACTTCAGCCCCCGCGCGCTACTCGACATGATAGTTGGGCGCTTCGCGGGTGATAATCACGTCGTGGACGTGGCTTTCGCGCAGGCCGGCGTTGGAGATGCGCACGAACTGCGCCTTCTCCTGCAGCTCGCGAATGGTGCCGCAGCCGAGATAGCCCATGCCGGAACGCAGGCCGCCGACGAGCTGATACACCATGGACTCGAGCGGGCCGCGATAGGGCACGCGGCCTTCAATGCCCTCGGGCACGTATTTTGCCAGCCGGTTCTGCGCGGCGCGCTCGCGCTGCACCACACCTTCGGTCGAGGTTTCGGCTTCGGCAAGATCGGCGCTGGCCTGGAAGTAGCGCTCGCCGGAACCCTGGCTCATGGCGCTCAAGCTACCCATGCCGCGATAGGTCTTGAAGCTGCGGCCCTGGTAGAGAATGGTTTCGCCGGGGCTCTCGTCGACGCCGGCAAAAAGCGAGCCGATCATGACGGAGCTGGCGCCGGCTGCGATGGCCTTGGTGATTTCGCCCGAGTACTTGATGCCGCCATCGGCGATGACGGGGACGCCGTGCTGGTGCGCGGCGCGGAAGGCCTCGGCGATGGCGGTGATCTGCGGCATGCCGGCGCCGGTGACCATGCGCGTGGTGCAGATGGAGCCGGGACCGATGCCGACCTTGATGGCGTCTGCGCCGGCGTCAATGAGCGCGAGCGCGCCGTCGTATGTGGCCACGTTGCCGGCAAGCAGAGCTACGGAGGGGAAGCGCTTTTTCACGTCGCGCACGGCTTCGAGCACGCGCGAAGAGTGGCCGTGGGCCGAATCGATGGCGAGAACGTCGGCGCGGGCACGGACGAGTTCGGCGGCGCGTTCTAAATAATCGCCGGTCGCCCCGATGGCTCCGCCTACGCGCAGGCGGCCCTGCTCATCCTTGCTGGCGTTGGGGTATTTCAGTTTTTTCTGGATGTCCTTGACGGTGATGAGGCCCTTGAGCTCGTACTGATCGTTGACCACCAGCAGCTTCTCCACGCGATGCTTGTGGAGGATGATCTCGGCCTCTTCGAGCGTGGTGCCCACGGGGACCGTGATCAGGTCTTCCCTGGTCATCACCTGGCCCACGGGAATGTCGGTGCGGGTTTCAAAGCGCAGATCGCGGTTGGTGAGGATGCCCACCAGGCGCTTG
>DATJRT010000249.1:0-7142 GCA_035504495.1 Occallatibacter sp.
CGGCCAGTCGCTCACCGTCAAGGCCGAAGGCTTTCCCCTGGGCATGTTCCCCGACGTGACCTACGAGGAATTCAACGTGGCCACCCAGCCCGGCGACGCCATCGTCTTTGTCTCTGACGGCATTCTGGACGCAGAAAACGAAAAGGACGAGATGTACGGCCAGGATCAGCTTGCGGGTTTGCTCTGCGCCAGCCGCGACCTGCCCGCACGCGAAATCGCCGACGCCATCCTCGCCGACGTCAGCCGCTTCCAGGGCAGCAAGGAACGCTTCGACGACGAGACCATCATCGTGCTGAAAGTGCGGTGAAGAAGACAGGGAACAGGGATTAGGGAACAGGGAACAGGGAATAGGGGCTGGGAATTAGGGATCGGCGAATAGAAAAGCCGATGTCCCGGAACTTGGGGAGTGAAGCTCACCACGAAAATGAGTGCCCCAGGTCTCGCTTCTGAAACCTGGGAAAGCACGAATCTCGATGAACCGCGCTCCCACCCTCCCGTAGGGAGATCCGACAATAGCCCAGGGCTTCAGCCCTGGGGCCCGTCCGCAATGATCCGCAATGATCCACCCGTCCCGTCCTGACGGCCGAATCGACCACCATTGCGCAGAATTTCACACTCCTGGCGCACAATGAACACAGGAAATGCCCCGGCCGTTCTCTCGGGCATGTCCCCGGTCCAAAATGTCGGGCCTCCGCCCGGCTTATACCTTTCCTTCACCCCCACCCCCCTCCCCCCGCAGCGCACCGTTAGCGGTGCATCGCGGCGCACAATCCACACACGATAAACGACTTAACCTTGCAAAGGATGAGCCACCCACCCCGCAAACCTCGTTAAATCCCTGCACCACCCGGTAAAACCCGAAAATGGAGCCGCAGCCTCCATTCGCTACACTGGCACCTGAGCCCACGAATCGGGAGCGCCCTTGCCCACCGCCGTCCACGAACGCCTCATCCGCCCCGCGCGCAACATCTACGGCAGCCTGCGCCTGCCGGGGGACAAGTCCATCAGCCATCGCTACGCCCTGCTCGGCGCCTTCGCCGAGGGCACGTCCCGTTTCACCAACTTCTCCACCGGCGCCGATTGCGCTTCCACTCTCGCCTGCATGGAAGCGCTGGGCGCGAAGGTTGACCGGCTCGGCGATCAGTCTGTCGCAATCACGGGAGTGGCCGGCCGCGTCACCCCCGCCGGACATCCACTCGATTGCGGCAACTCCGGCTCCACCATGCGCCTGCTCTCCGGCCTGCTTGCTCCGCAGCCCGGCAGCTTTACGCTCATCGGCGACGCGTCCCTCTCGCGCCGCCCCATGGAGCGCATTCGCCAGCCGCTTGAAGCCATGGGCGCGCGCGTCACCCTCACCGAGGGCCACGCGCCGCTGACGATCGAGGGCGGGCCTCTCAAGGCCATCGACTTCACCACGCCGGTCGCGAGCGCGCAGGTAAAGACCTGCATTCTCCTTGCCGGCCTGCAAACCGCCGGCACAACCACAGTGCGCGAGGCCGTGCGCACGCGCGATCACAGCGAGCTCGCCGTTCGCGCCTTTGGTGCGGAGCTCGCGCGCAGCGTAAATTCGGTCTCGATCACGGGCCCGCAGCCGTTGCACGCCATCGATGCCGCAGTCCCCGGCGACATCTCGTCTGCCGCATTCTTCATGTGTGCGGCCGCGCTCTTTCCCGGCTCCGGACTGGTGATCGATGCGCTCGGCTTGAACCCCACGCGCGCTTCCCTGCTTGACGTGCTCACCGCGCTGGGTGCGCACATCAGCGTGCTCAATCTCGAAGAAAAGCACGCCGAGCTGGTGGGCACGGTGCAGATCGCCGGACCGGCGCAGGGACTCGGATCGACGGAAATCAGCGGTGCGCTCTCCGCGCAACTCATCGACGAGCTGCCGGTGCTGGCCGCCATTGCCCCTGCAACCCGCGGCGGCATTCGCATCCGCGACGCCAAGGAGCTGCGCGTAAAGGAGTCCGACCGCATCGCGCTGGTGGCCAGAAACCTGCGCGCCATGGGCGCCGAAGTCGTGGAATTCGAAGACGGTCTCGATGTGCCCGGCGGCCAGGCGCTGCACGGCGCCGTGATCGACTCAGGCGGCGACCATCGCATCGCCATGGCCTTCAGCGTGGCCGCGCTCAAGGCCGAGGGCGAAACGCTGATTCAAGGCGCGGAATCGGCAGCCATCAGTTTTCCCGAGTTTTTCGATCTGCTCGACCTGGTCGCGGAGAGATAAGCAATCGTTGCCTAAGAAAAGGCCCGGCGAAAAGCCGGGCCTTTTTTCCCCGCCTGAGAAGCTACTGTGCTCCACCCGGCGCCGGCAACGCCATCGAAGGCTCTTTCTCCGGCTGCGCCGGCTGCACGCCGGGCACCACCGGTGCGGTTCCCACGGTTCCCAGGGCCGCATCGCCCAGGTTGATCCCGTAGTGCTGCAGCGTGGAAGCCAGCGTCTGGTAAAGACCGGCGCGGTCTTTGGCGTAGGCTGCGTTGGCTCCGATCAGGTTGTCTTCGGCCACCGCCAGGTTGCGCTGTTGTTGCAGCACGTTGGCCGTGGTCGACGCCCCGAGGTGCAGCTTCTTGATCTCCGCATCCAGGCTTTGCTGGTTGTAGTCCCGCGCCTCCTGGGCCGCTTCCACCGCGGCGCGATCGTTGGTGAGCGCATACATCGCGTTCACCACCTGCATGCGGATCTGCGTATGCAGTTGCTCCAGGCGCAACTCCGCCTGCCGGTACTCCATCAGCGACCGCTCCTGCACGGATTGCGCTTCGCGATTGCGAATCGGAATCGACAGATTGAATCCCGCGCCTTTATCGGGCCCCGTGCTGTTGAACAAGTTCTGCAGCACTGAGCCGTAGCCCACGGTCGGGAAGGTTCCGGGAGCGTAGATCGGCGTGCATTCCATGCTTGAGCCGCTTCCCGTGCATTCGCAGGTGCTGCTGGGCGCCGAGCAGCTTCCAAAGAAGTTGATGGCTCCCGGGTTCTGTGCACCGCCCAGCGCGCTCGATCCATAGAATCCGTAAACGTCGAGCGTGGGCAGCAGCGCGTTACGCGCCCCTTTGAGCGTAATCTCGTCGTTATTCAGCGTCAGCACCGCCTGTTCCAGTTCCGGCCGTTGCTGGAACGCCTCCTGCACCAGTTGCTCCACCGGTTCGCTCTCTTCGGGAATCGGTTCCAGGCTCACGCGATCCGTAGGAATGACCGGAGCGGCCGAGAGAACGGGGTCGTTCAAATTCCGCGCAATGGCCTGTTTGATGATCTGCTGCTGGTAGTTGAGCGCGCTCTGCGCGCTGATCAGCGCCTGCTTGTCGGTGGCCAGGTTCGACTCGGCATTGACCACGTCGAGCGGCGCCATGGTCCCGATCTCCAGTTGCTTGCGGTTGTCCTCGAGCAGGCGCGAGCTCTGGTCGACGGCGCGCTCTTTGGCTTGAACATCCTCATAGGCCTGAACCAGGCCCCAGTAAATGGTCTCCACCTGGTTCACGGTGTAGAGAATCTGCTGGCGAAAGGAGGAGTCGGTTATGCGGCGGTCGTTCAGCGCCTGATAAATGAAGCGTTTGTTCACCCAGATTCCGGCGCCCTGCAACAGGTGCTGCGTCACCGTAGCCTTGAAGACTGATTGCAGATAGGGGCTGTAATCGGTGAACGGGTTGTCGGTGGTCACGCGTTCGTTCTGCAAGCCCACCTGCAGCGCGGTGCCGGTAATGAAACCCTGGTTGTAAGTAAAGTTGTACTGGTTGGTGTTGGTGGTCAGCGCTGCCAGGCCGCCGGAAAACAGGGTGTTCACCTGCGGCTGCTTGGCCCGCTCCAGTTGGATGGTCCCGTTGACGGTGGGGTCAAGGGCCTCCGGCGTCGGGCCTGCGCCCGCAGTCGTCAGCGTCAGCCCCTCGACGCCGGAGCCCGCGCCGCCCGAGCCCACGGTTGTTCCGCCCGGTCCGCCGCCTGTGGAGAGCGTGGAGGCCGACCCTCCCAGCGTGCCCGTCACCAGGCCCGAAGGCGCACCCAGCGGCGCCGCGCCGGTCTTGGCGCGCAGAATATCCGTATCGGCAATGTCCAGGTCGTAGCGGGCAATGGCGATGTCGTAGTTGTTCTCGATGGCCAGCGCGATCGCGTCCGACAGGCTGAGATAGATCTTGCCGTCCTTCACCAGGTCGCCCAGGCGCACCGAGTTCGCAAAGCTTGCCTTGCCGATGCTCGTAGGCCGGAAGATGTTGATCGGGTCGCCCAGCCATCCGGCAAAGGGCTTCGAGAAGTCGCGCTGCGAGGCTCGCAAGGGATAAGGCGCGGTAGGAATCGGCGCCGGAGCCGGAGGAAGATTGGAAGCGGCCTTCTCGCGCCCGTTTGCACCTGCCGCGGGCACCTGGGAAAATCCTGCCGGCATACCCGAAAGGGCCGTCAGCAGGATCATGGCACCGGCCCGCAAGCCGCTCGTCCTTTTCCCCTTTTGCGTAACTGCGCGGAATTCGTTCGCCCTGCCGCCGGCTTCGCGTTCTCCGGCAAACACACGAGTCCTCTTAAAATGCATAAATTTCTCCATGATTTGGCTGCATCACCAGGAATGCCAACTTTCAAGACGGGCCGCAGAGCCTTCCGGATGCAAATTTGTCGTCTCCCGGACCAGGTTTGAATCCGGCGGGGCCGCGAGGTCCAAGCCTAAGTACGCGACCAGTGCCCGGATCGTTCCGGCCGCGGCGCGCCCTGCGGTGCGCTGCGCGGAAAGCTGAGTATATCCCACAGGCTCACCGCGTAAACGGCTCCGGCGAGGGTCGAGTACCCTGTTAGGCAAGCAGAATACTGTGAGCGGACTGGCCCAATTCGCATCGGGAATCGCGCCCTCAGCGCAGACCTGGAAACTCACCCTGGCCTATGACGGCACCGAGTTCCATGGCTGGCAGATTCAGCCGGACCGGCCCACCATCCAGGGTGAGCTGCAGGCGGCCCTCGAACGCGTCACCGGAGAGGCTCCTCTGCCGCAGGGCTCGGGCCGTACCGATGCCGGCGTTCACGCTCTGGCGCAGGTGGCCAGCTTCGCCCTGGCAGCGCCCATCCCGCCCGATAACCTGCTCCGGGCGCTCAACCGGACTTTACCCCCGGCGATTCGCATATCCGAAGCCACAACGGTGCGGAGCACCTTTCACGCCCGCCATTCGGCCGAGGCCAAAACCTACGAGTACCGGATTCTTCGCGGCGAAGACTGTTCGCCCTTTGTTGCCCGTTACGTCTTCGCCTGCCTGTGGAAAATTGATCTTGTTCTCCTTCAGGAATCAGCTCGCAACTTTTTGGGAGAACATGACTTCTTGAGCTTCGCAGCCACCGACCCTGAACGCTCCGCTCGTCAGGCTCTGACTGGCGTCCTGAGCGACGGCGCTGACGGCCTGGACGAAGACGGGAATTGCGCCGGTTCCGCGAACACCATACGAACGATCTTTTCTTCGGTTTGGGAGGAGCGGCAGACAGAGGCGGGCGAGCTGCTGGTTTACCGCGTCCGCGGTAACGGATTTCTGCACCACATGGTCCGCAATCTGGTGGGAACCATGCTTGAAGTTGGCCGCGGGCAACTGGCTTTGGACGAGCTTGCGAAGATCCTGGCCGCTCGTTCCCGCTCCGCTGCCGGGCCCACGGCGCCCGCGCGCGGGCTTTTCCTGCACTCTGTGGAATATCCGGGAGAGTGAGTCTCCGCCGCGGGTAAGAGCGCACGACCGCTGCGAACCATCGCCATTCCGGAGCGCGTCTCCCGGCTCGGCGAAAATCTGCCCTCCGCTCGCCTGCTACCCTGAATGCAATCGCCATGGCGCTGCTCTCGCGCAACTCCGCGTTTTCCCGGGTTACGGCACTCGCCGAGCTCAGGCCGGTCCACGCCGCGTTTGCATGGCTGCACGGCAATCCGAAGAAAATCATGGACTGGCAATGCGAGCTGGTTTCCATTCCTGCGCCCCTGAGGGGTGAGCAGGCGCGCGCGGAGTGGCTGGGCAGACAGTTCTCGGCGGCCGGCTTGACCGCCGTCGAGATCGACGCCGTCAGCAACGTTTATGGCACCCTGCCCGCTCGCCATCTGCCTCCGGAGAGCACCGGGCCCGTGATCGTCCTCTCTGCGCACCTTGATACGGTGTTTCCCCGCGAGACGCCTCTTAAGCCCGTACTTGAGGGCGACCGGCTCCGCGCTCCGGGAGCCTGCGACAATGGCGCCGGCTTAACCGGTCTCCTGGCGATCGCCCACGCCCTGGCTCACGCGCAGGTCGATCTGCCGGTTCCCCTCGTCTTCCTTGGCAACGTTGGCGAAGAAGGCGAAGGCGACCTTCGCGGGATGCGCCACCTCTACACGCAAACCGCTTTGGGCACGCGCGTCGCCGCGCACATTGTTCTCGATGGCGCCGGAGCCGATGGCGCCGTCACTCAGGCGGTGGGGAGCTGGCGGTTTCAGGTCTCCATCACCGGCCCCGGCGGCCACAGTTTTACCGATGCGGGCACGCCGAACCCCATCGCCGCCATGGCTTCCGCGCTTTCTGCGCTCGCTGAGACCGCCTTACCCGGCGAGCCGCGCACGACCATGAACCTGGGAACCATCCGCGGTGGAACCAGCGTGAATTCCATCCCCGAGACCGCACAGGCGACGGTCGATTTCCGCTCCACCAGCGGCGATCAGCTGCTGCGCCTTGAAACTGCGCTGCACCGCGCGGTGGAAGATGCGGTTGAACGATGCAATGCGCAGGCAAGGGACGCAGGCAGCGCCAGCAAGGGTCCGCTCATCTTTGCCATCACCCGCATCGGCGACCGTCCCGCGGCAGGTCTTGCCGGCGATTCTCCATTGCTCGATGCGCTGCGCGCCGTGGATCGCCATCTGGGCCTGCGCACCGATCTTCGCCTCGGATCGACGGACGCCAACCTTCCCCTCTCGCTCGGCGTTCCCGCCTTATCCATCGGCGCAGGTGGAGAGGGTGGCGGGGCGCATACTCTGGCCGAGTGGTACTCGGCTAAAGATCGGGAGCTCGGTCTGCGCAGAGTGCTTTTGCTCACCCTGGCCATGCTCGAGTGGGCAGCCGAACAATAAATCCCCATCTCTCTCGATTCAATGAGCTTTGCCCCGCTCGTGCAGCGGTCGCCTACCGCCGCTACTCTTTACTGCGGGCCGCGTCTATACACAGGAAGCAAGACACGG
>DATJRT010000250.1:0-2491 GCA_035504495.1 Occallatibacter sp.
TCGCTGTTTCGAAACTTTCAGAAGGAAACCGGGCTAAGCCCTGGGCAATGGCGTCGACAGATGCAGGTGTTGCGCTCGCTCGAACTGCTCGCAGATGGACGCTCGGTAACGGAAACCTCCTTCGAGGTTGGCTACGAGAGCACAGGCGCGTTTATCCGGGCTTTCCGTCAGACAGTGGGAGTAACCCCAACCGTATACGCTCTTGGGCGGCGAAGTTCTTAGTCTTGGAGAGCGCTTGCCAGCTCGAGAAGGGCGCGTTCCGTCCGCGGGAATTCGTGTAATACTGAAACGAACTTCAGAATGCTCCATTCGCAAATGGGGCCGTCCGAAGGTGGAGTTTGGCAGTTCTAGGATTTCTAGGAAAAGCCTGTACAGTCACCGTACAGCAGATTTGGCAATCGTGGACATCATGCCAATTCGGGCATTCTCGAAATCAATAAGTTGAGTCCCTTCAAGGGGATTCTCCGGTTCGACTCCCGCCGCCTCCACCAAGACTCCACACTTCCTGGCAGAGCCATGCGTCCGCCAGGAATTACTGCGCCGGCTGGTTGGCCAATGCCTCCATTACCTCATCCAGCCCTGACTCCCACGAGCAAAGCGCCAGCCCGAAGCGGTCTCCGAGCTTGTCATTGGAGAGAACGGAGTTGCGCGGACGCACGGCCGCCGTGGGATGATCCTTGGTCGCAATGGGAATCAATTGCGGCGCTCTGATGTCGAGCTGCGAGGCAGCCCGCGCGAAAATCGCATCGGCAAATCCGAACCATGAGGTCGAGCCGCCGCAGGTCATGTGGTAAACGCCGGCCCAATCTTTTGCGTCGCCGAATCGGCCGGTGAGCACGCCTCCGACAATCATCTGCGTGGTGCGCGCCAGGCCCATGGTCGTGGTGGGCGCGCCCACCTGATCGTCCACAATGGAAAGCTTGTCGCGCTCCCGCGCCATGCGCAGCATGGTGAGCAGAAAGTTGTGGCCATACGGTCCATAGACCCAGCCGGTGCGGAAGATGAGGAACTCGCCGCCGACGCTTTGAATCGCCTGCTCGCCCGCAAGCTTGGTGACGCCATATGAGTTCAGCGGCTTCGGCGTATCGGTTTCGGTCCACGGCTCCTCCTTGGATCCGTCAAAGACGTAATCGGTGGAGTAGTGAACCAGCAGCGCATTGCGTTTGCTCGCTTCTTCAGCCAAGATGCGCGGGGCTTCGGCGTTTACGGCGCGGGCAAGCTGCCTCTCGCTCTCGGCGCGGTCAACGGCCGTGTATGCGGCTGCGTTCAGGATCACGTCCGGTTGCACGCGGCGGACGTAGGCGCGAAGCTGATCGGGATTGCTGAGGTCGACGATGCTGCGATCGGCGCCGAGGACGCTGCCGAATCCTTTGAAGACCCGCTCCAGTTCGCGGCCGAGCTGGCCGCCGGCGCCGAGAATAAGCGTGCGGAGGGTGCTCTGCGGGCTCTCAGTTGCGTCTTCGCCGACGATCTCGGTCATGGCGGCAAGTCCAGGCGATGCGGCGTTGCACCTTGGAGCATTCTAACCGCACGCGCAGGGTCGCGGGAAAATCCGATTCCCCGTACAATTTAAGAAGGGAGTCAGCGCAATGCCCCGCGTTTACATGGACGCCAACGCCACCACGCCTCTGCTGCCTGAGGTGATGGAGGCCATGCGCCCGTTCTGGATGGAGGATTTCGGCAACGCCTCATCCATCCATCGCCAGGGGCAGCGGGCGCGGACAGCCGTGGACCGCGCACGGGAGACGCTGGCCGCTTTCTTCAACTGCCGCGAAGCGGAGGTGGTTTTCAACTCCGGCGGCACCGAGGGCGACAACACTGCGCTCTTCGGGCTGGTGCGCCCCGGCGACCACCTGATCACCACCGCAATTGAGCACTCCGCGGTTCTGCGCGCAGCGGAGCGTCTGCAAGAGCGCGGCGCGGAGGTCACATTCGTGCAGCCGCTCGCGAATGGGCTCATCGATCCCGGCGCCATCCGCGATGCCCTCCAGCCCAACACGCGGCTGATCAGCGTGATGCTGGCCAACAATGAAACCGGCGTTTTGCAGCCGGTGGAAGAGATTGGAAGGATTGCCGCAGAAGCCGGCGTCTTCTTTCACATCGATGCCGTTCAGGGCGCGGGCAAGGTTCCGTTTGATGTGCGCCGCTTCGGCTGCCATCTGCTTTCGATCAGTGCGCACAAGATGCACGGGCCTAAAGGCGTAGGCGCGCTGTACGTGCGGCGGGGAACGCCGCTCGAGCCGCTCGTGGTGGGCGGAAGCCATGAGCGGCGCCAGCGCGCAGGCACTGAGAATGTGCCCGGCATCGTGGGCCTGGGCAAAGCCGCGGAGCTGGCCATGGCGTGCCTCGAAGACGGAACCGTGGAACGCACGGTCGCATTGCGCAACCGTCTGGAAGCGGGAATCCTCAGGCTCTCCGGAACCGGCGTCAACGGCGCCGGCGCGCCCCGCGTGGCCAACACCACCAACATCCGCTTCGAGCAGGTGGAGGG
>DATJRT010000251.1:0-3399 GCA_035504495.1 Occallatibacter sp.
GCGCGATCGGCCTCGTCCTCCGCGTCGGGGTGGTAGTAGTCCGAGCCGGTGTAGGGCGTGATGGTGGCGCCGTAGACGCGCAGGCCCTGGGCGTGCGCGCGCAAAATGATCTGCTGGTACGCGGCCAGGATGCGCGCAACCAGCTCCGCGTGGTCGGCCGGCGTGGCCTTGCCGCTCGGAATGTCCTCGCCGCGCGCCAGCTTGCCCAGATCGTTCACGCCCTCGAAGACGATGAGCCAGCGCACGCCGGCCTGGGCGAGCACGTCGCGGTCAAAGCGCGCCAGCGCGTTGGGGCCGAGGCCGTTGGTGAGCAGATGGTTGCCGCCGATACCCTGGTTGGAGACGCCGAAATTGCGCGTAGCCGGCGAAGCGGCGAGGCGCGCGGCAAGCACGTCGGTCCAGCGGTCGTTGCCGTTGGTGGTGGCGCCGTGGCCGTCGGTGGTCGAGTCGCCGAGAGCGACGATGGAGGCTGCGCCCGCGGGAGCGAGCACGTCGATGCCGGCGAGCTGGTACCAGTGGTCGATGTGCTTCGCCGCGGGCATGTCGGGCGCGGAGACAAGATCGCCGTGGAGGTAATACGACGTGGAGCGCGAGCCGGGATGCGAAGTTTCGACCGCGGGCGGCAAGTCGAGATGAAAGCTGACCGCCAGGTCGGAGAGCGGGGCGATGGGCATCGTGACCGGATCGGAGATGAACTCGGCGCCGGGTGGGATGGTGACGTCCTTTTTGCCGGCGAAGGTGAGCGCGTTGTCCGATGCGGGATCGATGGCCGGCGAGGCGGGCGAGAGCGGACGCGCGATGTGCACGGAAGTGAAGTGGAGCGCGTCTACCCCAAACGCATTGGAGAGATGGACGCGCAGCGCTGAGCCGCCCACCGAGAGATGAACGATCTGGCGCAGGGTTGCGTCGCGCATGTCGTCTTGCGGAAGCGCGTTCGCCGGCTCGGGAATCTGCTGCGACGCGGCCCAGCTCACCACCCAGACGGACGAAGCCTGCGCAGGCATGGATGGCGCGGATTGCGCCGCGGCCATGGCCTGCGCGGAGGCGTACGCAAGAAAGAGGAGAAAGAGTGTGCTTGGCAAGCGTCTCATCGTTTACTATTTGTCCCGAACTAAATCGGTTTTTGCGCCTAGCCAGCATACACCTCCGGAGGGCAGAGTGCGCTTTCTCATCCGTTCCGTTCCTGCCGTTTTCGTCTTCGCCGGAACCATGTTTCTTTTCGGTCAGCAGAACGGCGCCGCGCCCGCGGCGAAACCGCAGACGGCGCATCGCGCGCACACCGCCCAAGAGCCTCCGGTCAACTTTACCGCCCAACAGGACCAGCAGAACATGATGGATCAGCTCGGCATCAAGGCGTTGCGGCCGGGCCCGAGCGGCAATGAGAATGCGCCCAACCACGCCAACTACGACGAATCGAAGGCGAACCCCTACCCCAATGTTCCTGACCCGCTCACTATGAACGATGGCACCAAGGTGACGACGCCGCAAATGTGGTGGGAGAAGCGCCGGCCGGAAATCGCGGAGATGTATTCGAAGTACGTGTATGGGTTCGTGCCCAGGAACGTGCCCAGGGTCACATGGACGGTGAGAGCGGTCGATCGCGAGATGATCGGGTTCACGCCGGTCATCGCCAAAGACCTGATCGGGGTGGTGGACAACTCGTCCTATCCGGCGATCAGCGTGAAGATGCACATGACGCTGGTGACGCCGGCCAGCGCCAAAGGGCCGGTGCCGGTGCTCATCATGTTCGGCCCCGCCGGGTTTCCCAATCCCAATGAGCCGCGCGGCGACGATCTCGAACAGATCAACGATGCCATGAAGAAGCTGCTCCTTCAGCAGGACCCCTCGCTCCAGCAGGTGTTCGCGGAGCATCCGGCGTGGGAGCCATTCAAGGCCAGCCCGTTGTTTCAGTTTCCGCAGTTGAACGCCGACGGCGATCCGCCCAACCAGTGGGAGCTGGCCGCGGCCGGCTGGGGGTTTGCGCTCTTCGATCCGGCGAGCGTGCAGGCCGATAACGGCGCGGGCCTGACGCGCGGCATCATCGGCCTGGTGAACAAGGGCCAGCCGCGCACGCCGGAGCAGTGGGGCGCGCTGCGCGCGTGGGCATGGGGCGCGGGCCGCGCGCTCGACTATCTTGAGACCGACCCGGCTATCGACGCCAGGCACGTCGGCATCGAGGGCGTCTCGCGCTACGGCAAGGCCGCGCTGGTGACCATGGCCTTCGACGCGCGGTTCTACATGGTGCTGGTGGGCTCATCCGGCAAGGGCGGAGCCACGCTGCTGCGGCGCAACTTCGGCGAGGCCGTCGAAAGCCTCACCGGCGGCGAATACTACTGGATGGCCGGCAACTTCCTGAAGTACGGCGCCTCGGAGGCCACCTTCGGCAGCATGAATCCCGGCGACATTCCCGTGGACTCGAATGAGCTGATCGCACTGTGCGCGCCGCGGCTCACGTTCATCAGCTACGGCATTCCGGAAAAAGGGGACGCCAAGTGGCTCGATCACGAGGGCAGCTTCATGGCCACGGTGGATGCCAGCCGCGTATTTGCACTGCTGGGCGCGAAGGGGCTCGAGTCCTTCGGCGACTATCGCACCGCCAAGATGCCGCCGGTGAACGACGGGCCGGTGGGCGGCGAGCTGGCCTGGCGCCAGCATGACGGCGGACACACCGACGCGCCCAACATGAAGTGGTTCATCCAGTGGGCCGACAAATACATGGGCTACGCGCCGCAGCAGTAGCGCCGCAGCGCGCGGCGCGCCCGCGCGATGGCTGAAGCCTGCAAGCCGGGTTCTCTCCGGGAGATCCCTGCCCAACCGCCTTCCGGATCCTCCGCCGCTTTTCATTCCCAATCGGGATCTCTGCGCTTGAACGGCCATCGGTCCGAGACGGAACGGCTTTATTCGACGGGGGCAGCCACTCTGGAGCGATAGCGGGGCTTCTTCATCAGGTAGCCGATGGGGATGAGGCAGACGGTGAGGATGACGAGAGCGTGAATCGTGTCGATATAGGCAAGCACATTGGCCTGCTGCACCATCAGGTCGTAAGTGTGAGCCATGGCGCCGCTGGCCGCTCCGGCGGGGGAGTAACCCCGGGTTTGCATGATGCTGCTGAATCCATGATCGAGAATGCGGTAGTTGGCTGAGCCGGGATAGACGTTCGCTGCCAGGAAGTTCTGGTGCACCTGCGCCCGGCGCACGAGCATGGTGCTGATAAAGGAGATTCCCAGGCTGCCGCCTATGTTGCGGGCAAGCGCCGTGAGTCCGGAGACCTCGTTGTTCTTCTCCTGCGGCACGCCTACGTAGGACATGACGCTAATGGGCACGAAGAGGAACGGCATGCCGATGACCATGATGACGCGCCAACTGGCCGCATCCCAGAAGCCGATGCTCAGGTTGAGG
>DATJRT010000252.1:0-17759 GCA_035504495.1 Occallatibacter sp.
TTCTCCTGCGCCTGCGCCGAGGCGTCGCGCTCCAGCGTGGCCTGAATCTGCGGCAGCACCTCGTTCAGCGGCTGCGTGTGCGCGTCCTGCCGGTCTTCCACCTGCACCACGTGATAGCCGAACTGGCTCTTCACAATCTCAATGTCGCCGATCTTCTGCGTGAAAATGGCGTTGTCGAACTCCGGCACCATGCGCCCCTGTTGGGCCCATCCCAGCTCGCCGCCCGAGTCCTTGCTGCCCGGGTCATCGGAGTATTTCTTCGCCAGCTCGGTCCAGTTTCCTCCGGCTTTGAGCAGCTTCAGCACCATCCCCGCCTTGGCTTTGGCTGCGGCATCGGTCTTGGCATCGGCGCCGGGCGCCACCTTGATCAGGATGTGCCGCGACTTGGCCTGCTTGGGAACCGCGTAGTCGGAGAGATGGTCGTTATAATACTGCTGAATCTGCTGCTGCGAGGGTTGCGGCAATCCGCCCGGAATATCGTTCGGCGTGAAGGCGAAGTAGGTAATCTTGCGCGCCTCCGGCACCGCGTTGGCGTAGCGCGCGGCATTCTGCTTGAAAAACGCCTCCAGATCGCTGTCGGTAGGATTGATGGTCTTGAGCAGGTCGCTCGAAGAAACCACCGCGTAATCGAATTTGATCTTGATGTTCTGCTTGCGATAGGCATCGCGCACGTCCTGCGGGCTCACCGTCACCCCCGCCGTGATCATCGATTGCAGCCGGCGAATGACGATGTCCTTGCGCACATTGTCTTCAAACTCCGCCACGCTCATGTTCAGCCGCTGCGAGATCAGGTTGGCATAGGCATCCTCGCCGATAAATTTGCCGTCGGGGAAAAGCACCTGGCCGGTGGGACCGCTCTGCAGGTATTGGCGCACATCGTCGGCGCTGGCGTGGATGCCGAGCTTCTGCGCCACCTGCAGTAATACCGCCTGCTGCACCAGTTGCTGGCCCACCTGCCCCTCAAACATCTTCACGATCATGTCGTTGTCGGCGTACTGGGGATTTCGCTGCATGAGCTGCTGGCGCGTGATCTGCTCCACCCGCTGCAGGCTCACCGTATCGCCGGAAGAAAACAAGCGGCTGTACCAGTGCGGATAGACCACCGCGTAGGTGTCCGGCGCCGCCGAACCCAGTCCGGTAAGCCCGGGAATCAGGTAGATCACCATGCCCACCGAGGCGGCGCCGATGATGACGATGAACAGCGCCTTGGTCAGGCGATTTTCTGTTTGCAGGAAACGAATCATGGATGGATGGGAACCTTCAACTCTCTACGCGCCGGCAGGGGATGAAACGCCTTGGAAGCTCTTGGGATTCGCGGTCCACGGTGCGCCCTGCGATGCGCAATTCTCACTCGATGCGACACCCTCATTATAGCGGGCCGGCCGGCAGCTAAAAAAGACCGCGCGGGTGCTCCGCTACCATTCCGGGTAGCCTGCGCGGTCACCCTCTCCGCCATTCGCAACCCCTCAAGCGAATACTCGCGCCGATGCGCAACCCTTTAAGCGAACAGTTCCCGCCCCGAGCACACCCGCAAAGCCTGCAATTCAGCCCAAAAACGACTACTTCGGCGGCTCCAGAATGCACCCCGGCGTGGAGCGCGCAATCGCCCACTCCTCCTCAGTCATGTCCACGGGCACCTCGGCAAACAGCGGCGTGCTCAGGTAGCGCTCGCCCGTATCCGGCAGCATGCACAGAATCGTCGATCCCTTGGGCGCCTCGGCGGCCACGCGCAGCGCGCCCGCAAACGTCGCGCCCGACGAGATGCCCACGAAGATGCCTTCCTTCTTCGCCAGCTCGCGGCTCGAGCGCAGCGCATCGGGACCCGTGATCCGCAGCACCTGGCTCACGCGATTGGAAGCGACCGCGTCGCCCGTCAGCTTGGCGATGAAATCCGGGCTCCACCCCTGCATGGGATGCGGCTTC
The DNA here is from genome assembly GCA_035504495.1 of Occallatibacter sp. Classification (GTDB taxonomy): domain Bacteria; phylum Acidobacteriota; class Terriglobia; order Terriglobales; family Acidobacteriaceae; genus Telmatobacter. Next base: position 1,924 of record DATJRT010000252.1, read on the forward strand.
CAGCTCGGATGGCCGGACCGGGGCGATCCGTCCTCGTTGCGTTCCTGCTCGATGCCGCTCGAAAGCATGGGCGCCTCGTCCGGCTCGCACACCACGATCTTGGTCTCCGGCCGCTCCCTGGCCAATACCCGCGCCACACCCTTGAGCGTGCCGCCGGTTCCGAACCCTGTGACCCAGTAGTCGAGCCGCTCGTCCTTGAAATCGCGCAGGATCTCCTGCGCCGTGGTGCGCGAGTGCATGTCGGCATTGGCTTCATTCTCAAACTGGCGCGTGTAATACCATCCATGCTTCTCGGCCAGCTCGATGGTTTTGTTCACCATGCCCACCGCGCGCGCCGAAGCCGGCGTGATGATCACCTTCGCGCCCAGAAAACGCATCAGCCTGCGCCGCTCGATGCTGAAGCTCTCCGCCATGGTCACCACCAGCGGATATCCCTTGGCTGCGCAAACCATCGCTAGGCCAATGCCGGTATTGCCGCTCGTCGCCTCCACGACGGTCTGTCCCGGCTTCAGCTTCCCGGTGCGCTCCGCTTCCTCAATCACGCCCAGCGCCAGCCGGTCCTTCACGGATCCCAGCGGATTGAATGCTTCGACTTTCACATACAGGCTCACGTCCGGCGGTGCCAGCCGGTTGATTCTGACTGCCGGCGTATTGCCAACCGTCTCCGTGATGCTTGCAAACTTGCCCATTAGCTGACCTCCAGCTCGGATTTTTATGGAGGTCCAGAATACTACCTCGCAAACAGAACGGGCGCCCCAAAGAGGACCGCCCGATTCGTTCTGCCGCTGTTCTTTAATAAATCAGCGCCAGTAATAAGCTCCGCCCACCATGTAGTAAGGCCGGTAGTAAACCGGCGGGTAGCCGTAAGGATAGCCGTAGTAGCCATACGGGCCGGCCATGTAGGGCGAGCCATAGGGGTAATAGCCGCGCCGGTAGAGATTCGGCCCGCCGGGATACAATCCCTGCGCCAGCCGCGCCGCTTCCTGCTGGCTGACCGGGTTCACCGTGATCGGAGCCTTCAGATGGAATGTAACCAGCGCCTCGGCCGGAATCCAGATGTTCGGTCCCGGCGTAGCCGCTGTCGCTGCCGTGCCCGCGGCTGCACCCGCGCCTGCGCCGATGGCGCATCCTTCGCCGCGGCCCACCGCGCAACCAATGATCGTGCCCAGAACCGCTCCGCCAAAGGCATTGCCCACTGTGCGGCCGGCCTTGTTGGGGCCCTTCACTTTGAATTGGTCGGTGGTCAGCGGATAGCTCTGCCCGCCCAGATCGAGCGACGTAAGCGTGAGCGCCAGCTCCGGGCTCCCGGCCAGCTCACCCGCCTTCTTGGTTTCCGTCACCACGCCATGCACCGTGGCTCCACGCGGAATGGCCAGCGCGCCGCCCACGGTCACATCCTGGATCACGGTGAACTGCACTGGCGTTCCATCCGCGGCTTTCTTGTTGTCCACGGCCTCGGCCGTGCGAACCTGTAGAAGCGTGCCTGGTTGCAGGGTCAGAGGTCCCTTTGCGGGCTCATATTGCGGCGCAGCAGGCGCCGGCGGCTGTTGGTACCCGTAGCCGTAACCGCCATACTGCGGACGGTTCGGGGGCGGCGGATAAGCCGGATAACCGGGCGGCGGAGGCGGCTGGTTCTCAGCGCCAGGCGGCGGGGGAGCCTGCTGCATCGGCGGCTCCTGTTGCGATTGATCGGGCGGAGCTTGCGGCCCATTGGGCTGCGGCTGGCCGTTATCCGCCATTGCATCCGTATCCGCGTCGGGTGGAGGCGCCTGGGCGCTCTGCGCATCCTGCGGATTGCCCACCGTCAGATTGTTGTTCACCTTGGTCACGCCGTTTACGTGCGAGCAGATCGAGCCCGCCAGCTGCTTCGAGGCTTCGCTCGATACCGTGCCCGAGAGCGTGACCTCGCTCTGAATGGTCGCGGCGGTAATCATGTCGTTCTTGAGCGCCTGCGAAGCGTCCAGGGCCTGCACCACGTCCATCTCGATCTGCCCGTCGGTGCGCTGGCCCTGCGCCGCCGGAGCCCCGCCATTGTTCTGTGCCGGCGCGCTGTTATCCTGCGCCAAGGCAATCGATGCGCAAAGCAACGTGATCGCAGTCCATGCCATCACCTGCGGGATCACCCTCTTCAGCAATGGTCGATTCATTTCCCGTTTCTCCTCTGCCAACCATCCCATTCCGGCGCCTGCGCCAGAGCCGCGCGGCGGGATATGGCGACTCCAGGTCTGTGCCGGCTCAATCCGTTAGACGTCCGGACACGGCTCAACGTTGCAAACCCGGCTGAGGTGGAAAAGTTCTGCCTGGGGAGCGCCTGAAAGCCGCAGATTCGGCAGCCGATGGGCGCGCTCTTGAGGCGCGCCCGGCCAACCTTGATCAACCTCGCTCGATCAGCGCGATTCGCCCTGGTTGAAATGGTAGGAGAAACCCACGGTGATTCCCTGCGGATCCAGCTTTGCGGCAGCGTCTTTTCCCTCCAGCGACAGGCCGCTGATGAAGAAATCGGGCCACCACTCGTACTCGTAATCGGCCCGCACCCAAAGGCGATGATAGGCATCGAACTCCGCGCCGCCGCCTGCCGTGGTCACGGTCCGCGTCTGGTGATAGCGGTAGCCGAACTGGGTCTTGTAGTCGGCGTTGCCGAATCCCATCAGGAACTCGCCGTACGGCCGGATCAGGAAGTAACGGTTCCAGCGGTAGATCACGCCGCCCGAGCCCACGTCTTCGCGCAGAAACGGCTGGTTGCTGGGTTGGCCTATGTTCAGGTCGCGTCCCTGGGCCATAATCCCAAGGCCATTCAACCGGCCCGGTATCCAGCCAGGATCGTAGTCGAGCCAGAGGGTGCCGCCGTTCAGGCGATCGCTGCCCTGGGCCAGCGCCTGGCTGCCGAAGCCGGTGTCATAGTTGGAAAATCCTACGCCTACAGTCAGAGGAAGTGTCTTGACCACGCCTGCCGGTGATACCTGCGCGAAAATCGGGTAAGCGGAGAAGACAAGAAGCACTGCCAAGCTTGTCGGGGGAAACAGCTTCAAACGCATTCTGCGTCTCCTTAGCATTTGCAGAACACTCGCGCCGGCGGGGTTTTCCGGTTCAAGCCCATCTGCAAGCAATGTTGCAAGGCAAAGACTCTGCGCCGTTACCAGCCGGAACGCCGGATGCCGATCAGGCGCTTCAGGACTGGAACAGAGCCCATTACAGGTGCCAAACCGCCTCAGATTCGAGGCCGGAAATCAAACATCAAGCACTTCAACCCGTTCAACTGCTAGGAGTTTTCCACTTTGTTAGACGAAACTCACGCGGAAAGGAACGGGCCCGGCGTCCCTCCCCGCTGCGGACAGGGAACGCAAAAACGCAACCATCGCAACCGAGATTTCCCCTCGGTGCGCAGACGCAATGGTAATAACTGAGCACAGTATATCGGTAACCTTTACCAAAGTAGCTTCAACTTCTGTGGGATGGGCATTAGACCATTGAGTCCTGTCGCTCACCCGCGCGGCAGGTGGACCAAGAACGCAGGGAAGCATCACGGATTGAATCACTTGGAAGCTCGCGGCCAATCGATAGGCTGCTTCGGTTCCCGGAGTCGCGCCACGTCAATCAGCCGTATCCGGCCAGTTGGGGGTAATCCTGATCAGCTCCAGTTCGCCAAGGTCCTCGAGCACGAACTCCGGCGCCGTGGCCGGAACTGCGACGATTCCTCGCGCCGGCATCTCCACCGGCTCGAAGCCCGGCCCCACAAGTCTTCCTGCGCCCGACGCGGCAAACAGCCAGGCGAGCCCCTGTTTGCCCTGGGAGCCGCGCAGGCTCTCGCTTATCCGGCTTCCAATCACGGGAACCTTCTCCATGCGGAAGTACTCCGAATCGATCAGGAGCGTCCGATCCTCCAGCGGCGCGGGGCTTACTTTCCCGGCGCGCGTGGCGAGTTTGGTAGCTTCGAGCGATTTATCAATGTGGAGTTCCCGTGGCCGGCCGTAGTCGTACATGCGGTAGGTCACATCGGCGTTCTGCTGCGTCTCCAGCAGAATCGATCCCGGCCAGATGGCGTGAACCGTTCCTGCGTCAACGTAGATCAGGTCACCCTTTTTCACCGGCAGCAGGTTCAAGCTGTTTTCGAGCGTGCCCGCGCGGATCTCCTCTTTCACCTGATCGAGCGTCGCTCCGGATTTGAGTCCCACCGCGACCTCAGCTCCCGGCCTGGCCGCGAGAGCGTACCAGCATTCCGACTTGCCGCGCGCCAGGCCATACTTCTGCGCCATCAGGTCGTCGGGATGCACTTGCACGCTGAGCTTCTGCTCGGCAAACAGAACCTTGATGAGCAGGGGAGATTCCGCCGGCGCCGCCCGTCCCAGCAGCGCCTCGTGCGCCTCTGCAAAAAGCGCCGCCAACGTCTTGCCCGCGTGCGGCCCGGTGGCGATCAGGGAATCGTCGCCGGTAAGCCAGACCTCGCCAATCGGTTCGCCCTCGGCTATCTTGTCGAACCAGGGGCGCAAATCGCCATAGCCCCAAACGCGCGCCACAAAACGTGGCTCCATACGAAACGGCGCGAGGCGAAAGGGTTCGATCGAAGTAGGATTCGTCATAGCAAGCCTCTTGCCGGGGTTGGCATCTTAGCGCAGAACTTCGATAGGAACGCCCGCCTTGACTCGTATCCAGGTCTTATCCGTGGTCCAGGCAGTGGCCTTGCGGGCCGATGCGAGCGCGAGGCAGGCCCGATCGCCCAGCGAAATGAACGGGGCCGGCAAACTCAATTGCGCAGCCATCTCGGCGCCGGATCGTTCGAATGGAACCAACTCGACCCCGCTCAAAATCCCCGCAAGTTCTTCGGGGGTAAGGGATGCAGGACTTCGTTGCAACTTGGTCAGCACCTCACACCAGTTCACTGCGCTGATGGCAATTTCTGAAGCGGTCCCTTGGCTGGTTGCATCCAGGGCCCTTTCTACACGCTCCCCGCCTGGCTCTTTAAGGATCATCGCCAAAACGGCGCTTGCATCGAACACGATCTTACTCACCTTTGGCCTCACGCCTTGCCTGTTCATGCCGTTCTTCGAGAAATTCTTCGAGAATCCCCTTCAAAGTGCCGCGCTTCTCCAAAATCCGCGCCCGAACTCTGTCCAGAATCATCTTGCGGCTAAAGATCCGAATTTCGCCTTCGTCCGCAATGACGGTAAGTCGCTCCCCAGCCTCCAGGCCAAACTCCTTGCGGATCGCCACAGGGAGAACAATCCTGCCACTCTCTCCAAGAATTACCGTGTCTGTCATAACATGACACCTCACGAAGATTATGCCATATCTCTGCGGTTTTGCCAGACCCTCTGGACAACGTATTCTGTTCCAACCAAGTTCGAGGTCTTGAATCCGGCAGGAATTGCGCGCGAAGCGCGTACGCCCGCAGCGGCAAGCTACTCCCATTCGATGGTGCCGGGCGGTTTGGAAGTAATGTCGTAGACCACGCGGTTGATGCCGCGCACCTCGTTGACAATGCGGTTGGAGATGCGCTTGAGCACCTCCGGCGGCAACTGCGCCCAGTCCGCGGTCATGCCGTCTTCCGAGTGGACCGCGCGCACGCCCGCGGTATAGGCGTAGGTGCGCTGGTCGCCCATTACGCCCACGCTCATCACCGGCAAGAGAACCGCGAAGCTCTGCCAGATCTTCGCGTAGAGCCCGGCGGCCTTGATCTCGCTTACCACAATGTCGTCGGCCTCCTGCAGCAGCGCGACGCGCTCCGGCGTCACCTCGCCCAGGATTCGCACCGCCAGGCCAGGCCCCGGAAACGGCTGCCGGCCGAGGATCTCTTCGGGCATGCCAAGATCGCGCCCGATGCGGCGGACCTCGTCTTTGAACAGATCGCGCAGCGGCTCGATCAATTTCAACTTCATGCGCTCCGGCAACCCGCCCACGTTGTGGTGGCTCTTGATGGTCTGGCTCGGCCCCTTCACGCTCGAGGACTCGATCACGTCGGGATAAAGCGTGCCCTGCACCAGCCAGTCGAGTTTTGCTTCCGGGCCGCCGGTCTCGCGCGCAATGCGCTTAGCTTCGTCCTCGAAGACCGCGATGAACTCCGCGCCGATGCGTTTTCTCTTGAGCTCGGGATCGGTTATGCCCGCCAGTTTTTCGAGGAACCGCGCACTCGCGTTCACGGCGACAATATTCAGCCCCAGCTTGTCGCGCAGATTTTTCTGCACGTTCTGGAACTCGTTTTTGCGCAGCACGCCGTTGTTCACAAAGATGCAGGTAAGCTGTGCGCCGATGGCCTTGTGCACCAGCATGGCGGCCACCGACGAATCCACGCCGCCCGAAAGCCCGCAGATCACGTGATCTTTGCCCACTTTGGCACGGATGGAGCTGACGGTGGACTCGATGAAGTGCGCCGGCGTCCAGTCGCCGCGCGCGCCGCAGATGCCAATGACAAAATTCCTGAGCAACCGCGGGCCCAGCGGCGTGTGATGCACCTCGGGATGGAACTGCACCGCCCAGATGCCCCGCTCCACATTCTCGATGCCCGCAAGCGCGTTGGCCGAAGCCGCAATGCGATGAAACCCCGGGGGCAGCTCCAGCGCCTCGTCGCCGTGACTCATCCACACCTGCAGCGTGGCCGGAAGTCCTGCGAAGATCTTCGACGCGCCATGTTCGATGGTTACTTCTGCATGGCCGTACTCGCGCTTGGGCGCGGAGCGCACCTTGCCGCCGAGATGGTGAATGATGAAGTGGAGTCCATAGCAGATACCGAGAACGGGCGCGCCGAGCGAGAGAAACCCGGGATCGGCCGCGGGCGCGTCCGCGTCATACACAGACGACGGCCCGCCCGAAAGTACGATGCCGATGGGCTGGAGAGCCTTGATCTCCTCGAGCGGCACGGTGCAGGGAAGCACGACGGAAAAGACGTTCTGCTCGCGGATGCGCCGTGCAATGAGCTGCGTGTATTGCGATCCAAAATCGAGGATGACGATGGTCTGGGTGTCCACAGTTCAGTGTGGCAGGGGGGCTGGCGGGGTGTAAAGCGCAGGCTGCCCGTGCGCGCGGCGGCGAATCACCGGGCCTTCGCCGCAGGCTGCTCGCCGTTGCTCCGGAGCCGGATATGTCTCCTGCCCCAGGCGCAGATCGATTCAAGCACCGGCGCCAAAGTCTTTCCGTAATCGGAGATCGAATACCAGACGCACGGCGGGACCGTCTTCCCTTGCCGCCGGACGAGGATTCCATCGCGCACCAGGTCCTTGAGATGCCGGATCAGCATCCGCTCGGTGATCCCGGGAATGCTGCGTCTCAACTCGCTGGTCCGCATCGGCCTCTCCGTCAGCCGCCAAAGGATGGTCCCTTTCCATCGTCCATCGATCACCGACAACATGGCGTCGATGGGGCACTCGGAGATTTCTTTTTTTGAAACAGGCACGGCAGAATCTGCTCCATGGGGTCTTTGCGCTGCACTGACAACTTTGTCAGTACATTCATTTGAATCAGTGTAGGCCGAATCTGCGTCTGAAATCCAGGAGTAAGGAATGACGAATATTCTCAACCTTGCAACCATTCTCTCCGTCGGCCTCATGATCGGATCGGAATTCGCGGTCTGGGTTTTTATTAACCCCGTTCTGTGGCGACTCAACGAGCAGGCCTGCGCTGAAGCGGTTCGCGCATTCGCCCGAAGGCTCGGCAAAGTGATGCCTTTCTGGTATTCCGGCAACTTTATGCTTCTCCTCATCGAGGCCTTCCTCCTGCGCGGCCACGCCATCGGGCTCCTCGGAACCGCCTGCGGTATTTGGGCTGCTGTGATCATCTTGACGCTGATCTTTCTGGTTCCGATTAACAACCGGCTTGCCCGCCCGGACGCAGGCCTCCCTCGCGATCAGGCGCATCGCCAGCACCAGCGCTGGGACGCGATGCATCGTGCCCGGGTTGTCGCACTCGGCGCTGCGTTTGTACTGCTTCTGCTAGCATTGCGCCCCTGATGAAGTTTGAGGCGGCGAGGCGAATCGAAGCACCGGTGAAGCTACGGCAGCTTCGCCGCCGCCGCAACCGGGTCCCAGTGATCTTTGCCGGCGAGAAAAACCCTGGGCCTGTACGGTGCGGCCTGGCTCGCCGTAAGCTGATGTGACCATTTGACGCGCGCCGCGGGATTCGCACCCGGTCCGGTCGAGTGATACTCGGCGTAATACGCCAGCGGCACGGGATCCCTACTGCCCCACGCGCTCCACCCCTGTGGGATTACATCTGCGGGGAGCTCCGTATGGATATAGACCACCCGCGCATAGGGCCGCCACGGCCGGCCCAGGCTGATGGTGTCCCGGATCGTATTTTGGTGCGGCGCGGTTGTGTCTACACTCCCCGATTCTGAACCCGCTGCCGGTTCAATGCCGCTGGTCACTTTGCTGTCAAGAATGACGTAGCCCGTCGTCTGCGCGGGCGAAGTCCGCGACTGCGCGGTCAGGTAGCCTGGGCCGTTGGCATGAATCTCGTCGTGATCGAAGACCGCGGCCGAGTTGCCGAAGATGAAGTCCACGCCGCCCTCGATATACGAGTCGACATAATATTGACGGCCGTAGTCGGCGAAGAGCGTGTCCTGGTGGCCCAGGAAGCGGCAATGCTTAAAGACGGAGCGGTCGGCGCGATCGGCCACGGCTACGGCCTGACCGGTGTTGCCCGCCGTATTCTCGAAGGTAATGTTATCGGCCTCGAACCCCGTTCCATTGATCTCCACCGTCTCCGTGAAAAACGTCCCGCCGGCCTGCTTGGCGTTCAGGCTGTTGGTAATCACCACATCCGAAGGAGATTTTCCCATACCTACCAGGGTGATGTTGGTGTGGTTCTGCGTCACGATCACGCGCTCGTGATAAATGCCCGGGGCAATCTCGATATACACGCGGCCCGGCTTGCCGTCCGGCCCCTTCCCGGCGAAGGCATGATGATCCATGGCCATCTGGATGGTGGGAAACTCGGATTTGCCCTCGATGCCGGTCTGCACTTCGGGCGAAACGCGTACTTGGACGTCCTGCGCGCGCACAGGTTGCGCGGCTCCCGCGGCCGCCAGCAGTCCCGCGGCAATCGGCAGACAGCTTCTTCGCATCAGCTCCATCTCCATGAAATCGCGCTCCTGTGCCGAGTCTATCCGCTTCCGCCGGCTGCCGATCGCCCAGCGGCATGTGTTCCGGCCTGCATGTGGTAGCCTGTTTTGCAACGCCGGAAAAGTCGCCGATCGATTTATATTTCATCCGGTCTCCGCGTTCCGCGGCGCTCGTTCTCGACTCGAGCGGGAACGAACAGTATCCGGCCATTTCCCGAGAGGTTCCTTCATGAAATCGTTCCGTGTTCTTCTTCTGCTGCTGGCGTTGTCAACTGCAACCGTGTGGGCGCAGGCCCCTGCTCCCTCGCAATCTGACAGCGCACCCACCTCCGAGCCGCCCGCCATCAAGAGTTTCGACGTCTCGGCCATGGACCTGACAGCGGACCCCTGCACGGATTTCTACCAGTACGCGTGCGGCAACTGGATGAAGAGTAACCCCGTCCCCGCCGATCAGGTCATCTGGGCCCGCTCGTTCTCCGAGCTGATTGAGCGCAACCGCTATCTGCTTTGGCAGGAACTCGACGCAGCGGCCAAAAATCCGCAGACGCCGCTGCAAAGACAGTACGGCGACTTTTACGCGGCCTGCATGGATACAGACGCCGTGGAAAAGCTGGGCCTCGCGCCCATCCGGAGCTCCTGGTCCGAGATCGACCGGCTCAAAGGCGTCAAGGGAATCCCGGCGCTCCTGGGCCGGCTCGACAACCAGGGCACGCCCGACGGCTTCTTCAACTTTTATGTGAGCGTAGACGAAAAGAACTCGTCGAACCAGATCGCCGAATTGCGCCAGGGCGGCTTGTCTCTGCCCGACCGCGATTACTATATCGTCGACAACAAGCATTTCGCCGCCATCCGCGATCAATACGTGGGCCACATGAAGAAAATGTTCACCCTCGCCGGCGATTCACCCGAACAGGCCGCCCGGGAGGCCGCGGCAGTGATGGAAATCGAGACCGCCATGGCCAAAGCTTCCATCAGCCGAACGGACCTGCGCGATCCCGACAAACGCTACCACATCTACACGCTGGTTGAGCTCTCGAGCCTTGCCCCCGACTTCGACTGGAACGCCTATTTTCGCGGCATCGGCATCGGCCACTTCGACACCCTCAACGTGGCCACACCCGATTACTTCAAGGCGCTGAACGGCATGCTCTCGAGCGAGCCGCTCGCGGCGTGGAAGAGCTATCTGCGCTGGCATGTTCTGCACGGGCAGGCTGCGTATTTGCCGAAAGCATTCTTCGATGAAAACTTTGAGTTTTTCCAGCATACGCTGGGCGGCCAGCAGGAGCCGGAGGCGCGCTGGAAGCAGTGCACCAGCCTGACCGATCGCGCTCTGGGCGAAGCCGTAGGCCAGGACTGGGTGAAGCAGAACTTTCCTCCTGCGGCCAAGGACAGCATGGACAAGCTCGTGGCCGCGCTTGAAAAGGCGTTGGGCGAAGACATCCAGGGATTGCCGTGGATGACCGACCAGACCAAGAAGGCAGCCGAGCAGAAGCTGGCCATGATTCGCAACAAAATCGGCTACCCGGAGAAGTGGCGCGATTACTCGAGCGTGAAGGTCAGCCGCACGGCGCTGATCCAGAATACGCATCACGTGGCCGTCTATGATCGCAATTACAACTACGCCAAGCTGGGCAAGCCGCCGGATGAGAAAGAGTGGGACATGACGCCGCCCACGGTCAACGCCTACTACGAGCCATCCTTCAATGACATCAACTTCCCCGCCGGCATCCTGCAGCCGCCGTTCTTTGACTTCAAGGCGGACCCCGCCGTCAACTTCGGCGGCATCGGCGTCGTCATCGGGCATGAGATGACGCACGGCTTCGACGATGAGGGCTCCAAGTACGACGGCAAGGGCAACCTGAGAGAGTGGCAATCGCCGGAGGACCGCAAGGCATTTACCGAGCGGACGGAATGCATCGCCCACGAGTACGACGGTTTTCTGGCTGCCCCGGCTACGGCTGACGCGCCGGCGCAGTATCTCAACGGTCATCTCACGCTGGGCGAGAATACGGCCGACAACGGCGGCCTGCGCATCGCCTATCAGGCGCTGCTCGACACGCTGGCCCAGGAGGGCAAGTCGATCGACGAAAAGATCGACGGATTCACCGAGGCGCAGCGCTATTTCATCGGCTTTGCCCAGGTGTGGTGCCAGAACACCAAGGACGCGGCCGCCCGACGCTACGCGATCATCGATCCCCATTCTCCTGGGAAATGGAGAGTCAATGGAACCGTGCAGAACTTCGACCGTTTCGGCGAAGCCTTTGGCTGCAAGAAAGGGCAGCCCATGTATCCGGTCAACGCGTGCCGCGTCTGGTAGCGCGGCGCCTTTCCGGCGCTGGACGCGCAGCGCCGCGGCCGCGCCCCTCCGGTCAGTTGATATTTTTGTCGCCGTCCGGGTTGACTTTAAAGCCTTTCGCGCGTCCAAAATCGCGATCGCATCCTGAAGAAACTCTCGAGCGCGGGTCGTATGACCTTCGCTCGGGCCGCCTCGAAAACGCGGGTTGAGCGCGTGTCTTGATCCGGAAGAGACGGGAAACTAGGCACAACCTGCCCCCGGCTTTTACAATGCAGCAGGGACCCGTCCCAACCCAGCCCTGCTCGGGAACGACCAAACCTGGCGGCAGACGCCAGACCAGGATGAAGGAATCGCATGAAGTTGAAGAAATTCGGCATGGCACTTCTGATCGGCGCCCTTTCGCTAGGTGTCGTATTCGGCGTGACGTCTTGTGTGGAGAGTTATACAGTCGGTTACTTGTATGTAACGGGTACCGTAACGGCCTCGACGGGCAACATCGGCATCATCAGCGGATACAGAATCGATCACAACACGGGCAAGCTGGCGCCGATTAACGGACTTCCGGTCTCCTCGGACGGCGCCAATCCGGTGCGCGCCGTGCTCGTCACCAGCAGCCGCTTCCTATACGTGCTCAATCGCGGCGTGAACGCCGAGGGCAACGGCGACTGCACCACGGACGACCCCTGCACCGGCTCCAACATCACCCAGTTCATCGTCGGCGGCAACGGCATCCTCACCCGGGAAGAGACCTTCTATACCGAAGGCATCAATCCCTTCCGTCTCATCGTCGACACCACCGGCAACTTTCTTTTGGCGCTCGATCACGATGCTCCCTCAAGCGCGGCCTGCCAGGCAGCCCTGGGCGCGTCCGTCACCTCCTGCGGCGATGTCACGGTGTTCCAGATCAATCAGACAACGGGGCGCCTCAGCGTGGTGCAGAACGCCGCGGTGACCGCGGCCAACTGCCCCAGCGCCCTGTTGCCCTGCCCGCTCACATACTTTCCCGTTCCCGCCAATCCCGTCGACTTCGTCCTGACCAGCGGATATCTCCTTACGCTGAGCGGATCCACCAGTCCCGCGGATTATCCTTACAGCGGCGGAAGCTCGGTATGGCCATACTCGTATAGCTCGGCGAACGGCCAGTTGACAATAAGCGAGAACAGCTCGCAGCCCCTGGGCATCGGCGAGGGCAACGCCATTATCAGCGCCAACGGGGTCATCTATGTGCCGGATAACGAGCCCTTGACGATCACGTCAAGCAGCGAGAGCGCTTACTGCACTGCCACGCAGGGGACTTGCACATTCCTGAGCCAGATTCTGCCCTTCACCGTGGGAGCGGGCGGCGCGCTGCAGTCCGAGACGAGCGGGATCATTCCCGACGATCCCGACCTTTCCAATCCCATTCAGCTTCTGGTGGAAAGCAAGGGCAAGTATCTTTACGTTGCCAACCAGGGGAACAACACCACCGGGCCCAATCAGGATAGCGGCATCGCGGCGTACTTCATTGAATCCGCGCCGTATCAATTGGAGTTTGTCCAGGGTGAGCCCTTCGGCTCGGGCGCCGGTCCGCAATGCATTGTGGAGGATCCCTCCAACCAGTTCATTTACGAAGCTAACGAATACGATTCCAGCATCACCGGACGCATTCTCGACCCCACTTCCGGCGAACTCGACGGCATGCGCGTCACCAGCACGTATCCTTTGCAGGGTCCGCCGACATGGTGCCTGATGGACGGGCGCACCGGATAATGCGGCGCGCGGGGCGGGGAGCCGGCGGCTTGTGTTGCGTTTCAAGGTCTGCCGCATTCTGCATTGGCTTCAGGAAATCTGGGGCGAACGGCCCGGAATCCGCGCCTGGCGGAAAGCGAAATGCCCGAATCGCCGCCGCATGGGCCGTTCCGTAATTCGCATGCAACCTATTTTTTCCTTGAGGGCTCTGCCCTCCGGCTTTTGACGAAAGATGCGCATGAAGTTCAATAAATCGAGCCAGCTTGTCCTCGTCGCGGCAGCCAGCCTGCTTGCTGCTTCGCTGGTCACAGCCTGTTCCCAGATCGACCAGACCCTCACCGTGGACTTTGTCTTCGTGGCCAGTTCCAAGGCAGCCGGTGCCAATAACTACGGCCAGATCGACGTCTTCGAAATCAATTCGGAATCGGGCAAGATGCGTCACATCCCCGCATCGCCGTTTCCCTCCGGCGGCCGTGACCCCGTTTCCGAAGCCGTATCGGCCGACTACGGGAGCCTCTTTGTCGCCAATCAGGATGACAACAACATCGTGCAGTTTGTCATTGGCACAGACGGCAAGCTCTACCCCTACAACACCGTAAACACGCCCGGAATCTTTCCCGTCGCCATTGCCGCCAACAAAGCGAATCTGTTCGTGGTGGATACCTATCAGCCGCTGGCAATCTGCTCTACGGCCGATCCCTGCTCCGGCTCCATCGGCGTGTTTCCGCTCACGACGGCAACCAGCACGGTGCCCGTCGCTATCGGCGCTCCGGTCACCAACGCCGCCATCAGCGCGAGCTATTGGCCCATCCAGCTCGCGGGCTCGAGCGACATCATTGTGCCTACCGCGATCAACATCGCATCCGGCTCCAACGACGGCTCCAATGCCTATGTCTACGTGGCCGCCTACGATTCTTCCGTGTCGCCGACTGCCGGTTATATCTTCGGTTTCCAGGTGGGCTCGGGCGGCGTCCTCAGTGCGCTTCCCGGCTCGCCGTTCGCTGCCGGCACGCAGCCTTCGGGAATCGCCAGCGACTCGACCGGCAGCTATCTTTACGTGACTGACTTTGCCCGCAGCGATGTGCTCGGCTACTCCATCGCGGCCAGCGGGGCGCTCACTTCGCTGGCCGCAAGTCCGTTTCCGGCCGGCAATCAGCCTTCGGCCATCGTGGTCGATCCCGCCTATCCCTATGCCTATGTGGTCAACTCGCTTGACGCCACGATCGAGGCTTACTCGGTCTCAAACGGGGAACTCACGTTTCTGGGCGGTTCCTCCACGCCCGTCATTTACTCCACCGGGACCCAGCCAGTGGCGGTGGGCATCGATCCCTCGACGGAGCGTTTTATCTTCACCGCCAATTTTCTCAACGATAACGTATCCGGCTTTGAGTTGAGCCCTTCGGCCGGATCGCTGGTCGAGTCGCAGTTTTCTCCGTTCCCGTCCGACGACTGGCCTACGGCGGTTGCGGCCATTCCGCACAACGGCACCGGGGGCGGCGTGGAGCCGCAGTAGGTTGCGCATCGTAGCAACATCCCGTACCCGGCTTTTACAATGGCTACGGGCAAACAACAACCGAGGATTTCCGGGGGTTCCACGCAGATGGGCCCGCAACGAAGGAAGCGCATGAAGTTCAGCAAATTGAGCCAGCTCGTTCTGGTCTCGACCATCGGCCTGCTCCTGGCCCTCTGTTTGACTAGCTGCGAGATCGTCACCATAGACTATGTCTTCGTCGCCGCTTCTTCGGGCAATGGATCGGGCAGCGCCGGTGAAATTTATACCTTCGCGGCCGATGCCGAATCCGGCGCGCTGCGCAACGGTCCCCCCGCCGTATCCTCGGGTGGAAACTCGCCCGTCGCCATGGCCGTCACCGCCGATTACTACAACCTCTACGTCGCCAATCAGGGCAGCAACTCGGTGGTTCACTTCTCCGTTGCCGACAACGGCGTGCTGACTAAGAAAGATTCCGTCACCACCGCTACGCCTCCCGTAGCGGTCTACGCAAACTCAGCCGGCACCTATCTTTACGTGCTCACGGGGACCACCACGGCAACGCTGACTGAGTATTCGCTGAGCTCCGGCGCCATCGGCAACATCGTCGCGCAGGAAGCGCTCGCCATCCCCGGCTATCCCTCTGACTCGGTCGTCCCCACGGCCGTCACCGTTCTGCCCAACAGCGACGCCGTTTACGCCACGGTCTACGATCAGTCAGCCTATAACCCCGGCAGCATCACCACCAGCAACGCCAATCCCGGCTGGGTCTTCGGCTTTGCCGTTGGCTCCGGCGGCGCCTTAACGCCTTCAGTCGACAGTCCCTACCAGGCCGGCGTCAAGCCTAGCGCGCTCTCGCCCGATCCCACCGACCGGTTCGTCTACGTCACTGACTACGCCTCCAACGAGCTGATCGGTTACGGGATTCAGGACGGTGAAGAGCTCGAATTTTTGGTGAACGGGCCGTTCAAGACCGGCAATGAGCCCTCCAGCGTGGTGGTCGATCCCCGCGGCATCTTCATCTACGTCTCCAACTCGCTCGATTCCACCGTTTCCGCCTATAACATCTCCCTGCCTACGGGCACTCCCTCGGCGACCGTCAACCCCACCAGCGCTCAGTCCTATAGCACCGATACGCAGCCGGTCTCGATCACCGTCGAACCCGCTCTCGGCCGCTACGTGTACACGGCCAACCACCTCGGCAACTCCATCTCCGGCTTCCGTCTCAACCCCAGCACGGGCGTGCTCACGCAGACCCAGGCCACGCCTTACCC
>DATJRT010000253.1:0-7770 GCA_035504495.1 Occallatibacter sp.
TGCGAGGTGCTGGTGGTGGAGCCGCTGAAGCGGCTCACCTATACCTGGGGCGCTCTGGGGCCGGGAAGCGAGGTGCGTTGGACGCTGACTCCCACGGAAGGGGGTACGCATCTGCGCATGGAGCAGACCGGGTTTGGCGCGGAGCAGGAGGCCAACTACAAGGGCGCCAAGTACGGCTGGCGGAGTTTCTTCAACGGCCTGGAGAGGATGCTGGGCGAGATGGCGTGAGAGGAAAAGAAAGACGCAGGGCCGCGGGAGCGGCTGCGCATTTGAAACCGCATTTGAATCGAGGAGAGAAGCAATGAAAATCAAACTGACCAGCGTGTTTGTCGAGGACCAGGAGAAGGCCCTGCACTTCTATACCGAAGTGCTGGGCTTCCAAAAGAAAGCCGATTTCAGCCAGGGGACGTATCGCTGGCTGACCGTGGCCTCGCCAGAAGAGCCGGAGGGCACGGAGCTGCAACTGGCGCTGAACTCGAACCCCGCGGCCAAGGCTTACCAGCAGGCGCTGTTTGCGCAGAGCCAGCCCGCGGCCATGTTCTTTACCGACGACGTGCAGGCCGACTACGAGCGGATGAAGGCGCACGGCGCTGAGTTCACGATGCCGCCCATGGACGTGACCGCTTCGAAGATCGCCATGGTGAACGACACCTGCGGCAATCTGATTCAGCTTACGCAACTGATGAAGTGGCAGGGATGAGGTTCGGCGCGAAGGTGGACGGCGGAGGACGAAAAAAGCGAAAGGAGAGGTCCCCATGAACTGGAACCGATGGATTCGGGAGATTCACCGCTGGCTGTCGATTGCCCTGACGGCCGGAATTCTGATCAACGGCGTGGCCGTGATCCTGCGAAAGTACACTGCCGCGCTGGGCGCTCTGGCCGTGTTCCCGCTCGCCTTGCTTTTTTTCAGCGGACTGTACCTGTTCGCGCTGCCGTACGCGGCCAGGTGGCGCGGACGGCGCCGGCTGAGCGAGAACCCTGGCCGCGGGCTTGCCTGAAACGCAGCAGCAGCAGCCCCGCGGGGACGAGCTAAAAATTCGCAGAGCAATAAGCACGCAGATGCGCAAGACGGAAAGCAGCGTCGCCTGCTTCGATCTCAAGAAGCAAACGGGCGGCTTCAAGTTGATTGCGAAAGTCGAAGGCGGCCGCGGTGTCCGGCGCAGCCACAACCTTGAGATCGCCGTCGATCTCTTTCATCTGCTCCTCAAGCGATTGCTGCCTGGCCTCATCGGCCGCGATGGTGGCGTTGAGCTGCTGATGAAGGACGTCCATGTTGCGGATCACGTCGCCTTCCTGAACCTTTTTCCAATCGGCGTAGGCGTTGACCGCATTGTCCAGGTGGCGATCAATGGAATGGCTGGCGAGATTGTAGCTCAGGGAGAAGGAGCCGTAGGGTTGGAGTCCATCGGCCACCGGATTGACCTGCTGATGCACGCCCACCTGCAAGGCGAGGTTCCAGTTGTTCTGGCGGTTAAGGCGGTCTTCGGCCTGCTGCTCGGCTACTTCCTGCTCCTGTTTTTGCGCAACCGTCTGCTTCAGCGGGGTAGCGGGCAGATCCGGCACATAGATGGCCGCGATCTTGGATTGCGTGTCGGCGCGGTCCGCCTCGAGTTTGGTGCGGGTGGATTCGAGGGTGAAGAGCATGAGGCGCGTGGCATTCTGCTGCTCCATCATCTTGCGCGTGTTCTCCATAAGCACGCTCAATTGCCCTGAGGCATGGTCGATGAGCGTGAGCCGGTTCTCCAGCGCTGCGCGCTCCAGCATGGGAACGGCGTACTGCAACTGCTGCTGCACGGTGGTGGTGGAGCGGTAAAGATCGCAGCCGCGGCGCGCCACTTCCATGGTGAGCCCGGCCTTTTTTACATCGGAGACGCCCAATGTGGCGCCCGCAACCACCTGCGTGGGCAAGCCGGTCTCGTCCTGGGCAAGTCCGCCCTCGGCCGTGGGCGTGCGCAGAAGGTTACGCTGCGCCTCAGCCTGTTCCGTCTGATAGGTGCAATAGGCGTCCGCATCCGGGGAAGTCTGCGCGCAAAGAGGAAGGATCGAGCAGAAAAACATCAAAAGCAAAATCAGCCGTGCTCTGACTGCCATGCAATCTCCCGTTAGAACAACAGCGGCTTTCTGCCCAGAAACACAGTTCTCGACTTGGCAGCTTCAGCTTGAGCTCGATCGAGTTCCATCTGGATGAGAAAGCCGCGAATCTGCGTCTTGAAGATGGGATGAGTCGCCTGTTCTTCCCCGGCGAAGCGCTGGCCGACGACGCCCACTTTGCGGCAGAGGATCATGTTCAGATAGCAATCGTAGATGGGGCTGCCGGGCGTGGCGCTGGCCTGGTTGTCATAAGGAACGAAAGCGAAATAGAGCAGATTTTTCCCGGTGGCAATCAGGTAATACGGGCTCAGCTTGGCGGTGACGATGGCGTCGTGCAGGCGGGCGATCTGGCGGTTGTCTTCCGTCAGTTCCTTTTCCGCCACCTCGATGGCCACATCGAGCTGCGCTGCCTCAGAGCGGAGCTCGGCCTGCTTTTCAAGGGCGTCCACGATGGTGCCGCCGACGGGAGTCTTGTCGAGCTCGGTGTCCGTAAGCAGGACTTCGGCGATGCGGCTGTCCGTGTAGCCGGTCGCGGTTTGATTGAGAGCGGCCAGCTGCGACGCTGCGTCGGCTTTGGTGATGAGGCCCGCGGCAAGATCCTTCTCGATATTGGCTTCCATGTCCTCGAGTTGCGCCAGCAGCTTCTGGGTGCGGGCGTCGTCGGCCTGCTTCCGGCGATCGAGAGAAGAAAGCTGGGGAAGATCGGCGGTATCGTGTTTGCGCTCGGCGTCGATGGCTTTCTGGATCTGCGGCTCCAGGGCCAGGAGAGCGCCGCGATGAGCTTGCATCTCCTTCAGGCCGGCCTCCATCTTGGCCGCATCCACCTTCAGGTCTTCAATGGATTGCTGGCTGGTGATGAGTTTTTCGCGGAAATCGAGACTCTTCTCGTCGGTTGCCGTGAGGATGACCGGCGCAGCCCAGGAGGAGTTGACGGCATAAAAGCCCATGACGAAGGCATAGGCAATCACGCCCAGCAGGACCGCGTACAAGGCGGCGATGGCGAAGATGCGGTATGTGGCGAGGATGAAGCGGTAGTGCAGGGGCTGCGCGGCCGCGGCTTTCTTTGCCGGCTTCACTTCGGGTTCAAGGGTCTCGGTGGCCACCGGAAACCTCCTATACCGTTTTCACGCGTGTGCCCCAGTCAGCCGAATCCATGGTACAGAGGGCAAGCGGGGTGAGAAACAGGCTGCTGGCAATGGCCCAGGCAATGTAGGCGCCAAACGCCAGCGGATGAGCGATGGTTTCGCGCACGCTGCGCTTCTTGATCCACCAGGATAAGACGGCGGCAATGGCCAGAGCAGTGATCATGGGCATGGGCCCGGCCCAGGCCATGGGATCGGAGATGAGGGAGGTGACGACGACGAGAAGCGCGACGATGGCGCCGAGCGGCGTGAGCACCAGCGTGAGCACGGTGTTGGGATGCAGCTTGAAAACATGCCGCGGAAGGGAACGCAGAGTGAAGAAGAAGTCGCGCACGATGCTGCGCCGCCAGCGCAGTTGCTGCTTGAAGAGCACGGGCAGCGTGGTGGGCACCGTGGTCCAGCAGAGGGCGTCGTTGTTGATATAGGTGCCGTACCCGCGCAGAAGCGTTTGATGGGTCAGAAAGCGGTCTTCGCCCTGATTGACGGGAACTCCGAACCAGTGGCGGGCGCGGATCGCCGGCTCGATCTCGAGCAGCAGCTCGCGGCGGATGGCGAAAAGGCAGCCGCTGATGCAGCAGACGCTGCGGGTCCAGTTCTCCGGGATCTTGTAGAGCTCGAATGCCGCGTAATAGACGATGGTCTGGATGGCGGTGATGACGCTTTCGTTGGGATTGCGCACGCCCACGCGGCCGCCGACGGAGCCGACTTTCGGTTCAGAGAAGCTGGCGGTGAGCTCGCGAATGGCCTCGGGGTGAAAGATGCAATCGGAGTCAATGGAGATGATGATTTCAGCGCGCGAGTGCACGAGGGCATTGCAGACGGTGCGCGCCTTGCCGCAATTCTCTTCATTGCGGCCCACACGGATGCGGACACCGGGAAAATCGCGCTGCGCCTTCAGCATCCACTCGTAACTGTCGTCGGCCGAGCAGTCGTCCTGGGCGATCACTTCGAATTTGTGGCTGGGATAATTGCTTCGGCTGATGCTCTCAATGGTTTCGTAAACGGTCTTGCCTTCGTTGTAGCAGGGCATGAGAACGCTGACGGTGGGCTCGAGGCTATAGTCCTTGCGAATTTTCGTGGAAGGATGCGCCAGCCGCAGAACCAGGCCGAGCAGGTACTTGCCAATGGAAATCACAAGGCAAAGCACCAAAATAAGCCACATCAGCACCGGAGCCACTGCCGCCGATCCTCGCTGTTCCTTCGCAATGATGGATCAATTGCGGTTATCTGAATTTTGCCTCATTATACTCGACATCTGCTTGCAGGCTGTTCGCGGTCGCGGCGAAAATGGGAGCGGGAACTGGAGGCCGGTATGAAAGAGCCTGTGACATGGGATTCCGCTTCGGACTTCATCGACGCGCAGATCAACGCGCTGGGGGATTGGCGGGGGAAGACGCTGGCAAAGGTGCGCCGGATCATGCACCAGGCGGACCCGGAGATCGTCGAAGAGGTGAAGTGGAGAGGGACGCCCGTCTGGTCGCATGCCGGCATTGTGTGCACGGGAGAGACGTACAGGAACGCGGTGAAGATGACGTTCGCCCGCGGCGCCGCGTTGCCGGACCCGGCCGGGCTGTTCAACTCCAGCCTCGAAGGAAATGTGCGGCGCGCAATCGATATTCACGAAGGCGACAAGGTGAATGAGCCGGCGTTGAAGGCTCTCATCCGCGCGGCGGTGGCGGCGAATATCGAGAGCAGAGGCAAGAGTGCAAGCGGGAGCGGAGGCAAGCGTGCTATCCCACCCTTGCGACAGAAACAAATGGGTCGCAGGGACGGGGCGCCCCCGCGGCGGGCGAGCGGCCGGCAAGGCGGCTGATTCCCGTTGCGCGGCTGAGATCGGTTGCCCGGCTGATTCCCGTCCATCTCCTGCGGGCGTGCCCGCGCTTGCAGACACGCGCCCGGGCGCCCACGCCGGTCCGCCTGGTGGCGGAGGTTTTGCGCGCGCCTTGCTGCGCGGGGCGCAATCAGGGACGGTCGTCGGGCCGGGCAGAGGGTTTTTCAGCGGCCGGATGCGCCGAAGCGCCGGACGACGGGCTGGACAACGAGGTGGACAACGAGGTGGACGGCGAGCTGGACGGCGAGCTGGACGGCGGCGCGCCCGATTCCCGCTCCGGCGATGGCGGCGTGGGCGATGCGGCCGAATTGGCCGAATTGTCCGAATTGGCCGAATTGGCCGAATTGCCCTGGGGACGGGAGACGCCCATGCTGAGGAGCACGTAGCCGAATCCCTTGCGTAAACGATCGAGCAGGCTCATGCCGGGTCTCCCTCAATTTCTACGGTGATTCATCTCTGCGGTCATTATCGCCGGTTCTCATGTGTGGTGCGGCCGACCTGGCGTCGCGCGCGGCTTTCGCCGGCTTTGCCTCCCACGACGCGCCCCCGCTCCCTGTGATAGCATCCGCTTTTTGGGCGCTGCCGCACCCAGGAGATCGCCATGAAAACGTACCAGGGAAGTGAGATCCGCAACGTAGCTGTAGTGGGGCATGCGCACAGCGGCAAAACCACGCTGGTGGCCGCCATGCTGCATGCCGCGAAAATGACCCCCGCGCAGGGGCGGGTGGAAGACGGGTCGGCCGTGACCGCCTACGACGAAGAGGAAGTGGCTCGCGGCGTGACCATGCAGAACGCCGTCGCCTTCGCCGAGTGGCAGGGGGTCAAAATCAATCTGGTCGATACGCCCGGCTTTCACATGTTCACCCACGAAGCCCGCGCCGCGCTGCTGCCGGTTGAATCCGCCATCGTTCTTGTGAATGCGCAGAACGGCGTGGAGCCTGTCACCGAGCGCGTGTGGCGCTACGCCGAAGAAGCCAGCGTCCCCCGCATCGTCGTCATCAATCAGATGGACCACCCCAAGGCCGGCGGCGGCGGGGGCTTGAGCGCCCTGCTTGACGACCTGCACGAGCGCTGGGGCCGCAACTGTGTACCCGTGCAATTGCCCATCTCCGATGCCCAGGGTTTTCACGGTGTGGTCGATCTGGTGACCATGGAGGCTTACACCTATATGCCCGGCGGCGACGGCCGCGGCAAAGTCTCCGCTGAAATCCCCGCCGCGCTGGCCGCGGACGCCAAGGCCCGCCATGAAGCTCTCGTCGAGCTGGTGGCCGAAGGCAAAGACGAGCTGATGGAAGAGTTCTTTGAGAAGGGCACCATCCCCGAAGACCATCTCATCGCCGCGCTTCACGAGGCCATCCGCGAAGACCGTATCTTCCCCGTGCTCTTTTCAAGCGGCCTTGCCAACATGGCTCTCGATCATCTTCTCGACTTCCTCAAGGTCTACGCGCCGGCTCCGGTCGAGCGTGCGCCCATCCCGGTGGAAACTGCCCTGGCCGTTTCCGCCAGCGGCGCCACGCCAGAGGCCGAGACGCCCACGCGTAAAGTGGCCGACTCCGAGCCGGCCGCCGTGCTCGTCTTCAAAACCATGTCCGACCCCTTCGCGGGCAGAATCAGCTTTTTCAAAGTCATCTCCGGCATTATCAAGAACGACGCCACGCTCGAGAACTACACCCGCCGCGGGCAGGAAAAGCTCTCGCACCTCTCCGTCATGCAGGGCCGCAAAGCCGTCGAAGTGGCTGAGCTGCATGCGGGCGACCTGGGCGCGGTGGCCAAGCTGCGCGAAACCCTCACCGGCGATACGCTCGGAGCAAAAGGCGCCGACATCCAGGTCGCCCTGGCCGCGCTCCCGGAGCCGGCCATGACTTACGCCATCGAGCCCAAATCCCGCGCCGACGAAGACAAGCTCGCGCCCGCCATTCATAAATTGATGGAAGAAGACCTCCTCATCCGCTTCTTCCGCGATCCGCAGACCAACGAGTTCCTCATCGCCGGCGCAGGCCAGCCGCACATTGAGGCCATTGTCTCGCGGCTCAAGAAGCGCTACCACGCTGAAGTCACGCTCAAGGCGCCCAAGGTCCCCTACCGCGAAACCATCCGCGCCAAGGCCGACGCCCACGGCCGCCACAAGAAGCAGTCCGGCGGCCACGGCCAGTTCGGCGACTGCAAGATCCGCATGGAGCCCCTTCCCCGCGGCGGCGGCTTCGAGTTCGCCTCGGAGGTCTTCGGCGGAGCCATCCCTCGCAACTTCATCCCCGCCATCGAAAAGGGCATCGTCGAGTCCGCTACCCGCGGATACCTGGCCGGTTATCCGGTCGTCGATTTCAGGGCCGTTGTTTATGACGGCTCCTACCACGACGTGGATTCCAACGAACTGTCCTTCAAGACCGCCGGCCGCCTTGCCTTTCGCAACGGCATGGAGCAGGCCAAGCCTTGCCTGCTGGAGCCCATCATGAAGGTCGAGATCGAAGCTCCCGACGAGTTCGCCGGCACCCTCATGGGCGACCTCAACTCCCGGCGCGGGCGGGTGGGCGGCATGGAATCCAAGGGCCGCACCACCGTCATCAACGCCCAGGTCCCCATGGCCGAGATGCTCACCTACGGCACCCTGCTCACCTCCATGACCCAGGGCAAAGGCAGCTACCGCATGGAAGTGGACCACTACGACATCGTCCCCCAGCTCGTCGCCGAAAAAATCCTCGCCAACGC